>CATLVU010000121.1 GCA_950061135.1 uncultured Oligoflexia bacterium
TGATGATAATAAAGTTGTAGGTGTTTGTTTAAATACAGGTGAGAAGCTTTATTCTGATTATATTATTCTTGCAACAGGACATTCAGCAAAAGAGATGTACCACCACCTATATGAAAATAAAGTAGAGCTTAGGTCTAAAGGGTTTGCTGTTGGATGTCGTATAGAACATCCACGGGAAAAAATAGATCAAATTCAGCATGGTAAATTTTATAAGTCAGAATATCTTGGGGCCGCAAAGTATAAATTAAATTTTTATAATAAAGAGACAGCTAAGGGAACCTATAGTTTTTGTATGTGTCCTGGTGGATATGTTTTGTCGAGTGGAACAGATAAAGATGGAATTGTTGTGAATGGTATGAGTAATTATGCTCGAAATTCAAGATGGTCAAACTCAGCTTTAGTAGTAAGTATTGAAAATCAAGAAAATGTTTTTGGAGGCTTAAGAATTCAAGAGCAAATTGAAAAAAAGGCTTTCCAATTATCGATGAAAGAATCAGATGGAAGATCCTTACCTGCAATGCTGGTTAAAGAGTTTATGAGTGGAAAAATATCGGATCAAAACTTGCCAAAAACTTCAAGTCCAAGTGGTATTTTTAAAACAGATATAACTCAAATATTTCCGAATGATATTGTTGAACATTTGCGAAATGCTCTTGTCGAATTTGATAAAAAAATGCCAGGTTTTATTGAAGAAGACGCGGTATTAATTGCACCTGAGACTAGAACCTCTGCCCCAATCACAATTGTAAGAGATAAAAAAAGTTTAGAATCAGTATCTCATCAAGGTTTATATCCTTGCGCCGAAGGCGCAGGTTATGCAGGAGGAATTACTTCTGCAGCAGTTGATGGAATTAAAATTGTTGAATCAATAATTAAAAAGATTGTAAGTTAATTGAGTTGTTTTCAGAAAACGGGTATCAAGGTATCAGGGAACTGGCTCAGAAACCATTTGGATTTTGAGGCTTCTTTAACGAATAAGTTGATAAGGTATATTTCAGATATCTGATATCCGTAAACCGTAATCTGACCGAAGCCGTTTCAGAAACTGATGCCGTAACCGAAAAACAATAACTTCAACTTAAATGTTAAAGAGGCGATTTAAGCTTGTTTCTAGAGATTACAGTAGACTTTTAAGTTGTGAATACTTTATGTTGACCATAATCCTAACTTCTGGGATACTCTAGGCAAAATATTTCGAAAATCCGGAGAATCAATGAAATTAAAGAACATCGCTATTGTGGCCCATGTTGACCATGGAAAAACGACTCTTGTTGATGAGTTATTAAAGCAATCAGGGTTATTTGCTGAGCATGAGCAAGTTGTTGAAAGAGTTATGGACTCTGGAGAGCTAGAAAAAGAGCGTGGAATTACAATTACTGCGAAAAACTGTGCTTTTGATTGGAATGATTACAAAGTTAATCTTCTTGATACTCCAGGCCACGCCGATTTTGGTGGCGAGGTTGAGCGTTCATTGATGATGGTAGATGGTGTATTACTTCTGGTAGATGCTGCGGAGGGTCCACTTCCTCAAACACGGTTTGTACTGCAAAAAGCAATAGAGCAAGGAATTAAAATTGGGGTAATGATCAATAAGATAGATCGCCCGGATCAAAGATATGAAGAAGTTCAAGGTGAAGTTGAAGACCTTTTACTTGAGATTGTAGATTTAGTTGGAATTGAAGATTACGATCTTGATATTCCTTTCTTTTATGGTTCAGGAAGAGATGGTTATTCTTCGGACAACCCAGATGTAAGAGAAGGAAACTTAAAACCTTTATTAGACTTTTTTACAGGAGACTTTTATCCTGCAGCGAACCTCGATGCGAACGGAAACTTTCAATTGCTCGTTTCAAATTTAAGTTACTCAAAATATCTTGGAACATTGATGATTGGAAGGATTAGTAGCGGAACTATCATCGCAAATAAACCTTACATGTGGATTAACGAGTCGGGAAATCCGAAACAAGTGAAAATTGGTAAGGTTCAAATTTTTAGTGGACTTGGTTTTGCGGAGGTTGAAAAAGCTGAAGCAGGGGAAATTGTAATTCTTAATGGTGTAGAGGATGCTAAAATTGGAGATACTATTTCATCGATGGAGAGTCCAGAAGCATTACCAAGAATAGAGGTTGATCCTCCAACAGTTTCAGTGCAAGCATCAGTAAGTACTTCTCCAATGAGTGGTAGAGAAGGTGAATATTTAACATCGAGAAAGTTAGAGGAATTCTTACAAGAAGCAGTTCGAAAAAATGTATCTCTACAATATGAAGCAACAGATGATCCAAAGATTTTTGTTTTAAAAGCAAGAGGCGAATTGCAAATTGCTATTGTATTTGAAGAGATTAGAAGGGCTGGATATGAGCTTATGATTTCTCGTCCTCAAGTTTTATATCGTATGGAAGGTGACACTAAGCTTGAACCATATGAAAAATTAGTCGTCGATGTTCCTACTGAATCGACTGGAGCTGTAACAGAGGCAATGGGGACTAGAAAAGGAATTATGGAGGCAATGAGCCCAATAGGAGATACAAGGACTCGTATTGAATTTAAGGTACCGTCTAGAGGCCTGATTGGTTATAGATCAAAGTTTTTAACAGATACAAAAGGTGAAGGGCTTATGAGTTCATACTTTTTAGAGTATGGCCCATATGTTGGTAAAATGTTGGCCCGTAATAATGGGGCATTAATATCTGATAGAGCAGGGAAGACTACGCCTTATGCTTTATTTAACTTACTGTCTTCAGGAAGACAGTTTGTGAAGCCTGGTGAAGAAGTATATGAAGGAATGGTTATTGGAGAGCATACTCGTCCCAATGATTTAAATATAAACTGCGTTAGAGAAAAACATTTAAGCTCAGTAAGAACAGCTGGTAAGGATGAAAATATTATTCTACCGCCTATAACTCCAAGATCTTTGGAGTGGGCGCTTGATTGGATAGACGATGATGAATGGGTAGAAGTAACTCCTGAAAATATCAGAATCCGTAAGAAAGCTCTTAAGCAAAATGAAAGATCAGTTATTCGTTAATTAAGATTTTGGCTTTTCTTTTTCATCTTCTTCAATTAGAAACTCTAACTTTTCTTCGATAAGATGTTTCTCAAAAGGCTTAACAATATATCCATTGGCCTGAAGGTTTTTGGCTTCTATTATCTTGTCACGCTCTTTAACAGTAGTGACTAGAAATACCTTTGTTTTTGATGTCGGCTTATTAGCTCTGATTTTAGCAAGAAGTTCTAGGCCATCACCATCGAGCATTTTTATATCAGTCAAAATTGTATCAAAAGGTATTTGCATTTTTACAGACTCTTTAATTAAGTCCCATGCAAGATTACCTGATTTAGCTTCTGTTATGTTGTCGATTCCCATCGACTTCAAAATTTGTGCTAAATACAATCTATTCGAAGTAACATCATCTACTATAAGTATTCTATTTTTATTTTTTTTCATCGATATTTATTTTAGCATAGAATTAAATTTTTGATAGCTCGATTCAAGCTCTTCTATATTAAGTGGAGTATTTTTTATCCAAAACTTTAAAAGTTTTTCCTGAGTCTTTTTGTCTGTGTTTTTAATTTTATTTGCTATGAATTTTACCTCTTCGAGGCTTAAATACTGCTTTTTCTTTTTCTTCAATGCCTCTTCAGCAAGAAGAGGATATTGCCATTGTTTATATGCGATTAATTCTTGATCTAGACCCTTGAAAATAACTTTGATGTCTGTTTGTCTCTCATAGTAGGTTCGTTGAGAACTATTAAAATACATTTTTGCGATTTCGATTAGGCTTCTGGTTTCAAAGTCTTCTGTATGAACAAGTTCATGGGCCATTACTCCAATAAGTGCCATTTTTGGAATCTTCTTTTTAAATATAATTGGATTAACTCCTATTCTATAGCTTTTCTTTTGTAGTACAAGGCGTTGAAAAAAATAAAAATTTGATTCCATAAAATAATCTGGATTATTGATATTGTAAAAATTCATTGAGATGTGATTTTTATTTAAAATTTGGTGTGTCGTAGATCGTAATCTTTCGAAGATAATATAAAGTTGTTCTAGTTGATTTTCTTTAAGAGTTGATTCACTCTTCACTTTTTGATGAAATTTTTGAAGTCTTTTTTGATGTTTTTTATCATAACTATGGGCGGCTGTTATTAATAGAGTTGAACAAAAAAAAGAGAGAAAAAATATTAGTCTCATACTAATATTATAACCTAGGCCATAAAATTTCCCAAATATGGCCTAGGCATTAATAATTTTAACTAGTTAGTGAATTTATCTTTTAAGGCACTAAACATATCAATTGGTACTGGAAAAATAACATTTGATTTATTACCGCCAGCTGATACCTCTCTCATCGTATCTAAATATCGAAGTGTGATAGCATCTTTTTGTTGACCAAGAACTTCTGCTGCATCAGCAAGTTTCTTTGCAGCTTGGAATTCACCATCTGCAGAGATAATTTTTGCTCTTTTCTCTCTTTCTGCTTCTGCTTGTTTTGCCATCGCTCTTTGCATATTTTCTGGAAGATCGATTGCTTTTAATTCAACATTAGTTACCTTCACGCCCCAAGGCTCTGTTAATTCATCTAAAATAACTTGCAGCTTGGAATTGATTTCTTCTCTTTGTGCTAGGACTTCATCCAGTTCGTATTGCCCTATAACTGATCGTAGTGTTGTTTGAGCAATCTGAGAAGTTGCATGATAAAAATTTTCAACCTGGATAACTGATCTTTGTGGGTTATTAACTCTGAAATAAACAACACCATTAACTTTTAAAGTTACGTTGTCCTTTGTGATAATGTCCTGACTTGGAATGTCCATTGTCACAACACGAAGGTCAACTTTTATTAGTTTTTCAATTCCGGGAATAAGAATAATTAAGCCAGGTCCCCTAACTCCTGCATATGATCCTAGTCTTAAAACAACACCTCTTTCATATTCATTAAGAATTTTAATCGAGCTAAAGATTAGTACCGCGAGAATAAAAATAAATGGTAAAAATGAAATCATTAGTTTTCTCCTTGAGTAACTTTTTTAATTTTTAAAGTCATTGATTCTTTATTTGTTACAATAATATTATCGTTTTCATTTAGTTCTTGGTTTGACTTTGCATTCCAGATTTCGCCTTCAACTTTGACTTGATACAAATGGTTTTCCTTGTCTAGAATTTTAGTCACATGACCACGTTTATTTTTTTCTTCGAAAAACTTTCTGTCTCTTGGTGTTTTAAAAATAAGATATCCAACACCGAGAGTGTATAAAATCACGGCCAAAGAGGCTGAAAAGATCATAATAGGATCAATTGCTAAGTAGGAATCTGGAGTATCAAATAAAAATAATGAGCCAAAAATCATAGAACATACTCCACATAGAGCGAGTATGCCGTAGCTTGTGATATAGATTTCGAGCACAAACAAAACAAAAGAAAGGATAATCAAGCCTAGTGCACCAAAATTTAAAGGGAGTACTTGAAACCCGATGGCCGCGAGTATTAATGCTACTGCCCCAAGTCCACCAGCGATAAAACCTCCAGGGGCTTGTATTTCAAAATAAATCAAGGCTGCACCGATTAGAAATAAAAGATAAGCTGTTGTTGGGTGGGCAAAAATATTTAAGAGCGAAATACCAACACCCATTTTGGCCGTTTGAAATTTCAAATTATCTGATAGTTTGATTTTTAAATTTTTGTCCTTTAGGCGAACCTGCGAATCTGAAATAGCTTCAATTAATTCATTATTAGAATTGATTATATCATCAATGATTTTTTCTTTTTTTGCTTGGTTTGCATCAAAGCTTTTAGCTTCTGTTATCATCAATTCAAAATTTTTATGGTCTCTGCCTCTTGATTTAGCAAGAGAACTTACAAGTGCTGATAGATCATTAACGGCCTTTGCTTTAGCATCTTTTTTTTCAATATCGCCGCTGACATCAATTGGAGTTGCTGCTCCTATATTTGTTCCCTCGCTCATGAATAAAAAATGTGCACCACTAGAAATTATGGCCCCAGCGCTGGTGGCACTTGCCCCTTCTGGTGTAATCCAAACAGCAATAGGAAAGTCGGATTCGCCCATGAGAGTCAGAATATCCTTTGTTGTCGTTACGAGGCCCCCAGGTGTATTCATTTTTATGATAGCAAAATCACCGTTATCGAATGATAGTTTTTTTAATTCAGATTTAATAAAGTGATATGTTGCTGGATTAATACTGCTTTGTATTGGCAGAAAGGTAATCTTTCTAATAAGATACTCTTCGGTTTTATTAGCGCTAGAGTGTGCAAGTAGACAAAAAAGACTAAAAACTAAGCTGATGATCATTTTCATGCAGTTATCTTAGTAAAGTGTTAAGAGAAAGGAAAGAGTTGTGACGCAATTGAGGTTGATTCTTGGTAAAATTTTAAATCCAATATCAGATAGTAGTATTAAATATTATCCAGACGGATTACTTGTTTTAGAAAAGGTTAAGGCCGAAGAGTATAAAGTAGTTAAAATTACTAGAAGTTCAGAAATTAACAAATATAAGGGAGAAATTTTCGACTTCTCAGACCGTGTGATTATTCCTAGTTTTTTTGATATGCATTTTCATTGGGTTCAGGATGATGTGCGTCAAATGCCAAAAGATTCACTTTTAGATTGGCTAGATAAATATACTTTTCCAACTGAGGCTAAGTTTAAAAATAAAACCTTTTCTAGAAAAGAAGCAAAGCACTTTTTTAAAAGGTTAGTAAAAGTTGGAACACTTGGAGGGGCCTGCTTTTCCTCAGTTCATGAACATGCACTAGATGATGCCTTTGAAAACTGTATAGGGGATTTTGTAATTGGTAATGTTCTTATGACTATGAATTCCCCAAAAAGTTTAATCCAGACTAAGGATGAAGCTAAAAAAACTGTTGATAATGGTTTTAAAAAATATAAAAACAAATATGCAGTCACTCCAAGATTTGCAATTGCAACTGATCCTGAGACAATGAAATATGGACATGAAAAAGCGAGAAAAAGAAAAGCTTTTATTCAGTCTCATCTTTCTGAAAATAAAGCTGAAATTGAGTTCGTATTAGATATTTATAAGAATATGAAAGGTTTTGAGAGAGTTGAAACCTACACTGATATTTATGATCAAGTAAATGGTTTGGGTCCACAGACTTTAATGGCCCATGGAATTCATTTATCTTCAAAAGAGTTAACAAAGTTAGCTCGAACGAAAACTTCGATTATTCATTGTCCGACCTCAAATGCGCCAACGAAAAAATTAGGACTAGGATCAGGGCTTTTTGACTTTAAGCAAGTTGAGAAGCATAAAGTTAGATGGGCGCTGGGAAGTGATATTGGAGGAGGTCCATATTTGTCTATGTTTGATGTTATGCAGTCTTTTGTAGCACAAAATAATTCAAAAGATGCAACTTACTCAAAAGCTTTGTTTCGCTCTACTTTGATGGGAGCAAAAATCCTTGGAATAGAGAAAACCCATGGTAATCTTCAAAGAAATAAATGGGGAAATCTTCTAGTTCTAAGTAAGATAAAAACTTATCAAGATGATTGTCCTGAAAAAATACTTAAAAGAATTTGCCATAAGTATAGAAATTCTCGAGAAAAATATGATACCTTGGTGGAGAACGTATTTTATAAAGGAAAAATGATTTAAGGATAGGTCATGCTTAGTTTTAATAAAATAATCAGTACTGCTCTTATAGCCTCAGTTGGGTTTAATTTGTATTTATTGAATGAAGAAGTTGTTGTTGAAGACAGTCTTGATCAAGAGATTGAACAAGTGATTGATGATAAAATCTCTGTTGCGCAATCAGGGCTGAAAAAAACTTCTAAAGATGTCGCTCGGGTGACTTCTCAATCAGCGCCCTTAGAAAAAAATGAGAAAATAAATGAACCCAGAGAGGAGATAATTGATGAACAGAAATATCAAGAACTTTCCTTGA
>CATLVU010000122.1 GCA_950061135.1 uncultured Oligoflexia bacterium
TAATTGTTAACGAAGGTGACTACGTTAGAGTTGGTGATCCGATCATGGATGGACCATCAAATCCTCACGAAGTGCTGAAAGTTTTAGGGGTAAAAGCTGTTGCTTCTTATATAGTTGATGAAATACAAGAAGTTTATCGACTTCAAGGTGTTGATATCGATGATAAGCACATTGAAGTTATTGTTAGCCAAATGTTGAAAAAGGTAGAAATTACTGATCCAGGTGATTCACTATTTGTTGTTGGAGACTCAATAATGAAAACAGAATTCATTAAAGAGAATGCACAATTAGTAGCTGATGGAATGGAACCAGCACAAGGGCGACCAGTTCTTCTTGGTATCACTAAAGCTTCTTTAAGCACAGATTCATTCTTATCTGCGGCATCGTTCCAGGAAACAACTAAAGTTCTAACCCAAGCAACTTTAGAAGGAAAACATGATTACTTAAGAGGGTTGAAAGAAAACATCCTAATGGGTAGATTAATTCCAGCTGGTACAGGTGTTCCAAGATACAGTGAATTTGTTGCACAGTCAGAAGCTGAAGAAGATAACATAAGTTTGACATTATAATAAAAAAACTTGTTTTAGCTTGAGCTCCATGCTAAAAGCTCAAGCTAAACATTTTGCACTTTAAGGAGAATGTAGATGCCTACTATAAATCAATTAGTTAGGAAAGGCCGAAAAGCAAAGTATGAAAAGACAAAGTCGCCTGCTCTAGTAGCTTGTCCGCAAAGACGTGGCGTTTGTACAAGAGTCTATACAACTACACCTAAAAAGCCGAACTCAGCAATGAGAAAGGTTTGTAAGGTTAAGTTAACATCTGGTTTTGAGGTAATTTCTTATATCGGTGGTGAGGGACATAACCTTCAAGAACACTCTATCGTTTTGATCAGAGGTGGAAGGGTTAAAGACTTACCAGGGGTTCGTTACCACACTGTTAGAGGTTCTTTAGACACATCTGGTGTTGATAAGAGAAGACAAAGAAGATCTAAATACGGCGCTAAAAAGCCTAAGAGTTAAGGATTAAACAATGAGTAGAAAACATAGAGCAACTCCAAGAGAAGTTTTACCAGATCCTCGTTATAACGATATTGTTGTAACTAAGTTCATTAATGCATTAATGTACGACGGTAAAAAATCTCAGTCAGAGAAAATCGTTTATGGTGCTTTTGACCTTGCTGAAAAGAAAATGGGTGAAGAAGGTATCAAAGTATTTAAAAAAGCAATGTCTAATATTAAACCTTCAGTAGAGGTTAAATCTAGAAGAATTGGTGGGGCAACTTATCAAGTTCCTGTAGAAGTTAGACCTGCAAGAAGACAATCTTTAGCTATTAGATGGTTAAGAGATTGTTCAAGATCAAGAAATGGTAAATCTATGGTTGATAGACTAGCAGATGAATTAGTAGATGCAGCTAACAACAGAGGTGGAGCTATTAAGAAGAAAGAAGATGTTTACAAAATGGCTGAAGCTAACAAGGCTTTTGCTCACCTTAAATGGTAATCATCAGACTTTAACTTTTTCAAAATTCATTTTTTGTTATATAAAAGGAGCGTTAATCGCTCCTTTTTTTATTTGAGGTTTAGTTATTATGTTGGAATCATTAAGAAATATCGGAATCATGGCGCATATTGACGCTGGTAAAACAACAACCACGGAAAGAATTTTATATTACACAGGTGTGAACTATAAAATTGGTGAAGTCCATGATGGCACGGCCACTATGGACTGGATGATTCAAGAACAAGAGCGCGGAATTACAATTACATCTGCTGCTACTACTTGTAAGTGGAAAAAACATAAAATTAATATTATCGATACTCCAGGACACGTAGATTTTACTATAGAAGTTGAAAGATCACTAAGAGTTCTGGATGGCGCAATTGGTGTTTTCTGTGCAGTAGGAGGAGTTGAGCCTCAATCAGAAACAGTATGGCTTCAGGCAGACAAGTATAAAGTTCCTCGTATCGCATTTGTAAATAAAATGGACCGTATTGGAGCCGATTTTTTCAACGTAGTCGATGAGATTAAAACAAAGCTTGGTAAGGTTGCAGCGCCACTGCAAATTCCAGTTGGAGCAGAAGATACTTTTGCTGGAGTTATTGACCTTTTAAAGCTTAAAAAAATTGTTTGGAAGGACGAAAGCTTAGGAGCTGAATTTGATGAGGTAGACTTATCCGAAGATGAACAGGCCGAGGCTGATCAATATAGAGAAGAACTAATAGAGTCCCTTGCAGATCTAGATGACGATCTTGCAGAAAAATACTTAGGTGGTGAAGAATTAAGTACTGACTATCTAATGAAGACGATACGGAATTTGGTGATTAAAAAAGGCTTTATTCCCGTTCTTTGTGGGACGGCTTTTAAGAATAAAGGTGTTCAGACATTACTTGATGCGATTGTCGATTATCTTCCGTCACCAATAGATGTTGGTGCAGTTAAAGGTCACGATGTAAAAAACACTGATAAAATTATAGATAGAAAGCCTGCTAAAGAAGAAGATTTTAGCGGTCTTGCATTTAAAATCGCTACAGATCCATTTGTAGGGCAATTAACATATTTTAGAATCTACTCAGGAGAGCTTAAAGCCGGTGGGCAAGTTTTTAATCCTCTTGAGAATAAAAAAGAGCGAATCGGTAAAATCCTACAGATGCACGCTAACAAAAGAGAAGAGCTACAATCTGCTCAGGCCGGTGATATTGTTGCAATAACAGGTCTGAAGTTTACAACAACTGGTCAGACATTATGTGTTTCAAATAAGCCAATTATCTATGATTTAATGGAGTTCCCAGAGACTGTTATATCTGTTGCAATTGAACCAAAAACAACTGCAGATGAGGATAAACTACATAAAACTTTAGCTCAGTTAAAGGTTGAAGATCCATCTTTCCAGTTTAATTCAAACAAGGAGACAGGGCAGTTACTAATTTACGGAATGGGAGAGCTGCACCTTGAAATTATTGTAGATAGGTTAAAAAGAGAGTTTAATGTCGGTGTAAATGTTGGTGATCCACAGGTCTCTTATAGAGAAACAATCAACTCTGAAGCCACCGCTTTTCATGAATATAATAAAGAGGTTGGAGGAAAAACTCAGTATGGTGGAGTTAAGCTCACTGTTAGCCCTATGGAAGAGCAAGAAGTCGTTTTTGACCCTGAGTTTAAATCTAGAGAAATTCCTGAAGCGTTTACTAATGCTGCCAAGTCAGGAGTGATGGATTCAGTTCTTGGTGGAGCCTTAACTGGCTATCCGCTAATTGGTGTTAAAGCGACTTTGAAAGATTTAAAGTTTGATGAGGAAAACTCAGCAGAACTCGCCTATACAATTGCTGCTTCAATGGCATTTAAAGAAGCATGTACCAAAGCAGGAATTTCATTGATGGAGCCAATGATGAATCTTGAGATACTTACGCCTGTAGAAAATACAGGAGATATAATTTCTGATTTAAATCAAAAGCGTGGGAGAATTGTCTCTATTGATAGCAAGGGCGAAAGAGAAATTATTAAAGCCGAAGCACCTTTATCCAATATGTTTGGTTATACAACTCAGTTGCGTTCTCGCTCGCAAGGAAGAGCTTCTTTTACTATGAGCTTTAAAAATTACGAAAAGCTAGAAAATAATTTGGCCAAGCAGATTTTAGAAAAAAGAGGAATTTTCATTTAATTGAATATTTTTTAGAAAAAACCTTGACAGTCGAGGCCCACTAAATTAATTAATACTTCATTTCAAATTTATGGAGAAGGGATGAAAACGAACAGATTAAGAATTAAGCTTCGTGCTTATGATTTTGGAATTTTAGATAATTCTGTACAAGAGATTGTATTAACAGCTAAAAATACAGGTGCAAGAGTTGCTGGTCCAATCCCTCTACCAACTGAAATTAATAGATATACTGTTCTTAGATCTCCGCATATTGATAAGAAGTCTAGAGAGCAGTTTGAAATGAGAACCCATAAGAGATTAGTAGATATAATTGATCCAACACAACAGACAGTAGACAGCTTAATGAAGCTAGATCTATCAGCTGGTGTTGATGTCGAAATAAAGTACTAGAAATTAAATATTAACCATGAATGCATCCCCGACTCTGGGGTGATGCTGTGGAGGAAAGATGTCTGAAGAGAATAAAGTCGAAGATGTTGCGACAGAAGAAGTAAAGACTGAGAATGTCGCAGTAAGTTTAGAAACGATCTTTGCCCAAAAAGCTGGAATGACTAGGATTTTTGATGAGTCAGGAAAGCACATCCCGGTAACTGTAGTTAAATTAATCCCTAATGTAATTTCTCAAGTTAAAACTGTAGAGAAAGATGGATATGGTGCTTATCAAGTTGCATATGGTGAAAAAAGAGAAAAATTAATCACGAAGCCTGTTCAAGGAAAACTTGCTAAAGCTGGTTTAAGTAAAACATATTCTAAGTTTGCAGAAGTAAAGAATGATGAAATTACTGAATCGAATCTTGGAAAAGAAGTTTCTCTTGATGTTTTTCAGCCTCAATTATTCGTTGATGTGACTGGAAAAAGTAAAGGGAAGGGTTTTGCTGGTGTAATTAAGCGTTACGGTTTTAGTGGTGGTCCAGGGGCACACGGATCAAAGTTTCACAGAACACCAGGTTCAATTGGTCAATCAGCCACTCCAGGTAGAGTATTTAAGCAAAAGAAGATGCCAGGACGTATGGGTAATGATGTAAAGACAATTCAAAACGTTCAGGTTTTAGAAGTTAACAAAGATCAAGGATATATGCTTTTAAAGGGATCAGTTCCTGGAGCGAAAAATGGTTTTGTTAAGATTACTAAGGCATTAAAAAAGTAAGGATTGAACATGACTGATATAACGGTATTAAACAGTAAATTTGAAAAAGCGAGTGACCTTAAAACAAGCCTTGCTTTAGACACAGATAAAATTAATGAAACAGTTGTGCATCAAGTAGTTAAGGCTACACTTGCTGGAAGAAGGCAAGGAAATGCATGTACTAAGAATAGATCTAAGGTTCGTGGTGGTGGAGCAAAGCCTTTCAAGCAAAAAGGAACAGGTAGAGCGAGACAAGGTAGTACAAGATCACCTCTTATGGTAGGTGGTGGAACCGTTTTTGGTCCGACTACTAGATCATACGAGCAAAAGCTTAATAAAAAAATGGTTAAGAATGCAATCCATTCTGTCCTTGCTGATAAGTTTCAGGCTGGCAAGTTAACAGTTGTTGAGGAACTTACATCAACTGGAAAAACCAAAGAGATGTTTGAGACTTTAAATAGTAGAAATCTTTTACCTGGTTTAGTAGTTACCACAAGTAGAGATTCAAAGGCTTTATTAGCAGCTAGAAACCTTAAAAATGCAAAAGCGATGAGCGTTGAAGGTTTTAGTGTTTACGAGGCAGTTAAGTTTGAAAATTTAATCATTGAAAAAGAAGCTCTAAACAAATTATTAGAGAGGCTGGTGTAATATGCAATTAGAACAAGTACTAATCAAACCAATGTTAACAGAGAAATCATCTATCGTTACTGAGACTGAAAATAGATATGTTTTTAAGGTTCAAAGAAAAGCGAATAAGTATCAAATCAGAGATGCAGTTGAGAAGATGTTCGACGTAAAAGTTCTAAACGTAAAAACAGCAGTACTTCCAGGTAAAGTTAAAAGAGCTGGAAGACGTTTTACTAAAACAGCTTCTTGGAAAAAGGCATATGTTCAAATCCAAGAAGGGCAAAAGTTAGAGTTATTTAAAGGAATATAAGTTTTAATTAATACTGAGGCAAATTATGGCTATTAGAAAATTTAAACCAACATCACCATCATTAAGAAAAATGGCAGTAATGACAAGTGATGGGTTAACTAAAAAAACAAAAAAAGTTAAGTCGCTTTTCGAAAAAAAGAATAGAACAGCGGGTAGAAACGCTTTAGGTCGAATCACTTCTAGAAGAAGGGGTGGTGGTGCTAAGAAGAGTTATAGAATAATTGACTTTAAAAGAACAAAAGTAGATATACCTGCAACTGTTGCTACAATCGAATATGATCCTAACAGAACATGTAATATTGCTCTTGTAGTATATGCTGATGGTGAGAAAAAATACATTATCGCACCAAATGGACTTAAAGAAGGTGATAAAATAATCTCTTCTGAAACAGCAGATATTAAAGTTGGAAACTCAAAGCTTTTAAAGAATATTCCTGTTGGTACACTTGTTCACAATGTTGAACTACACCCTAGAAGTGGTGGCCAAATGGCTAGATCAGCTGGTTCTTATGCTCAACTTATGGCAAAAGAAACAGGAGAAGCTCTACTTAGACTTCCTTCGGGAGAGTTAAGAAAAGTAAAAGATAATTGCCGTGCCACAATTGGACAGGTTGGAAATCTTGAGCACGAGCAAATTAATATCGGTAAAGCTGGTAAGAATAGATTAAGAGGTAGAAGACCTAAGGTTAGAGGGGTTGTTATGAACCCTATTGATCACCCACATGGTGGTGGTGAAGGTAGAACTTCAGGTGGTAGACATCCTGTTACACCATGGGGTAAACCAACTAAAGGTTTCAAAACAAGAAAGAATAAGCGAACTAATAAGTTTATCGTTAAGAGAAGAAAGTAATTAGGAGAATATAAATATGGCTCGTTCAATAAAAAAAGGTCCTTACGTTGATCACTATCTTTTAAAAAAGGTAGAAGACGCAAAGGCTGATGGAAAAGGGAATAAAGTAATTAAAACTTGGTCTAGAAGATCAACGATAATACCAGATTTTATTGGAGTTACTTTTGCTGTTCATAACGGTAAAAAATTTATTCCAGTTTTTGTAACAGACAATATGGTTGGACATAAGTTAGGAGAGTTTTCTTTAACTAGGACTTATTACGGCCATGGTGCAGATAAGAAGTCTAAGAAGTAGGTAGGATATTATGATTGTTGTAAAAAATAATAATGTAAATAAGTCAGCAAGCAAAGTTCGTTTAGTTTGTGACCTTATCAGAAACAAGAAAGTGGAAGATGCAATAAGAATTTTACGATTTAATGATAAAAAAGAAATCGCTATTATCTTAACAAAGCTTCTAAACTCAGGACTACAAGTTGCAAGTGAGAGTAATAAATATGATCTTGATAAACTTGTTGTTGGAGAAATCAGTGTTGATGAAGGTCCAACAGCAAAAAGAATTCAGCCAAGAGCTCAAGGTCGTGCATTCAGAGTAAGAAAAAGAACAAGCTACGTTAAAATGGCATTAAAAGAAGCGTAAAGGGAAGATAATGGGACAAAAAGTACATCCATATGGTTTTAGATTAGGTTATATCAAAGATTGGCATTCTAACTGGTATGCTAAAGATAGCTATGGTCAAACTCTTCAAGAAGATTTGAAAATAAATCCCCAGATCATGCCGTTTTAATATCGGAAAATAGCATTCCTAAAATTGAATTAGAAATGACTTACTTTATGTGGAAAAATTATTTTGGTAAAAAGGCGAGAATTATTGGTATTGATAATAATCCCGACTCTAAATGTTCAGAAAAATTTGGTTTTGAAATTCATATTGGTAATCAAGCTGATCCTAATTTTTGGTCAGAATTTCATAAAAAAGTAGGAAAATTTGATATCTTGTTGGACGATGGAGGTCATTTTGATATTCAACAAGCAACTACTTTGTTTGAAAACATAGATTACATCAATGATGGAGGATTAATTGTAATTGAAGACACGCATGCCAGTTACTTGAAAAAATTTGGAAATCCAAACAAAAAATCTTTTATGAATTTATAAAAACTTTCTTTTTCAAATTTTAAATTAAATATTCTTAATAATGAATAAGCCGTTACTATCATCACAGTAAAATAAAGATTTATTAACGATGACAGAATAATGAGAAGGATCCATAATAATTTTGCTTTATCGATTTTCTGCGTTAATCCCAAATATAATCCGAATAGCAAAAGC
>CATLVU010000123.1 GCA_950061135.1 uncultured Oligoflexia bacterium
GTATTCATCAAGAAGCTTTACAACTTTTTCCACTTGTTTTTCACTTAATGAGACACATTGAACTTCTTGATCAAGAGCATATGTAAAGTGCGTTGATATAATTAACGCGAGAGCTGTAAAAAACTTCAACATGGAAATGCTTATATCTTTAAATTATTCCAAGAGCAGTAAGTATGTAATATTTACATACTTATAATCTCATTAATTTCAATCACTTATGTAATCATGAGTAAGTTGTGGACGGTTTTTACCTTATAAAACCTTATAGATTTACTTATAGAGAACAGTTATTTTACCTATAATCAATTTGAAAAAATAATGTCCTTTAGCCGTTCTTTGAAGTTCAGAGTGAAAGATCTTATAGTGTTGTTCTAAAAACCAAAACTCTAAATCATCACCATCTTGTAATACATCAGATTCTAACTCGACCGCATAGGCCATATAGTCTTGAGGAATTTCATATTTTTGGTAATCATTTAGATCTAGAGGTACTTGAGAAAAATTACTTTTCATTATCTACTACTTCGTATTCAGCTTCAAAAACATCTTTATTACTGGGTTTGGACTCGGAAACAGTTTTTTTATTCTTAGTATTTGTGGCCTTAAGGACTCTATGAATAATAAGTAATATAGAGCCTAGAAGTAAAATTTTAAATAGCATTACTCATCTCCTTCTGATGATGAGTCAGTCATAATACTTTTTTCTGCTTCAGCTAAAGCCTTAGCACGTTCTTCTTCGCCTTTTTTGCGAGCTTCTTCTTTTTCTTTTTCCTCTTTTTCTTTTGCTAATCGCTCTTCTTCTTCTCTTTGTTTTTGCTCTAAATATTGCTGTTTAACCATTTCAACTTCTTCAGCATCTTTTTCTTTTTCTTGGTTAAGCTCTCTGAAGAAAATCGAATTTACATATTTCCTAAGTTCCATTTTCTCTTCTTCCCCTATCCCATGAATCAGACCATAAAATTGAGAACTGATACTACTGCCGTTAGGTGGCGGCATCACAGTAACAAACATTGGAAATGGAGAATAAACCTTAAGAACAGTCATAGGAGCGATATCAAAATCAGCATTAAAATAAATATCCATCTCTGAACAGGCAACCATGGTAATAGAAGATTGTATTTCACAGAAACTTTGGGGCGAAGTTTTTTTTATAATTATTTCTGAGTTTGTTTGTCTAGGAAATGTAGGTTCAAGTTTTGTTTGTAATATACGAATCAATTGCAATGTTAATTCTATGGATAGCTCATCTCCATAGGCAATTATATTTTCATAATCTAAGGTTTTTTGTAGATAATCTGTTTCGTAATCCTTTGAGTTGAATACTACTATATAGGGCTTGAATCTTTTGCGATAAATTGACTTTAAGCTCTTTACTATAAGCTGTAATGTTCTTGTATCATTATAAGTATGAGCGATGTCAGCATTTGCCTCTAACTCTTCATCACTAACATTTTCAAGATTATAGGCAATAAAATGAGGAGACAGCTTCTCCAGTTCTTTTTCTGGGTTATTCAAGAAAGGCTGAGATCTAAAAATAAATTGATACTGATCTGTAGGTTTATTATCTATAAAAAAAGTACCAAATTTATCAATAACAAAAGTGACAAAGTATTTAGGGGAAGAATCATGAATATTAGAAGACACCCATTTTTTTAATTTAAACTTTGCTTCTTCTATAAGCTCTTTTCTCTTTTGTTGTCTTACTTTAATTTCATCATCAGTTTCATCTTCTTTAGGCTCAATTGGATCAACATGAAGGAGTCTTAATTTTTGATAATAATTATAGCTATAGTAGTTTTGGCCCGTTAACTGCTCTTCGAGCTGACAAAACTCTGAACGTAGAATTTTGTTGGCATTCCAGTAGTTTTTGACCTGTACTTCTTGTCCGGGCAATAAATTATAATCAGATTCAATATCAATAAAATCAGAAGAAACTTTTACCGTTTTTCCTAAAAAATACGCGTTAATAACTTCATCTACTTCAGCAGTAGCAAAGCCATGATTTTCAAATTTATCTTGAAATGCAAAAGCTAATATACTGTAAGCGACTGCCTCTAATTCTGAAGACTTTATATGAACACACTTAAGAGACGCAGATAATGCTTGAGTTAAATCTTCTCTGGTTTGGCCATAATCTAAAAGACCGATAATATGAATTTTCCTATAGAAGTTTTGTCGCTCCCAAACCCTGGCAATATGTAGAAGACTTTGAGTTGCTTTAGAAAGGTCAATTAAAATAATTAACGGCCTCTCTTCCATAAAACGTACTAAAAACGATTGTATTTCTTTTTCATCTACAGAAAAATATTTATTAAAAGTGACTGCTAAATTACTATGTTTCTGAGCTATATAATCTTTTAAATTTTGAAAAAAAACATTGTCCGCACCGATATAAGTGATTAATTTTTCAGGTTGATTCTGTTTTTTACTCATAGATTAATTATAACAACAAAATAGATACTTAAAAGTAAATACCGCTAATTATTATGAATAATTAACTTTTCTTGACGATGTTTATATTTATTTAACCAAGTATTAGAAAAATTATCCTTCTTATAAGATAAATGCCTAATCTTTTTTTGATAAAAATCTAACTCAGCAGCAAGATCATTAATGACAATCTCTTCTACATGGCGAGGTAAACTAACCTGTATAACTTCATACGAATAACTTCCCTCTTTAATATAAAAAATTTGCTGTTTTACATTGGCGATAGCACTCAGTTTCTCTTTTAATTCTTCATGATCTCTATTAACACAAAATATGAACACTTTATTCACATCTTGATTACAATTTAAGATATTATCAAAAATTTCTATCGCAAGCTTACCTCCTATCCCAGCAATTACATAACAAACATCTGGTTCATTACTAAAAACAAATTCTCTTGCATCAGCACAAATAAAGTTTTGAAGTCCTTTGATTTTTTCATTAGAATCTATGTAAATAATTTTATCGATAGCACGCAACTTATCTATCGTCTTTCCAATTAGCCCCAAATCACAGCACAGATCATATACTATTTTAATTTTTTCAGGGATAAGCGATACTATTGCTTCAACTCGACTAGGCATTAATAATTAAAAGAAATTATCATAGCTTTGAGCATATTTTTTATCATTATCTTCTGTAAAGTACTTACGTACAAAATATTGCCCAGCTCGTATTGTTTCAATAAAGCCAAAGTTCTCTAGACGTCTTATGGCCTGATAAAGTTCTTCATTACTAATTTTTAAAACGTTCGCTAGTTCAAGATGAGAAATAATAGGTGCAATACCATATTTTCGATGAAGATTAGGTCTACACCAAGTTAATCGATAAAGGTTCATAATAACTAATATTTCAATACGATTTAATTTATATTGCAATAAAACTTCATCAAAAAAAAGATCAGGAATCTCTGAACTGGAAGGAAGTTTTACTTCATTGATCTTATTTGGATCATGCTCTATATCGATCTCATTTTTAGAATGATGAGATGATAATATTGTTTTTAAGTCTTCCATCATGTACCTCACAGTTTAAGGCCGTTAATCTATTTTAAAGAATTACTTCACATAAAACAAGAGAAATTATTTACCTAGTTCTTTCTCTCGTATCAGAGCTGATTTCAATGACTTTTCGATTATTTGATCTAGTTTTTGTTGTTTAAAACTCTCTATACCCGCCTCAGTTACTCCGGCTTTGCTCGTAACTTGCTTTTGAAGCGTGAGTGCATCCAACTTTTTGTCACTGTAGAGATTACCAACTCCTTTGAACAATTGAGAAATCACTTCTTTTGAACAAATATCTTTAAATCCTAATTTTGTAAGTTCACTCTCAAAAATGGAAGCAATATGAAATAAAAAGCCAGGACCTGATCCTGTAAAAACAGTTAGTGGACCTATCCTATCTTCATCTTCTAATTCAATGATCATTCCACAGGCCTTAAAAAGACTTGTCATCTCATTTTTTAATTTTTGAGTAATTGATTCTGTAAAAAAAAGAAGGCTTATACCCATTCCTATTTCGCTAGGAGTGCTTGGCATAACACGTATAATTTTATCCGTATTAAAAATTTTGCCCAATTTTTTAGTAGTTGTGCCAGCTAGAATAGAGATTATGTTTTTAGATTTATATTTAAACTCTCTTGCCAAATCATCAACTTGTTGAGGCTTACAAGCAATAATCCAATACTCAATATCTTTAGGAAAGTCATTTAGAGTATCACAAACAACTCCATTAACTTTATTCGCTAGAGTTTCAGCTTTGATTTTAGTAGGTGTATAGCAATAAAATTGAATAGATTCATTTTCTTCATGAACTCGTAAAACAATTGCTGAGGCCATATTGCCACAGCCTATAACTGCTATTTTCATAATACTAAATCCAAAGGAGCCCCATGTCTCATGGTATTAATTGCATATGCTTGTGTATGAGTGAATGCATCGATTCTTTCATCAAAAGTAAAATATCTGCCTGAGTAAAATATCTTGATCAATTTATTTTCTCCCTTACTTTGAATCAAGTTGTAAAAATCTTCATTCAAACGGTGAGAGGAAATAATAAAATCAAATGATGTTTCACTAGGAACATCGGACTTCATTTTTATCAAGCTTATATTATAAATCGAGACCCCATTTTTATATAATAGGCTTAGCAAGGACTCCCATGCTTTGAATACAGATTCATTTTGCGCATTAATGATTAATCCGTTTCCAACAAGCAAGTTAACAAATACATCTAAAACCAATTCGATACTTAATTTTTCGTTATAATCAACAACTACGCCTAAACCTAGTGGCCTTGCTTTTTTACTATAACTTATTTGTCCAGGGATTCGAACATTAGGAAATTCTCTTTTTTCAAGATAAAACTTATTACTACTAATAGCTTTTAAAAGCTTATATAACTTTTTCTTTTGCTCTTCTTTTACAATTTGAAAATACACTTCAAATTCTGCGATAAGTTTTTCTAAACAATTTTTAATCGTTTCATTTTTTTTCATTTCACTTAAGCCTGAAGACATTACATCTATGTGTGAAGTGTTAACTCCTGTTAGACGACTCTGCTCAGTGTAAATAGTAAAGCTTTTGGGATAATTGAACCTTTTAATATAATCACTACTTCCAGCTTTGGGCCCTGTTCCAGACATTTTAAAGCCACCAAATGGCTCAATTCCAACTCTTGCTCCAGTATTTGACCTGTTAATATAAATATTTCCAACATCTAACCTAGGTAACAAGAAATCTATATCATCTTGAGATTGCCCAAAGATTCCTCCTGTTAAGGCGTACTCTGTGGAATTAAAAATCTCAACTGCTTGTGACAGAGTTTTAAAAGGAATAATATGAACTATTGGTCCAAAAATTTCTTTAGAGGCATATGTCTCATTGTTTAATACTGTTTTTGCATCAAGTTCAAAAACTGCAGGGCCTACACAATAACCTGGGTATTCACTTTGCGTATAATCTAGATGTGTTGTCCCATTAAATTTTAAAACCTCTTGATTGGCAGCTTTTGCTATTTCCTGAACACGTTTTTTATCCTCTGCCGATATCAATGGATTTATGAACGTGGAATAATCATCTGCAACACCAATTTTTATATTTTTTACCGCCTCAATAAAACGAGCGAGAAATGCCTCTTTTACTTCTTCATCAATTAAAATTCTTGAAGCGGCAGAACATTTTTGTCCAGCATGTGCAAAAGATGAATATAAAATTCCAGCTATCGTTTCATCTAGTTCACAATTATTTGTGACAACAATGGCATTTTTTCCACCCATCTCAGTAATGACAAGCTTAGGCCTTGGTGCAAATGGATACCTATCCGATGTAAATTTACCCAGTAATTGATTATAAATAGATGTACCTACTAATTTAGAGCCTGTAAAAACGATTCCATTAATTAACTCATGGGAAACAATTGCTTTACCAACTTCAGCTTCTCCTAGCGACAATTGCAGTACAGATTCAGGAACACCACATTCATAACATATTTCAATAAACTTCTTAGCGATAATTGGTGTTTGCTCAGCGGGTTTCAAAAGAACAGAGTTTCCTGCAACCAAAGGGGCAATAGTCATTCCGACAGGAATAGCTAATGGGAAATTCCATGGAGCGATAACCCCTACAACGCCTAATGGTTCAACATTGTATTCTTTTTGATAAGATATTTGTTCTCGACAATAAAAGTTTATAAAATCAATCGCTTCGTCTACGTCTGCTAATGCTTCTTCGATCGATTTCCCTGCCTCATACATTATCATTGCTGATAGCATTTCTCGTTTTTCAATTAATTCATCTGCTACCTTT
This sequence comes from uncultured Oligoflexia bacterium, assembly GCA_950061135.1. Taxonomy (GTDB): domain Bacteria; phylum Bdellovibrionota; class Bacteriovoracia; order Bacteriovoracales; family Bacteriovoracaceae; genus CATLVU01. Next base: position 6,297 of record CATLVU010000123.1, read on the forward strand.
AATAAAATAGAAAAACGATGAATACCATCGGAAGACCAATCTTTTGATTCGTATCCCTTAAATAATAAATCTATTTTTTCAGAAACTTCTGAGGCTGAATCGTAACGAACCTTGCTTAATAATAAATCAGGATATGAAGTTGAATAAACCTCTCTATCGCCTTGACTGTAAAACAAATTACCTTGTTCTAGATTTTGTTTTACTTTATCAAGTGCGGTATTAAAACTTTTGATATGCTTAGCTTTATAAGTTCTAAGGGGATAAATATTTTTAAAGGCATTAGAAGAAGATGAAAGTCCTTTCTCATAAATATACTCTCCGCTATACAATTTTTCTTTTAGAATTTGATACGGACTTTTTATAGGAAGATTCTTTTTATGCGAACGCATGATTGTTAACACCCCAACCTGGGATGAGTTTTCCATAATACGTCTTACGAGGTAGGCCATACCTACAAGAAGATTTCCTATCGGAATATAGTTTCTGGTAGCAAAATTAAGTTTTGCCAATGCATTACTGAGTCCTTCGTAAGTCATATGTAGACATTGATGCTCGATTTGTGGAGAGTTAGGGAACTGATTTTCTCTTAACACTGAAGCAAAAGCATGGTCTTGTATATTGTGAGAAGCAACTGCTAATTGTAAATATTTTCCATTTTCCAAAGTCTTAAAAATAAGTTGTCTAAAGTGAATGTCTGTTTCTTCTTTATTTAAAAATTGCGGTGTCTCATAGTTATGAGCGTCTGCTTCTATCGTTTCAGCATCCCAATAAGCACCTTTCACCAAGCGAATTGGCATGATTAATTCTCTTTTCTTGGCAACACTTAAAATATCTAAAAAATGCAAGTAAGCATCTTTAAGATAGGCCTGTAAAACGATCCCTGTATCAGCATAGTTTTTAAAATCCTCTTCTTCTAGAACTAGCCCATAAATTTCCAATACCATATCTCTATAATGATAATGTTCTGCATCTATATTAATGAATACTTCTTTGAGCTGGGCCTGTTTTAAGATTCTACGTAGCCTTGGGGCCACTTGGTCAAAAGTATAATTAAAATCTTTATGATTAAAATCATGACATAGAGCAGAGACTTTGATTGATACATGTGCTTGTAAGATGCCGGCTTTATTACGACTACCCTTTTTTATAAAATGCTCAAAGCCATTGATAAGTGATAAAACTTTTTCTGTATATTCTTCTGCCTCTTTATGAGATACAACTAACTCTCCCAATTGATCTAGCGTTGCGTCTCTTCCAGTATTTAAAAGTCCTTCCAAAGAATTTTGTGCTTGAGACATATTCTCACCAGCGATAAACCTTGTCGCCATAATTGAAACTGACTTTCTAATTAGATAAGCAAGAATTTTAGGTGGCACGATATCAGCTATTTTAAGGATAATAGATGCTATATATATATAAACTTTTGGTAATGCTCTTTTTTGTCCCGACAGCTTTTTAAACTCAGCTGTTTTAGAGTCTTTTATTAGCCTTCTTAATGTTTCAAGAAAAATTCTTTTAACTTCTGTTCCATGCTTATCATGATCTAAAGAAGGTAGTATTGCTAAATATTTTAAAAGG
>CATLVU010000124.1 GCA_950061135.1 uncultured Oligoflexia bacterium
CAATATAAAAACGATTTTGCATTTTTATACTTCTAAATTGTTCTTGATCTTCTTCAAGAGAGCTAGGGCCTCTTATTCCTGCTTCTCCGGATAAGTCTTCAAAAGCAAACTCATTGTCTTTTTCTTCTAAGAACTCTGCTGGATTACATCCGGCTAAGAAAAGAGCAGCAAGAAATACTAGTAAGATATTAAACATTCTTAGGTTTTTCATAACTTTGTACCTTTCCATTTTGTAAGCCTAGATATGATTTATCATTTGGAGTTGGAGATTCTTTATCAAGTAATACTGAAATTGAACTGGCAACATTTCCTATGATTAAGTCTCTGCCATCATTCATTTCACCTGCGAGTCCCCAGCCACCACGAGATCCGTGAGATTTTTTTATATTACCAATAATATGTGGGCGATCAGCCATTCCTGTAATAACTGAAGTATTTGATCCTTGCCAGCCATGGTCTGCTCCAGAACCATTTGCTCTCGCAATTCGATTAAATTCTCCACCTATATGGATAACAGATTTCTCAAAATAGCTTTTGTTTCCGATCGTGTTATTTTTCAGAACGTCTGTAAACTCTAACAGGCATGCACTAAGAGCTTTGTAATACTTAGAAAAATAAAACATAGTACTAATATATCCAGATGCATGAGCATCATTATTGCTAATTCTACCTGTGCGTAAACCAAAATCGCGGGTTGCTAATTGTAAGTTAGAAAGATGTCCAATTGACCCTAAAGTTACAGAGTTTGATATATTATTTAGAATACTAAACTCCGCGAGAGCAAGTGAACTTGCAAGGTTACCAATTGTTGTGTTGCCCTGAGAGCTTTCAGCATTAAGCATACCTCTTGTTCTACCATCTATTACAATATGATCTCTGATATCGACACCTTCTTGAATCATAATCTGGCCATTGTCTAAATTACTTTGAACTCGAAACTTAAACGACCCATCGGAGATTAAAGGTTGCATATCAACGCCGACTAGATTGTGTTCACTCATAGATCTTTTGATTAAGTTTTCATATTTTGCTCGAAGAGAAGAAAATGTTTCATTAAGATTTCCAAACTCTTTTTTGAATAATCTCTTAGCGCTATATCTATCATTGAACATGTTTTTATTTTTTGCATCAACTTGAGCAGCTCTTCTTTGTAAAAGATTCAGCGCTCTATCAACAAAACCTTCAATTTGTTCATTATTAAATGATTGTCCACTATCGAGCTTAAAAGGACTTAACATCGTTGATAATGGATTACTACTACTTACATTTGCAGCACTAACACCTGATCTCGATTTGTAGCCAAGTGAACTATTCATATAAATACTTGGGATTGGAGTTCCGACTTCATCCGCTGCTAGACCATTAAGTGAAATTCCACTAGGAGTAGGAGAGACATGTTTAACACGATTCATTCCATGCCCATCTGCACCTAAGTTTAGCCCTCTAAACATAATCATATGTCTTAATAATTCTGTCATCGGCTTTGAACCACCGTCACTCGTGGGAACAGTCGTGCTCCACAAATGAGGAAAGTAATATCCCATAAATTGAAATAAATTATAATCGGCGCTTAAGGACTGGTAATCTGACATCTGAGTCACTAACATCGGACCTTTTCCAAATTCATCACCATTTTGGTTAGAGCTATTTTTTAATCCATTAGGAATTAGGGGTAAATCAAACATCCATCTAGGAGGTCCTCCAGCGAGGGCAAGGTGGACGTAATACTTACCTAAATCAATATTTTTCTCATCAGCAATTGTTTTTTCAATTATTCCGTTTACTAAATTATTCGTTAGAATATCAATTGGAGATAAAGATATTGCAGCTGTCGCAAGTGCAGAGTTTCTTAAAAAGCTTCGCCTTGAGTTGGATGTTTTTGTCTTCTTACTCATCTTTATACTCCTGACTAGGATTTATATATATATTGGATTCAATAATCATTTTGATAACTTGCTTTAGGTCTTGAGTCTTTTTTAGCTTCTGGCCAAGTTTTTGAATGAACTCAAAATAGGTTTGATCTTTATTATTAAACTTTATAGAAGCAAAGTCGCCTTGGTCCTGTAAAGGGATGTCTATGCCTGTAAAAAAGTTTAGGTATCTTTTACTTGCACACATATAATAATCATCTAGTTCGACGATCTGCTCAGTAATACCAGCTAAACCTCTATCATTCCTTTCTTCAAACTTAACAAGTTCTCCGGCAACAGTTCTATAAAGAAAGTATCCATTTTTTGGCCTAGCTGAGAATTTACTATCACTCTCATCTATCCATCCTGTAAATTCATTTGGATGTTCAGTTTCAGAAGTCGCAATTTCATAAGCTAATTGAATTGGAAATCCTCTTTTTCCTGTTCCACCATTTCTCGCTGTTCTATCTCTTACAACACCACGTACTAAACGTGCCATCGGATCCATTGTTGCGTGACATTTCATACATGATAAACCATTTCTAAACGGAAGTTCTGACTCACCTGTTGAATCAACGTATTTTGTAGCATCTATACTTCTTATCACTGGGAGTTCTCGGCAAAGTGTATCTCTAATTATGCTTTGACTTAATCGGCGATGAAGAATAAGTCCTCCATTGGTTTTTTTTCCTTGAGGAGTTCCAAGATTCATCATGAGATATGAAGGAGTTGATATCGCACCTGCTCCTAGATTTCTGAAAATATTCATATTATTAGCTGCTTCATCATCAGCATTACCTAGGCCAGCTAAATTAATTCTATCATCAGCTTGATGATTATTTTCATCACTCGAATCTTCCGAACTTGAGTAAGGAGCCCTGTGCTTTATTCCAACAAGTTTACCTAGCTGTACAAGAGGAGGGAACCAAGCTTGATATTGATCTTCCTCGGCGGATTGTGGTTTGGCTGAACCTCTAATTAGTTTTAAATTGCTATTTCCTGTTAGTAATCTTTTCCTTGTACCGTTTTCTTTGCTTTTTCTTACTCCCTCTAAGGAATCATCAGTTGTAATTGCATATGAATAAGGTTTCCCACCAAATAGGGTACTGGTAATATAATAGGCCATATCACCACTATCAAAAACATCAACAGTACCAGCTGAAACAAATGATTCAGCATTAAGATTATAACTTTCAAACCAATTTCTATGAAAATCGTTAAATGTTTTTAAAATCTTTTGACCTTTTCTATCAAAACCAAATTCATCAAGGTTGGTACTATCTTGTGATATTATTCCATCACTTCCTAGGTCTGCTCTATTTAGTAAGTTCATACAAGCTTCAGAACCAGTGATCCTTCCTAGTTTGATTTTTTGAGCTAGCTGATCATTATCGATGTCTAATCTTTCTTGTAAAAATTGACCATAGCACTTGAAATAAACTTTTAGCTCCTTATCATTAGCTAAAGACTGAAGTGATAAAGCGCTTAAAAATAAACTGATCAGTATTTTAAATTTCATAGTCACTCACAATTAAAATAGTTCATCTTTTTTATCGGATACTCAGTATTAATTTTAAGTGGTATTTATGGTTTTAAGATAAAATAAAATGAGAGCAAGTATAAAACTTTGTAATTCTAAGTGCCTAGATCGTTCATCGTAAAGAGAATTTATTTAGCAATAAGACTCGAATTATTGTCACTTGCTATAGATTATAGATAATTCCAACTCCAAAGAAAACTGACTCGTTTTTAAAAATACGGCCAAAACTGCTGATTACGGCCAATCTTTTGAGGTACCATTTTGTATTAAAAGTGAGGCCATATCGAGTATATTGAGTTGGAGAAAGCTCAGTGTCATCAGGATAATCCCAATTTCCTTTAACTGATAAAATATTAAAACTTGGACCTATGGCAAGATCAGGGGACTTTAAACTAAAAAGTGTTCCAATATTAAAAAGTCCTCCAGTAACAGAGACTCGTGAGTCTGAAAGTTGAAGATCTCCAGATATTTTTGATATGGTAGAGAACCCTAAAATAAAACAACCATCAATGAAATATTCTCTATGATCACTTTTCCAAACTTTTCCATATCCAGTACAATTGCCGTATGAGGTGTTTAAGATTTTTGATTTATCTCGGCCATCTTTATAAGCAAAGTTCATTTTATCTTGCCAAGATATAATACTAGAAGTGATATAGTTGTTAGACTTGAGTTCATAGGCACTCATCTCATCTCGTTTCTTATTAAGTTTTGCTAATAAAATATCTGCTTCTGAACCATAGTCATCAATGAGTTTTAAAATTGAGATGAAAAGATATGCCCTCTTGTAGAGAGCTCTAAGTTTTCTTTTACTCATGCCACGATTAAAGCTTTGATATTTTTTTGTGAATAGATTTGCAAGATTGCCAAAATAATAAATTAACGTTTCAGTTTTATCTGTTTGCAGCTCTATTGTTGAAGATTTTTCTTTAATTGCATTGATTATTATTTTGTTTTCTTCTGCGAATTCTTTTTTTATCAATTTCAAATAAATATTTATTGCTGCATTGAGATTTCCTGTTCGCTCAAGTGCGAGTGCTTGATATTCTAAATCTTGGGTTTCTTCAGAACCATCAGTTTCTAAAACAACATCCTCATATTTTTCCATTCGATAGAGGTACTCAAGGTTTTGAGCAAATAGAGAACTAGAAAAAATAAAAAGAAGTAATATTTTTAAAACCATAAATGCAGCTGTGTTAAAAAGTCTATTGTATCTTTAGTCGCAAAATCTTCACTAAAAGTTCTTGTATTATATAAATCAAATCGAAATTCAACTCTTTGAGCAGGAAAGACTTGTAGACCTGGACCAAAACGAAATCTAAAATCGTTACTAGTTTCTTTGAGGTATTCTACTGTATTGATTAAAAAGATACCTCTATCTAGATTTACATTAGCTTGTGCTAAGGCATACGAAGTTGTATCAATTTCAGATTTTTGTACTGCTGTCTTTTTCACCTCTCCAAACTCACCTAGAACAGAAGTTCCTTTACCAACTGAAGTCTTAAAATGAAAAGCATTCATATAAATATCTAAAAACTCACTTTTAGACTTTAATACAGAGACACCCACCGAGCCCTTGTTTGAGATCAAGTAATCGATCTTTGCTGAGTTTCCTTGTTGTCTTAGACTTTCATCTTGAACTGTATTTCCAATAAAAGAATTTAAACCAATTTCAAACATGTTTTTTACATAATGAATTTGAACTCCTACAGACTGATCATTATGAGACAGATTGGTAATTGATCTTGAGTAGGCCACATGCTCTGGAATTCTAACACCGTAAACTTTATCCATTAAACCTGCGTATAATCCAATACTCGCAAATGGCCGTATACCGACATACGCTTCTCTTGAGATATAATTAATTACTTCTTCATCGTCAGTTGAGTTTTCAAGGGCCTTTGGAGTAGGAATGTAACCAATACTCCCACTAAAAATAAGACGATCTGAAAAAAACTTCATTACCAAATTTAAGTCCGCCATCATATCAATATAAGCAGTTGATTGATTATCCCTTCCAAAATCTTTTTTTATCAACAATCCTCTATAGTCAAAGGAAGGCCGAAACCATGAGTTCTCAGGTTGATTATAAAAAAATCCCGACTTGTTAGCGATTTCATCTTCAGATACATATTCTTCTTTAAACCAACGTGCAGAAATTGCTGTTGCAGAAAGTGCTCGGCCGTAATCGTTTAATGGGCCGTTTCCAAATGGATTATAATGGCATGTCACGCATGAAGTATAACCATATCCGACAAAGTGAGGATACGAAAATACCCGAGTACAAGCGAGTAGTAATATAAGAAAAATTAGTTGTTTCAAATTAATATCTTTTTTTTATACAATAATAGTATAACTTTATTCACTCTTATGTGAATGAAAACTTAATTATTTTATTGAAGAGGTTTGTATTAAGTATTGGTTAGTTTTTTTTATTGGATTGAGTAGTTATTCAACTTTAGCAAATGAGAAGTCTTCAGATATTATTCTTAAACACCAACTGAGAAAATTTGAGAATAAGGCTTTAACTTGTACTGAAGTTGAAGGTACATCCAAGTTAAAAGTAAAAATATTCTTTCGACAAACACCACCATTTCCAAGTTTAAAAAGCTTAATGAAATTTTATTTTATTAAGGATCAAATTCTAAAGAAAGCTCAGAACTATTCAAATGATGACAAAGAAGTTCATTGCATAGCAGGGTTTTTGATAGCAAAAGAAGTAAGTTATCGAACGGGAGTTTTTTCTGGTTTTTATAAAGAAGCCCAGGATGTTGGTGACTGTGATAAAAGGACTCATTTTGATTTAAGCGATCAAATGGCCACTATGATAGGGGCCATTTATTATCGATTAGGTTATGATGGTTATAAAAAATGTCTTGGTGTCGGTAATCAACTACCTTTTAAAAATTAGTTTGTATCCTTGAGTTACGAGGATTGATATTTTCCCAAACTTCTTTTTGTATATGCTCAGGCATTCTTGGCATTTTTAGCATGCTAACAAGAGGGCTTTGTAAAAAATAGTATCGTGCCCCTGACTCAAAATAAAATTCATCACGATCAAGATCAATTCTGATTTCTCCATGTAAAAGAACTTCTTTATTTGTATCAATCGTAACTGCTTTAACAAGAAGAATGGCTTTGGATTTTATTTGACAAAAAGATGGAGCTTTTCTTCTAACATACTGAGAAGTCATTCCGAGAGATTCTCTTGCACTCTCTAGGATAAGATCATTATTTGTGATATTAATTTTTAAGTTTTGTTTTGCCTCAAATGGCTCACTTTCAGAACTCCAAAAACCAGTTCTTTTATAACATTTCTTCTCAGTTTGGCTAAAGCTCTCAGAGATGACTTGTGCTCTTGCATCAACAACTTTAACTGGAATAGCACCACCGAAAGACTCATAGTTTTCAAGTATTAATAAAAAATCATTTGATGATGAGTAGGCATTTAACGAAATTAGCATTAGCACTAAAAGTTTCTTCATAGAGTTCTCCTGTTTTTATTTAACCTTACTCAGTAGCATCAGAAGGAAAGAAGTGTAAAAAGGGTATGAAGTTTTTATATGATCGGGTCAGTGAGGCCTAATGTTTCGAATGCCTTTTGTCTTAAAGTGCATGAATCACAAGTCATACAAGGTTGATCTTCGTTTTTGTAGCATGACCATGTGAGTTCTAAGGGGGCGTTCATTTCACGGCATTTTTGAATAATAATAGTTTTCTTATCTGCAATTACCGGAGTTCTTATCTGAATATTTTGCTCTTTAGTGCCTTGTTTTATTAATTCGTTATAGGCCCTGTAATAGGCTGGGCGACAATCGGGGTAGCCTGGGGAATCCTCTTCATTCGCTCCTATATAAATTAGGTTTGCTCCTACTGTTTCGGCCCACGACACGGCTGAGGCAATAATATGAGTATTTCTAAAAGGGACATAACTTGTAGGGATTGCGGTTGTATCTCCTGTGTAATCAGCTACTTTTATTTTACTATCAGTGAGAGAACTTCCACCAATTTTTCTCAAAAAATTTAAATCAATAATAAGTTGATGAGTATCCGGAATTTTATAATGCTTGCAGATATCGAAATAACACTCTTTTTCTTTATGCGCAGTATTTTGGCCATAAGTTATATGAAGAGCGTAAATTTCATCATTTTCTTTGAGGGCAGTGGCCATCACGGCTAAAGAATCCATTCCTCCACTTAGTAAAACAATCGCTTTCTTTTTCATATTAAATCTTTTCCACTGTCGAGCGAATCGCTTTCTCCAGTTTAGTCAGTTCTTGATTGGCAGCTAGTTTTTTCT
>CATLVU010000125.1 GCA_950061135.1 uncultured Oligoflexia bacterium
CAACAAGAGAGGTTCAATGTCTCATCAGGATTATTAAGCACAAAGAGTTAGAAAGAAGGTATGACCGCTTAGGTGCTCTGGTTTATGGATTAACTCGGATTAGTCGGTAATCGGTTATTAGACATCTGAAAGGTATATGGTATATTCTTGAACCATCGGTAACAACTTATTTGTTAAAGAACCCACAAATTAATTACTTCAGAAAATTTCTTTTATCCTGCTCAATAGTAAACACAACATTTCTTTCTGTTCCAAGTAACGGATTTGTTATTTTAGCATTGTATGTACCGGCTGGTATACGCTCATTTTTAAGTGGTAATTCTTTCACAACTTTTTCTCCATCAATTGAAAACTCAATTTTAGAACCACTTGTAAAGTTTAATGATGTTGAAAGAAACCCAATTTTTTGAATTTCCATTTCAGGGATAGTTAAAGAAGTTAGTCCATTTTTTTCTGTCAATGTGATGGTTGTTGGGTAAACAAACTTCTTATACCCTTTTCTTTTAATTTCTAAAGTGTATTGTTTTCCAACCTCTAACTCGACTTCTATACCTTTAACCTTAGTCAGTTTATTATTTAAATAGACCCTCATATCAGGTGAATAATTCCTGAAAGTAAGAACACCTTTTTCTTGCTTCACTAGCTCCGGATTCGAAGAAGGATCTCTTGTAATTTTCTTCTGACTTGAAACATCTCCGTTGTTCATTTTTAGAAAAAAGAATCCTGCGATTCCAGCAACAACTAATACAGGGATTATTTTTTTACTATTTGAGGTTTCTTTTTCTTCAACCCTTCTTCTTCTTGAGATACTAGTTTTATCTCTGCGATCAGTACTTTTAGTTCGGTTGACTGAAACCTTTCTACTTTTACTTGTTTTCTCTTCTACTTCTATCGGTGGTGCCTGCTTCGCCTTTATTGACTGACGAGTACTTGTCTTATCTTTCTTCAAAACTTTTTTCTTCGTCGCATTCGTACCTGAAACTTCAAGTTTTAAAGGTTCAATATTAGAAGTTTCATTATCAAGCTCTCCAAAGTCGATCTCTATTTTTTCAGACTTAATAAGTTCCTGATCATTAGAACTATTATCTGGAGTTACCGCCGCTGGTTTTTCGATATCCATTAAATATGGCTTTATATCGATCTTTCCAAACTCAACAAATTTTTTCTTGTCTGCTGTAATTTCTTCTTTAAAAAGTTGCTTTGCAAAATATCCAAGATCTGTAGCATTAAAGTCTGGGTAATTAGAGTATAAAAACTTAACTAATGCTCTGTTGAACTTATCCATATTTTCAAAACGCTGCATCCTATCTTTAGAAAGAGCTTTAAGTACAATCTCATCGAGTTCTTTAGGAACATTTGGATTTATAGAAGAAGGTTTTGGAACATTACAACTTTGAATCTGCTTCAAGACAGCTAAATCATTTTTTGCAGTAAAGAGTTTTCTAGAACATAACATCTCCCACAATGTTATCCCTACCGCAAACTGATCGTATTTATGATCTAACTCAAGCCCCTCTAAATATTCTGGCGCAAGGTATGATAGCTTTCCTTTGATCGTTCCCGCTTGTGTTGCTTCACTATTGGAATCAGCTTTAGCAATTCCAAAGTCAATAACTTTTACAGTCCCATCATAAGCAAGCATTATATTATGAGGAGAAATATCTCTGTGAATAATACGAAAAGGCTTTCCTGTTAGTTTATCTGTAAATGTATGAGCATAATGTAATGCTTGGCAAACTTGTGAGATGATATACGTTGATATCTCAACAGGAAATACGAAGTTTTTATCTTTTAATCTATCAAGAAATTGTTTTAAGTTCGCACCATCAACATATTCCATCGCGGTATAAAGCTGCTTATCTTCAATACCATAGTCATAGACTTGAGCGATGTTTGGATGTAAAAGGCCAAAGGTCACTTTAAGCTCATCTTCGAACATTTGAACGAAAGACTCATCCTTAGAAAATTTCTCTTGCACCATCTTAATAGCAACAATCTTATTTGCTTGCTCTCCTAGATGTCTTGCACGACAAATCTTGGCCATCCCACCATCTACAAGGTGGTCTAAAATTAAGTATTTGCCGAATCTTTGAAATTTCTGATCACTCATAAATAAACCTCTTTATCTTATCGGATAAACTCGGAATTTCTTTATGAGATTCTTTTATATATTTGAAATTCTTTTTTGCTTAAAACCAGGAATTTTTAACTCCATTTCAAGCTCTCGAGGCAAGCAATATCCATATGTTACATGATGTTTTAGCTCCCAGTCTTGAAAAGAGCCATGAGACTGAAGCTCTCTATCAAAACTAGTCAAAATAAGTTCATGACTCTGATATCCAGACTCTTTTAGTCCTTCTCTTAAAATACTCAAAGTGTCACTTTGTTCTACACCATATAGTAAAAAAACATACAAATGCGGGCATTGTGCTACTTTTTTTAAATCTGACCCGAGCCAAGCTCTGAAATCATTTTCTTCTTCTAGTTTTGTAATCAAATAATCGTGCTTAAGTGTTGCATCATGATACCATGAAAACCTTTTAAAATTTAAATCAGAGCTCCACTCTTTTACCCCATAAACTCCTCCTGAGAAGGAAACCATTGACTCAGATATAGACTTTCTTTTTTGAAAACTGGAACAGCCCATAAAACTAAATAATAGTATTAGCGAGATTAATAAATTATTTTTCATGCAAAATTCCTTTTTGAATATATTTTTTAATTTCTTTGTATACTTTTTTTCTACAAGTTTCATTGAAAATATCATGATACATCGATGGATAATCAATTCTCTCTACATGTTTTTTATTCATCGATGAGATATATAATTTTGTTTTTTCATTATCGACAATAGAATCCTCGCCGGATAAAATGAACAAACAAGGTGATTCTAGAAAGTATGATGTAAACTGTATTTTTTCAGTTTCTTTTAAAATTTCGAGTCCAATATTTATCGTCATAAACTTTGATATTAAATGATCACTTATAAAATCTCTTATTTTGTCTGGATCATGAGTTAATTCCTTAGCATTATAAATTGGAATTCTTAGTTTCTTCATCCAACTTGGTGTTTTATGAATAAAGTCTTTCAACCGCAAAAGAAAAGACTCGGGAACTCCAAGACAAGGATTGGCTAAAATTGTTCCTTTAAGATTAAGACCTTGAATCAGCCTTGTATTCAAGGTGAGTTTTAGCGCTAACAAACCTCCTAAGCTATGACCTATTACAAAAAGATTTAATCCTTGAAACTCACTACAAACTTTTTTTACAAAGTTATTAAAGTCGTTTACCAATGTTTCCATTTTATCAACATATACTCTGTTTCCACCACTCAGCCCATGCCCCACAAGATCAAGACAAGAAATTACAACACCATTGTTTGAGAAATTCTCACCTAAATATTCAATTAACTCTTGATGTCTACCATGATATTCAAGTAAACCATGCTGTAAAATAATATGAATTGATTGATCAGAAATTTCACCAAAAATAAATTTTTTATATGTCAGATGCGTTTTATCACCGATTTCAGAAAAAAAAGATTCTGTTACGATGTTTTTCATTTTTACTCTACTTTGGATACATAATTTTGGATGGCCTGAACAGCATCTGATCCTAAGTCAATAAAACGAAAAGAAAAGCCATGATCTCCTTCAAGCTTACGAACAATTTCACCATCAGCTACAAAATGGTGCTCCGAATTTTCAGGATGTACATTCAACGAAATTCTCTCTCCTACTTGGGCCGGAAAATGATCGACTAAAACCTGCATTCCTCCAATAGAAATATCTCTACAAACACCTTCAAAAAGTTGATCGTTATTTGCAAAGAACATTCTCGCTATAAACGGTTTTCTTCTAAAAGCTCTTTTATCTTCGTCACTTATTGCAGGAGGAATTTCTTCAAAAACTTCTTCAAAGCCATCTAGTTCAGCGAGCATTCTCCACTCACTTAAAAACTTTGTATAAACAAATGTTTTCCCATTGATGCGATTTTCTTTATAGAGTTTTTTTAAAGTTAAAAGATTAAATGGACCATACTCAACTTCTTTCACTCCTCGATCCTTTCCAATTTTTAGAAATACAATTTTATCATTATGATCCAAAGTGGTAAGGTTGAAAGTTGGGACTTCATCTTCAATGACTGCAGGTAGGTTTAATTCATCAACTTTATCGATTTGTGTCCAATTTTCAAACCCTTGCTTCCAAACATAGTCAGTTCCATTCAGCGACTTATTTGTAATTAAATTGATAAGCTCTTCATGCTCAATTGGGCCCACCCTTTTTCCATTTTCAACGTAATACCATTTTTCACTCATAAATTGTCCTCTATAAATATGTATTATCAATATTTTACATCAGCTGTTGATATTTTCATGGTTGGAAAGATTTTCCAATTTACCCGACAAACGGAAGCGGTCTTTTTCTATATTTAAGTTTTTTAAAAGATAAACCGATATAGTTTAAGCAATACAAGGATTAATTAATGGTAAAAACTAGTCTTTTATTAATATTACTTAGCTCGATCTTGGTTTCATGTGGAGAAGAGGTATTAACTAAAAATACTGTCTCTGAATCTATAACCACAAAGGATATTGAGTCATTTCAATTAACAACATGTGCGCAGATGAGATTTAATAAGCCACCTGTTGATATTCTTTATGTCATTGATAATTCAGGAAGTACTTTAAATAGTGATTTTGAACAAATAAAAAAAGAAATTAAGCGTACTATCAATACCATTTCAAATGATTTTGATTATCATATCTACTTTACTCCACTAATGAAAGGCTCAGGAGAAGACAACGCCACATACCCTGTGATAGCAAGTGATCCACAAAGTTTTCCAAGTCTAGCAAACATTAACTTGGTCACTCCGGACAACCTACAACCTTTTGCTCAACCAACTGGTGGTAATTTAGAATATGGATTTCAAAGAATTCAAGAGATCATAGATAATAACAGAACAAACGGAATTTTTAGAAATAATGCAAATACAATTGTTGTAATGATTTCAAACGGAGATGATACCGAAACATTAACGACAGTTGGAGGTAACAAAGTTAGAGACCCTAGTAAGTATAACTCCATAAAAGAAAACTTACTTAAGTATACAAAAAAATATGCACAATCAAACTCGGTTTCTAACCCATTAAATGCTGAAACATTCAGACTTATATCATTAGTTGCCCACTCTACATGCTTTGGCTGGACGCCTGGTGCGACTTATAAAGATATGTCTAAAGACATTTATAACTACCAATCACTGACTGATGATGGTAGCTCTTATGATAGTAGAAACCTTTGTAATAAAAACTATTCAAACCTTTTTAAGGCCGTGAACAATAGTATTAGAGCAACTGTTGAAGGTCATCATTATGATCACTGGAAAATAAGTAACGCAAGCGAAGATGATATTGAAGAAAGTGACATCACTGTAACTAAAATCAAAAGTAATGGAACTAAAGAAGTCATTGCCCAAGATAGTACTAATGGCTTTGAATATCTAGGTTATAAGCAAAATCAAGCAACAAGATACCTTCCTGATGTAGGAGAAAAAGTTACAGGACTTGTAATCAAACTAAATGGTAATGCGCGTGTTAAGTATCCAGATTGCTTAATTGCTAAAACAAGAACACCTACAGAGTACTTTGGATACATGGTACTTCCAAGAGAACCAGACACAACTACAATTGTTGTTGAAATTGACGGAAAAAAACTAGATGAGTCGTCTCAGAATGGCTGGACATACATTGGATACCGAGACACTGTTAATATTAAAGTTCCAGGCCCTACAAATGCGAGTGTGACTCCTGAGGTAAATAAAACAGGGTATGTTATAAAACTTCATGGAAATGCTATTTTTACAAATGGACAAACAGTAGAAGTATTTTATAAACCAAAATCAATCTAAAAATCAGATTTATCTCTATTTGACTGATCAACTCGCGCTAGAAAACGCAAGTTTGGTAAACTTTTTTGAAGCTTTAAAAAACTGACCTCGAGTAATTCTTC
Source organism: uncultured Oligoflexia bacterium (assembly GCA_950061135.1). Classification (GTDB taxonomy): domain Bacteria; phylum Bdellovibrionota; class Bacteriovoracia; order Bacteriovoracales; family Bacteriovoracaceae; genus CATLVU01. The sequence continues at coordinate 6,015 of CATLVU010000125.1, forward strand.
TCCGGAATCAGTAACCATTACTTCATCAACAATAGCATGTGCTCTTGCATCTTCTAAGTGTTCAGCTGTAATGAATTCTTTTTGCTCTCTCCATCTCTTAAGCATTGGAGCAATATCAACAACCGTTTTAACTTCCTCTGCATTTGGACGATCTTTAATCTGCCTCCATATTTCTTCAAGGAATGTTAAACACTTACTTGAGACTTTTAGCTTACTATCTTCTGGTAATTGTTTGTCTGCATTAAAGAAAATAAAAATTGATCGAAGGTCATCTAAATCTCGTAAGGTATAAATATTAGGATTTCCTTCTTTATCATTTGTGATCTTCAACATTTTTAAGTCTTGCAAAATGATCATCATCTCTTCAGTTTTCGCTTCCATAATATTAAAAATATCATGTCCATAAAGGTTTAACGTTCCTTTATTGATCGTTAATCCACCTTCACTCGGCTCACCATGTGCGCGATAAACCAAAAATATAACTCCTAATATTTTTATTACATCATGGGCTTTTAGAAACTCGTAGCCTTTATGCTTACCTGTTCCATAATCAACTGAAGCAGAGTTTGACTCTAAAGTTTTAACTCTTTGATTGGTCTGTCTAAGTCTTTCTGCAAGAGTATTAATGATCGTCTTAAACCAAGGGTTTAACCCTTGCATTGTTTTCGAAAAAGCTGCAAATGAAATTTCTATAACATCACTTGAGACCATAGCAGAGGCGGAGCAACTTCTTTTTCCTCCATCTTTATCAAAATATGCCATTTCTCCGATAACTTCACCCGACCTTAGAACTGCTATTTCAATAAAACCTTTACCTTTAGGTTTGAACAGACGTAACTGGCCTTTTTGAATAATATAAAGAGAGTTGGCAACGTCACCATCATGAAATAAAACCTCACCTGGTTTTAATTGACGTAAGCCTGATTTTCCCTCTTCTGCCATTTTATAACCTCTCAATAACGATACTTAACGCTTCACCACCACCGATACAAATAGAAGCAAGTCCTCGCTTTAGTCCTTTTCTTTCAAGAGCATTCATTAAACTTAATATAATTCTGTTACCGCTAACTCCAATAGGATGTCCTAAACTGACAGCACCACCAAAAATATTAACTTTACTCGTATCTAATTCTAACTCTTTTATGGCCGCCATCGCAACAGTGGCAAAAGCTTCATTAATTTCCCATAAATCAATGTCTGATACAGACAAGTTTAATTTATTCAGGTTTTTTTTCATCGCTTCTACAGGAGCAGTTGTAAACCAAGTTGGGTTTTGTGCGGGAGATGCCCAGCCTAAAATTTTAAACTTTGCTTGATCCTTATACTCTTCTCCACCTAAAACAAGAGCGCAAGCTCCGTCATTAATAGTTGAGGCATTTGCTGCTGTTATAGTTCCATTCTTATCAAAAGCAGGTCTTAGTTGAGGAATTTTTTCAAACTTCACTTTGCTAGGTCCCTCATCTTCTGAAACTTCAATATCACCTTTACGACTTGTGATAATTACAGGTGTTATTTCGGATTTAAAAACTCCT
>CATLVU010000126.1 GCA_950061135.1 uncultured Oligoflexia bacterium
AAGAGCCATCTAAATGGGGTCTCGAAAATGAAGGTGCAGACATCCTTGTAGCCGAGGGTCAACACTTAACTTTATCTCCTAACTTTGGAGGACCTGGACTTGGAGTTTTTGGGATTAGACATGATTTAAAAACTAAGTCTTATATTCGATCCACTGCAGGTCGTTTTATCGGGAAAACAACAGATGTCTTGGGTAACGAATGTAAAACTATAGTACTCTCTACTCGAGAACAGCATATAAGAAGAGAAAAAGCGACATCAAATATTTGCTCAAATCAATCATTCATTGCAACTGCTTGCGGTGCCGCGCTATTAACTAAAGGATCTGTAGGTTTTGAAAACACTTTCTCTGTAGTTCAAAAAAATATTAAACAATTAATCAATGAACTTACTTGTTTAAAAGGCGTTGATTTACTCTTTCAAGGACCTTTTTATAATCAATTCACTCTAAAACTCAACCAAGATGTTTCAAAACTAATATCACTGGCCCTTGAGGAGAATCTTGCTATCGGACATGATATTTCACATAGAAATAATATGGGTGAAAACTTATTACTAATTGCAACCTCTGACATACACGGCCCTCATGAGTTACAAAAATTAATTAACTTTTTTAATAAAAATTTTGAAAAAGAGAGTATTTCAAATACATTTAAAGATATAGACACAGATCAAAAAAGATTTGAAAATTTTTACTTTAAAGACTTCTCTCAACAAGAAGTTGTTGATTATTATAAAAAGCTAGGTGAACTTAACTTTAGTCCAGATACAGGAATTTATCCGCTTGGCAGCTGTACCATGAAGTATAATCCAGAGATAAACGATTGGGCTGCCTCGCTAGAAGGGTTCACTCAAACACATCCTCAAACTTGTGAATCACAAGTCCAAGGAAACCTTGAAGTCTTATACTATATTCAAGAAGCATTTAAAAAAATAACAGGACTTCCGGCCGTTACCACACAACCTGTTGCGGGTGCTCAAGGAGAACTGGTTGGAATTAAAATGTTCCAAGCATACTTTAAAGATTTAGGTGAAGCAGAAACAAGAAATATTATACTAATTCCTAAAACCGCCCATGGAACGAATCCGGCGACTGCAACAATGGCAGGCTTTGATACAAAAGTCGTTGATGGTGTACGCTATGGAATTGTAGAAATAGAAGCAGGTTCTAACGGACAGATCGACTTAGAAAAATTCACAGAACAAGTACAGCTTTATAATAAAAGAATCGTAGGATGTATGATTACAAATCCTAATACTTCTGGAATCTTTGAAAAAGACTTTAAGCAAATTAGCGAACTTATCCACGAAGTTGGTGGACTAGTCTATATGGACGGCGCAAATATGAATGCCATTGCAGGATGGGTTGATCTTAAGAAACTTGGAGTCGACGCTGTTCATAATAATCTTCATAAGACATGGTCTATTCCTCATGGTGGTGGCGGGCCTGGAGATGCAATAGTTGCCGTCAGTGAAAAGTTAATTGACTATCTACCAGGCAAACAAATTATTTTAGAAAATAATTTTTACAAATTCCAAACACCAAGTAAAACAATAGGGAGCTTTCACAGACACCATGGGAATTTTGCTCACAAAGTTAGGGCCTATACCTATTTAATGGCCTTGGGAGAACAAGGTATTCGCCAAATGAGTGCCGTCGCTGTATTAAACGCTAGATATCTTTATGATAATCTAAAAGAAGTTTTACCATCCTTACCATTTGATCAGCAAAACCCAAGAATGCATGAGTTTATTTTAACTCTTTCTGAAGACATGTTTAACCAAATACAAAAATCAGGAACACCTAAGGCCCAAATTATTCCGAAGGTTGGAAAGTTATTTTTAGATTTTGGTTTTCACGCACCAACAGTGGCCTTTCCTGAAATTTTTGGCCTAATGTTTGAGCCTACAGAGTCATATACTAAAGCTGAACTTGATGAATTCATTGATATAGTAAAAACCATTTCAAATATTCTCAAAGAATCACCAGAGTTACTTCAAACTGCGCCACATTTTTCACCAGTAAAAAAAGTTGATGAATTAAAAGCAAATAAAGAACTTATTCTCTTTGAAGACATCACCGACGAACTTACTTCGATAAAAGACCACGGAATCAGTTTGGATAATATAAAAAAGATGCAACCATCTGAAATAATTAAAGAAATATTCAAAGAACACAGTAAACAAATCAGTACAAACAATTAAATAAAATCAAATACCATCCGATAAGCAAGGGTGGTATTAAGATTACTTATTCTCTATTTATTAATTTGTACTTCCAAGACTTTTGCTCTTGATTTTGTTCCCTGTGCAAATGATTTTAATTGCGGGGTTATTGCTCAGGTAAAAGTTAATGAAACTGCAATCCCTAAAATTATGGGTAATTTAATAAACGCGGGATTAAAATCAGAAAATCTGATGAGTAAAATCGTTACTGATTACGATATACCAACAATTAGAAGTACACCTGTAAAAGAAAACTGTCCCGAACAATTATCTCAATCAAAATGTGACAATATCTGTAAGGATCCAGCATTTGATCAAGTACCAAAAGATAAGAGGTGGTCTCTTTGTCCACTTTCTCTTCCTCGATCTCTCCTAAGCTTGGGAGATGGACAAATCGGAGGAATACCACTCAGGCAATGGGGCGAGCCCGTGCCTATTAATATTGATCTTCCAAACTTTAAAATAAATACCCTAGAAACAGGACCTGTAAGAGTGACAAAATCCAGCTCAAATAATTTTGAATTATGTATTCCAATCAAAGAGTTTAATATTGAGTCCGACCTAGACCTCAAGAAAACTGTAGATGAATCAAGCTTTTTTAAACTTAATAAGTTAAATCTTTCAATCAATGATGATGATGTTATAAGCTCTCCGCCTGAACTTTGTTTTAATATAACAACATCAAATGGGAAAATAGATAAAATTGTTCAAGTTCAAAGACCTCCTAAAAGAGAATCGGACAGCGCTTATCATAACTATTTTTTAAGAGCATTTAATGTTGAAGATGCTTCAAATGAAGAGATAGAAGCAGTGAGAAACTACTTCACCGAGCTTCACCCTGAGCTTAAACAAATAGAAGATAACAAATTACTAAGGGCCACTTTGAAAAATATTCAGCGAGAAGAAAACAATAAAGTAATGGGACGTCTGCCGCAGAATTCTTTAAAACTATCGATAGCCTTTAATGAAGATGAGCTAGATGAGATTAACCAATTAGGTGCTTTAAACTATTATTCCAAACTTGAAAAGCAAGTTAACCAATTTCCTGCTAATTATAATTCCTCACAATTCAAAACAACAAAAAAAGATTATACCGATGACAGCTTAATAACTTTTATTCAATCCTCTGATCCTCAAAACCTACCTGTTCCTATCATTCAGCAAATGGCAGGCGAAGTTCTTAGTGTTTCAGACAGTGTAAATATAGCTTTAGGAAATATTGAAAATGATGAACAAAAACTTGAACTTATAGATGAAAGCTATCCTCACTTAGCATCAAAAAAAGATAGCGAAAAACTAATTCTCTACTCAAAACTAGAAAAAATTAGTAACTCTCGCATAAATGATTTTGAAAGGGATCCTCAAAAAGCTCAAGAACTAATAGATATTTTTTACACAGAAGACAAAAAGAAATTATTTTTAAATAACTACTCAACTTTTGACTTATCTAAGGCGCAAGAGCGTTTAGACCCATTTTTACATAAACAGATAAAGGACCATTATAACAAGCTTAAAGAGCAAATGTCACAAGTCAAAGATACTAAGGCAAAAGAAGAGTTTGCTAGAAGAATATCAACGGACCCAAAGCATAGTGTCGAAATACTAGATGAAATTTTGTCTGTTACGGTTAATGATGAACGCTACAAAAGATTTCAAAGTATAGACCAGGCAAAGTTATTTATAGCAACAAAAGATATCATTAACGACTTAGCCCTAAGACATCCTTATGTTATATCACAAATTGAAAAACTCATTAGCGAACAAGTGGGACCTATATTAGTCGATACAGCTAATAGTTCGATGGATTCGATAAAGCTAAATGAGTTCATGATTAATAGAGCAGAGTTTGATATTGAAGAACCTCTTATTACTGTACAAGACCTAGTAGATGACCCAAAAATCAGTGAACAATATAAAGCAATCTCACCTAGACTTGATGATCTAAGCGAGAAACTACATGCTATTGATTCAAATGAAAGTGCAGAATTATTTGGGATGAATGATTATAAAAAAGATTTTGAAGATTTAGAAACACTTATGAGTTCTTTTAGCTCTGAGAGCTTAAGCAATCAATCACTTGAAACCCTCAAAGAATTAAAAGATAAAATTACTAAGATTAAAGATAAAATTCTAGAACTCAATAAAAAGTATCCCGACTTTTCTTCAGACCTAATAAAAAACTTCAGAGTAGGCCCTTCTTTTAGAAGAAGAATGGCAGCGAAAGATACTGATACTTTAAACTTACTACAAAATACTTTAGAGAGAAGCCAGAGTCTCATAAATCAAATTGAAAATAATAGGCTAGCAAGGTCCGAGAGTTTAAATCTTGCGACTTCAGTTAATATTGTTGATAATTTTTCCGATGGTTTTGATGTTGCAGTAGCAATGCCCGAGTTATGTGAAGAAAGCATTGGAAGGCCTGGTAATCTTAATATTAGTGAGACTCCACACGATTTAGTAACACATATTAATGTTGAATCTTTAAATGCAATTTTAAAAAAGAAATTTGAAAATGGAGACTTTGATGTATGCGTTGACTTTAATGAGCTTCGAACATGCTCTAGTACCAAAGCATTTTCATCCACAGCAAGTTGTGAGTTTCAGAAAGCTCCTTATATAAAATGGGAAGAACAAAAACATGTCATACATTTTCCTAAACTTGTGTGTACTAAAAGTGTGCTTGGCTCTTCACTTTTAGGTAAGGCCTTATTAAACGAAGATCTTGGTGTCAGCTTGGATATAACACCAAGTGTATGCCAAGATGGTAAAGTTTGTTTATCTCCAGACTTTAAAGCTTTTCTAAGACCTGTTAATACAAATGGACCGATGGGCTTTATTTCGAGCTTAGTCAAAACTGCAACAATTATTTACCCGCTTGTCGGTAATGCTGCTATCGGAAACATCATTAACAATAACGCTGAAGCATCCTTGCAAGGAATACCTATACCAGGTATTAAAGTAAAAGATATCAAAACCAGTCCAGATACAATTTCTATATTCTCAGACCTTAATGTGGAAGGAAAAATACAAGAATACACAACTGATGCAATTGATTATGCGCTTGAACCAAATTAGTCTATAAACAAAGAATCAGATTTTTTTCTTTTATTTTGTTTTGCTTTACGAATTCGATCCTCGAAAGTCTCTTTTTTCTCAGGAATATCAAACTTCTTTTCTAAAAGTTTCTGTTCTTCTTGGAATTCACTCTCTTTTATTTGCATTTGAAGTTTTAATTCATTCGATAGCAAAACATCATCAAACTGGGACGACCTATAGGTCTTCTGATATCTATGTTCCATATAAGGAAGTAACACACTCAAAATATCTTTATTATACTTACCTCTTTCTAAACGCAGGATAGCTTCATTCAGAAACTCTTCTCTGTCTTTGTCATGGCTCCATGCCGATAATAAATATGTAAAACCAATATTGCTAATTTGCTCCTCATATTCTAATGCACGAAACTCTTTATATATTATATCTGCAAGCCTAGGTGTAGATTCGCGATATTTAATATTTTGTAATAAGTAACTTTTTATCATTTGAGCATCAAGATTTAATCGAGAGCTTTTTATTAGTATTAAGTTAATTTTTGTACCCTCGTGTATCAAAAAAAGCTCATTATTATAATCTTTATCAGCGGACTCTAATTCTAAAAAGCCAAGATCCAAATTAGAAATATAACCAAATGACTTAGCCACTTTAGGAAAATTAATAGACCTTAATTTCAAAAGATACAAATTATAGATCATATCTTGATAACTAATATCCCACTTCCCTATTCTTTTACTAAATAGATCGGACCATATTTTATCTAAGTCTAAAGCGGGAAGATTTTTTTGTACAATTGGTAATTCAAAAAGTTTCTGATCATAAAATCTGTAATTGAACCTTGTAGTCTCTAAAAAATAAATATCTAAAATTTTTTCACCAGAACTAGCAATATAACTCAGACCAACTTGAGTACTGTTATTTTTTTTATCATAATTAAGAATTGGCCTATAAGAATAAAAAGGATTATTTACAGGTAGCGGAACAATAATTCGGTCTAAATGAAAATTTCTCCAAAGCTCTTCATTCGATATTTCAACATCTTTTAATTCTATTTCACGACTAGGGGACAAGAGTTTTTTAGAAAAATCACTTATAAAGTACCACGAAGAGAATTTTTCTTTATTAACAAACTGATCATACTGATAATATGGATATCCGATTACAGTCACTGCAAGACCGCATATTATGGTAAAAACTAAAAGAGTGACTAAAATTATATGTTTCATATATTGTAATATTAATAGTTTATTACATATCGGCAAAAATAAAACCCTTAATAATTTTCTCTAAATATCCGATAATAATATAAGATTGGAGTATTTATGAAAAAAACATTCATACTATTAACCTTATGTTTTCTGTGGCAAGCCTGTGATCCGCCACCTAGGGCCAGATATATAAATAATACACCTGAAACAAGTAATACGAGTACAGATGATACAAATACTAATAATGTATCTGATGACACAACTAGTGCCGATTCTAACGATGAAAACAATTCTGATCAAATAACTGACGATTCAAGTTCAGATGATCAGGGATTCAGTAATTGTAATATGAACTACAACTATTCAGTAAACTCCTTAGGCTATATTGGTTTATGCCAGAGCAGTTTAGATCAAAGACAATTTAAGTTTAAAATGAGCCAAACAGATACTACAAATGGAACTTGTTTTGTTCCTATTCATATTTTAAGTAATGGTAATTCTTTTAAATTAGGTACTGCTGAGTGTGTACACAATCAGGCCGATAAAGTTTACTATATGACTTTAAATAAAAACAGATCTGAGCAGATAAATGGCATAATGGTCATAAGAGCATCTTCACTTAATTCTTATATGCAATGTATGAATGCAAAAGCTTATTATATAGCAAACCATCCAGGTTGTGAGTATCAAGCACAATGTATGTATTATGCTGAACAATACGCTTACAATACCTGTACACAGTTCAAAAATAATCACTATAACAACTATAAACAACTGAATTTATAAGATAGTAACTCTCCTTAGTAGGTAATTTCCACCGACTTAAATTATATCCACACAATAGCTAAAATAATATGAGAACTATTATAAGGAGCTTTTGTGACCAAAGAATATAGAAACTACATTAAGATTGCGAAAACAGGCCAT
>CATLVU010000127.1 GCA_950061135.1 uncultured Oligoflexia bacterium
TTATGTTTAATTCCAAATTCGTTATTATAAACTTCTATTTTTGTTTCATAGTAAGAATCAATTTCATCCACTAAGGAGTCAAGCTCAACTCCTTTCATCACTATATTATGCCAGGATTCATACAAAGCACGCTCATCTACCGAGTAATCATTATCCAAATGAGAAATTAGGCGAATTTGATAAGCTAAAAATGCTCGATCTTTTTTATCTGTAATTTTAGAGACTATTTCTTGAAAGTCCGATGGTGAATTTAATTCCTCCTGAAGAACAGCTTTTTGCTCTTCAGAGAAGTTTAATTCTGTTATTTTGTGTTGGACCCACTCTTTTTCTTCTGATGAAATTTTGCCATCTGCCCACGTCACCACGACACAGGCCCTCCACATATTAAATTTGCTATCATTAATTTTCATTTCTACTCTCTCAATTTAATCTTTTTCTTCTCACCGGCTAATAATTTATCAATTTTAATTTTTAGAATATTATTCAAAGTGGTACTCATTGCTATTTTTCTATTCCCTCTCTGTTTTTCTACTTCTATATTAAAATTTGTGACTGTAAACTTTCCTCTGTTATGCACAACTAAGTATTCTTCATTTCCTGTTTTTATAGTACTCGTAATAATTTGATCTCTCGCTTTAACCCACTTATTTATATCTTTCATATTAGTTTTCCACACATTATAATCTTCTAATTTCTCATAAAAAAGTGGCATAACTTTTTTAAAAATTACTTTCTCTCCGAATATATGTGTATGCTGACTAAAAAAATAACCTCCTCCAAACGATCTCACGATCTCAACATCTTGTAACATATAGTCCACAATATCATCCGAAGACACTAAAATACTATTTCGAGAAATTTGAAAATCATCTGTTACAACTCTTGGATAATAAATTAATTCACCATCTGCTAAAAAGACAGGATAGTATTGACCAAATTTTTGATCTCCAAATATATACTTAAATTTATTTTGAAAAATAACACTCAAGCTATCTTCATCAATTTTTTCTTGCGGAGGTCGAAAGCCTGTAACTTTTTTATGATGAATTTGCTCAATATCTAATCGGGAATTTTCAAGTCTTTTAAAGTTCTCTAACATTCCAACCTCAGTTAAAACTCTGTGGTTGTCAGTGTGTGACCCCAAATCATCAGAAGAATCTAGTATCTCTAATGACTCAGGCTTTTCTTTATACAAGTCAGAAACGACAAAAACGGTAGCTGGTATATTATAATCTTTCATATCCTCTATCATCTTTTTAACATTTGAAAACTTGTCTTCCGCATCTATAGCGATTACACTCGCAAACTCAAAATTCTTTGGCCAGAGCGCAACTCTAGTCCGTCTTTTTTCACTTATCCATTGTAAAGAACTTAACATTATTAATTCTGAATATGTTCCATCTCTAGAGTCCTCTAATAATTTAAAAGGGTCATGATTAAGCCAAATTGTTTTTTTTCCTTCATCAATAAACTTAAACCTCGTGGATTTAAGATCTTGCTTGGTCACAAAGTTTCCTTGAAAGTCTATTTCAAAGGCAAGACTTGATGAGATGTCATCAAAGAATGTCATTTCAGATGCTGACGGATTCCAATTTAAAACCAGCCCCGGAGAAATATCCCACAAAGGCGCTCCTTTAGACTTAAACTGTGAGGGCCTAATAACAGGCTTCTGTTTAACAAGTTTTAATCCAAAGATTTTTTCAAACCATTCATAATTGGTAGTTTTAGACTCTAGATCAAAAGTTCCAAATAGTCCTGTAACAACTGTTGGACGTTGCTCCTTCACTCTTTTTTCAAAAGTTTTTTTCTCTTTCATTAAAACCTTTGAATAAGAAGGTAAAATCCAAATTGCATTTACAGGAGCATTATAAAGCCTTGTTACTATTTTATATTTTATGCCATTCCTTTCAAAAAACTTTCTCCAATTTTCTAATGATTCGATATGTTTCGAATTTGCCTGATTCGCTTTATTAGAAAAAAGAATAAAAAGTTCTTCTTTTAAAATTAGACTAGATGTTTCAATTTGATCAAATATTCTTGTAGGAATGTGTTCTTTAAAACTGATTTTTTTACTAGGTGTGTATTCATATGTTTTAAGCATACCCTCTGAGATCAAATCCCTCATTGTTTGTGCTGACTGTGCCCTTTTATTTAATTCTGACCTATAGATTAAATAATCTTCCGCAACCAATGCTGTGATAACAAAGATAAAAGTGACAACGGAAAATGTAATTAATTTAACTTTAAAGCTTGTTGGGTGTACTAGCTTTTTATTTACTCTATTTCGTTTCTCTTCATTCTCTCTCGCCAAATGAGGTGCAAACCTTTTAAAGAATTGTCCCTCTAGTTTATGTAAATCATCACCCTTTCTATTCTCGATAGTATTTCTTAATCTAAATACAATATATGTTACGAGGGTTATTAAAACTGTTGTTAAACAAAGCCCTAGTAAGAAAAAATTAAAATACAACCGTATATCCATTACTGCGCTCCCATTCCTTTTCGTTGTAATGTTCCCCACTTCATTGGAATACCAAATAGTTCATCTATCAAAGAGAAAAATCTTATTATTTCTAAACTAAAACCATACGTAACTCTATTAATCAAAGAGAGTAAGAAGTAACCTTTAAGCTCCCTTTCCGTAATCATAGAAAAAAGAGATAAAATTAAATCCAACAGAGTTAACCCTATAAAATAAGCTCCGAGTATATTATTAGTTCCATAACTTAGAGCAAATTGTAATGTTAATAATGCAAAACTGAAATTCACAGTGGGAATGATAACTGTTTCTAAAACCATATATGAAATAATTCCAAAGTTTCTCCAATTATTTTTAAACGGATTAAGCCATTTTGCGTTTTTCAATATTGCTTGTAACATTCCTCGTGACCATCTATAACGCTGGGTTAATAACTGCTGAAAATTATCGGGTCCTTCTGTTACAGCAACCATCTCAGGACAATATTTTATCCTATGTCCTTCAGTTAATAGTCTCAGAGTTAAATCTGTATCTTCAGCGAAAGTATCAGCATCATAAAGCCCTATTTCTTTCAAGGATGATTTTCTAAATACTCCAATCGGTCCAGGAACAATGGTAACAGCACCTAGTAACGACTGTGCTCTTTTAAATAAGTTCAATCCCGTTACATATTCTAATTGCTGAAACTTTAATAAAAGATTATGAGAATTACCGATTTCTACTCTGCCTGCAACAGCTGATAAGTCGGGAGACTTTTCAAAATAGGCCATTGCTCTAAGTAAAACATCTTCTTTTAAGATACTATCAGCATCCATACATAAAACATATTCACCTAAGGCTTCGTTAATCCCTCTATTTAAAGCTTCTGCTTTACCTTCATTTTCTTTGTAAATCACCCGTAGCTGATCTTTATCTTCAAACTCCTTAGCAATACTCGTAGTCATATCAAAAGAACCATCATCGATAACAAGAATTTCCATGTTAGGATATTGAATTTTTTTCAACGAAGATATCGCATTGGCTATTACTTCTTGCTCATTAAAACTTGGTACTAAGATAGTAACTAATGGATGATAACTTGGACTTTCAACTTTTTTAAAAAATAAATATTCCAGAAAAGATAAAAGGACGATTATAAAAGTTCGTAGAAAAATAAATAGAAGATATAAAAGCATTAGGTTTGCAGCAGTTATCCCCCAACCCTCTAATTCCCATCGTTTATCGATATTAAAGAAAAAAGTAAGAGACATTGCTCCAAGACATAGTATCATAAATACAATGGCCGATACTTTTATCCCCTTCAATACTATCTTCCTTTACCAGTAAATATTCTGGCCATTTTTTCCAGTAATAATGCATTTCTATATTTACTAGGCCTAGTATTAAAAATACTAGACCTTTTAAACGAACTATTAATAAAACCAGAAAGAGCATAGGTTTTTGCTAACGCTCTATCTTGATCATAGACATTTAAAATATTTCTCAGCTCATCAAACACCAGATGGTATGAGTCTTCATCTTTTGTATAATCAAAAATTTCTTGAAAAACAGGAGACACATCTTGGATATAAGGAAACTTCACTATTAAAGATGGTTTTATTTGTAAAAAAATTAATTGATTTGACTCTACTAATTCTAATTCTTTTTCTGTTAAAAAATCTTCACCTCTATCCCAACTCAAGAATATAACTTTTCTTCCCTCTTCTGTTTCATTTTTAATAATCTGATGAATCATTTGATACTTATCTTGATCATTATGGTTAATCGTAAAAGTATGCATTTTATTTTTTGACTCAAAAGTTTCATTCAATGTTTCAATCAAAGCTTCTAAGTCGCCAAGCAAAGATTCCGGCTTGAATGGTTTTTTTATAAAACCAAAAGCTCCTGCATTTCGTACTCTCTCTCTTGTTTCTCTCGAATTGTCTGAGCTCATACAAATAATAGGAACAGATGCAGTAACAGCGTGATTTTTTGCAAGGTTTAATATTTCAAAACCATCAATATTAGGCATAGTTAGATCAAGTAAAATTAAGTCCGGATTTTCTTTATCTGTTACCTGAAAAATCTCTGACGCAACTTCAAGGCTTATTACTTCAAACTTTTTTTCTAGTATCGCAGCTAGAAATTTCAATATTGCTGGATCATCATCAAGAACAAGCACTTTTAGTTTTCTAGTAGTCTCTTGCTCTTCGCTAATTATCTCTTGAACATTTGCACTCATACTATCCCCATTTGAAATATTAAGAATATTTTAACACGTTAAATCATTTTTCATAAGTTAATAACCATTATCCCTTTAAAAACAGTATCTTAAGCTGGTTATCACTATAAATATCCCGTTATATTTAAAGAATATCTATCCGATTTCCACTCTTGGTTTTCCTGAGAGCTTTTAATACTTTCGTATTCAAGTCTCAGATGCCAATCATTACGATCTCCATACTGTAAATAGCTATTAATATAATGGCCCTCGCCCTTTTCCTGGTCGTTTTCTTGATTGATATTTAAGCTACCACCAGTCCCCACAGAAAAGTTATGATAAGTATGGCTAGAGAGTTCAAATCGCAGCCCATAGGATAAGAATTTTTCAGGAGTCCAATAGCCTATTACTTCATCTGAGAACTCCAAATAATTAAAACCAAAGCCCAACCATATCCACTGATACTTCTGGCCTAAATGATACTTGGCCTCTGTATCAAAATAACTAGATTTATTATGATCACTATAGTTTGTATTTTTTAGTGTCGTTCTAAAACGAAATTTCTCCATCCCTGTAAATAAATGACTTACACTAAACTCTCTTCCGACTAAGTATTTATCAGCACCATCTGGCAAAACCATTTGCTGATAAAGATAATCATCGCTATATAAAAAATTAAAATCTCCGTATTTAAAACTTTTAAATTTAAAATCAACCAAAAATGAAGTTCTCGATTCTTCAATATTATTTTTAGAATTTACATTATGATGAGCACCCTCGATTTTTAAATATTTAAAAGGAGAAAACTTTTTAGCTGTAAAAAAAGCTAAGCGATTACCTTGTAAATTATTTGCTGGAAGTTCCAAATTTTGTTGCTGAAAATTAAATCCAAAATCAATTGCCTCGGCTGAAGCATCTTTATATGGCCAGTCTAAGTTTCTTCTATTTGATTCATAACCGAGTAAAGTTGATTTTAAGATATAATCATCTGAAGTTTCAGTATAATTATACATGGCCTGTTGCTTACTAGGCTCCAGCGCACTTAAGTTCTGCCCTATCACAGAAAAGAGAATTATAAAAAATAATCGATGCATCTATTTGATTATACATGATATCAGATCAGGTTTTTATATGGTCAAACTTACCTAGACTTTAACAATGGCTTTAAATTTTCTTGATAAATTCCCTTTAAAAGTAAGCCTAACATTAATACGGCCATGACATTTTCCCACCATGAAAAATGAGCATGGTCATGCCCTTCTTTGATAGGTTTTAATGCCGAAGTAAAAAGATCTGGCATCGTCATATCAATTAAGAAAGAGAATGCTAGCCCTACAACTGATATTGCAATTAAATTTAAAACTATCCCCTTTATACCAATATATTTTTGAAGAACTGCAATATTAGAAATATTAGTCGCAGGCCCTATCAATAAAAATAAAATTGCACATCCTGGGGACAACCCTTTCAACATCAATGAAAGTGCTATTGGCGTAGAGGCAGAAGCGCAAATATACATCGGTATACCGATCAATAAAATAATTAAACGATTTGATAGCATTCCAAGATTAGAAAAAATATCATCTGGTAAAAAGACATTTAATGCTGCCCCAATCACAATACCAATCAATAACCAGCCAGCAATATCATCTAGTAATTTACCAAAACCAAATGAGAAAATCTCTTTAATTCTCGACTGCTTAGACTTACTCCCACCATGACAACATTTTTTTTCTTCTTCTAAATCTTTTAATTCAAAATCATTAAACGCCAAATTTAAAACACCTGCTATAAAACCAGATATAAAAGCCGCAATCGGTCTCAAGATGGCCATTGGTAGCCCCATCAACCCATATGTAAGCATAATAGAATCAACTCCTGACTCGGGAGTTGATATTAAAAAAGATGAAGTCGCCCCATTGCCAACCCCGTTCTTTCGCAAAGTGACAGCAGTTGGAATTACTGAACAAGAACAAAGCGGTAATGGAACACCTGCTAGCGAAGACTTAACTATAGATGAAACTGAGTCTCGTCCAAGCCATCTTTGCACTAGGCCGACACTCAGAACCTGATTAATTATTCCAGATATAATCAGACCAAATAATAAGTATGGTGCTGATAATACTAGAAAATCCCAAAAAGCTATAAAAAAGGCCATATCTGCTCTCCTCTAAGCATTTTAGCATATTGATTACACTTTCATAAGAAAAGTCGAAAAAAAATATTGACGAAAAAGCTCTAAGTTTTTATAGTCTAACCTATCGAAAAATGGGGGCGTAGTTAAGTTGGTTATAACGTCTGCCTGTCACGCAGAAGGCCGAGGGTTCGAGTCCCTTCGCTCCCGCCATTTTTTACAAAGAAACAAAGAACGATTCTTCTCCCTTAATGGTGGAGCGCACCGCACTCAAGCCCTACTGACAGACATATAGAACTCTCAACCGATAAT
>CATLVU010000128.1 GCA_950061135.1 uncultured Oligoflexia bacterium
TAAACAATTAAGTTTCTATTGCACAGCTCAAAAACCTGTTGATGCAAAATTAATTTATTTAACAGCTGATGGATCTCAGGTTTTTCATCAAGGCAACTGTGCGGATTTAGAACCAGCAAAAGCGGTAATAACTACCACTAAAACAGTAAATGGTAAAATTGTTACTGAAGAAAAAATTATTGAAGGAACTCCAGAAGAAATAGAACAACAAGTGAAGGATTTAAAAGAAAAGTAATTTGAATACCTCGTGGACTTGCTTCGAGGTAGTTGAAAACTATATTTTTTAATTGTAATCTATTGTAAATCAAAAAAATATAATTAAATTTAAGAGTAATTCCACCTATTATAATGCTTAAAAGAAATATTGAAGATAAGCGCATTCAGTTCGCAACAGACTATAGTTCTATATCTGATTCAGTCGCTGTTTTTATGGCAGTTGGAACACCATCAGGAGATGATGGAAATGCCGATTTAAAATACTTATATAGTGCCTTGGACTCATTGATCACGGTTATGAAAGATGGACTAATTATAGTTTTAAAATCAACAGTTCCAGTAGGAACTTGTGTTGCCGTTGATAATTACTTAAAAGAGCGAACACAGAAGCAATATCATATTGTAAACAATCCTGAATTTCTTAAGGAAGGTAGTGCTGTTGTTGATTTCATGAAGCCTGAACGTGTCATCATTGGAACAGGCAATGACGATGCCTTCAAAGTAATGGATGATCTATATGAGCCTTTTAATAGACAGATAAAAAGAACAGTTCGAATGAGTAACCTTTCAGCAGAAGTAACAAAGTATGCAGCGAATTGCTTTCTTGCAACAAAGATTTCTTTTATGAATGAAATTGCGAGGCTTTGTGATCTGACAGGTGCGGACGTTGAAGAAGTTAGACATGGAATTTCTACAGACTCAAGAATTGGAACTCAGTTTTTATATCCAGGACCTGGTTATGGTGGTTCATGTTTTCCAAAAGATGTTAAGGCCCTTATTTACACTGCGAAACAACACGACTTAGATTTCAAAATAGTAACTGCAACAGAAGAAGTTAACAAAGAACAAAAAACTTATATGTTCCACAAAATGAAAAATCATTTCACTGATTTAAAAAATAAAACTTTTGCAGTTTGGGGTGTTGCTTTTAAAGCAAACACCGACGATATTCGTGAAACTCCCGCACAATACATGGTTGAAGCATTAACAAATGCTGGAGCTTCAGTGAAATTCTTTGACCCTGTAGCTTCAAGTAATTTTGAAAACATGGCCGCTCAAAAAGGCTTTAATGCTAAAAGAGTTGATAATAAATATGATGTTTTAAATGATTGTGATGCTCTAGTCGTTTTGACAGAGTGGAAAGAATTTAGAGCGCCTGATTTTTCCGAAATAAAATCAAGACTAAAGCAATCGGTAATTTTTGATGGAAGAAATCTTTATAATACGCAAAAGGTTGTTGCGGATGGGTTTGAGTATTATGCTGTTGGAAAGCGAGTAGAGCGTAGTAATTAAGAAAAATAACAATCTACGTCGTTGCACATCAGTCTCATCGCCTGCGACGATCTAGACGATCGACTCGGCTCTTCGCTTCGTGCGCCTAGTATCTTATCATTTTTCTTAATTCCTAAGTGTTTAAAAAAATAACAATCTACGTCGTTGCACATCAGTCTCATCGCCTGCGACGATTGCTAAAAACTGGGTCGTTTACTTACAAGCTTACTAATCCAAGGGTAAGGAGTTATATCAAGCTCTACTTGTCCTGTTGCTAGATAAATCTTTCTGAAACCAAGCTTAAATATTTTTTCAGAATCAACTTCTCCTCGAACTCCATCATCTAAGTCTGAGTCAATATAAATAGGTGTATCAGTACTTAGCTGCTTAGAATTAATAATAAAGTCTTCGATTGACTTAAAAGCGAAAAGTTTTACTTGAGCCTTTTTTGCGGCCATTTCCCACATCTTGTGAATCAAAGTATCGTTGTCAATGAGAACAAAAGTTTTTTTAGACATCATCTTATTCTAATGAAAAAATAAGGATTAATCGAGGAGTCTTATGAAGTTAATTGTAATTTTTTTAGTAAGTATTTTTAATGCGCACGCCTTACCACTTTTAAAAGGAGAGGTTGTTCAGCAAAAAATTAACGGAGAGTATCTAGTTAGAGGTGAAATTTCTGATAAAAATAAAATTGAGAAGACACTAGGCCAAAACTTTTACCTAGTTAAAGCAGATAAGTTGAATTCCTTTAAAACAATTATCGCTGTTTATCCTAATTATCGCTATCTCGGTAACCCTATGGAGTCTGAAATTATGGACCCTCTTTTTGAAAAACAATTTCATCATAAAATGATAGGTTCAGAAGTTGCATGGAAAACTACTTATGGAAATGATGAGTTAATCATTGCAGTTACCGACAATGAATTTGAGCTACAACATGAAGACCTAAAAGATTCTTGGTGGAAAAATATAAATGAAATACCAGATAATGGAATTGATGATGATCAAAATGGATATATTGATGATGTTTATGGTTGGGATTTTATAGATGGTGATAATAATGTTGTTGCGAGAAAAGAAATAACACATGGTACTCATATCAGTGGAACAATTGCTGCTCAAAAAAATAATATTGGTGTTATAGGAGTTGCACCAAATCTTAAAGTTATGCCTCTTCGATGGTTTAGTTCTGAGAATTCTACAGGATGGACAACGGCTTTAATCATTGAAACTTATAATTATGCTTACGAAATGGGGGCTAAAATCATCTCCACAAGTTATGGAATTGACGCCTTAGTTGAAGACGAAGCTTACAGAGAGTTAGTTAAAGATTTAACTTCTAAAGGTATTTTAATTGTTAATAGTGCTGGCAACGCAGGTAAGAAAGATCCACCAAGAGGAGAGATCGACGAACTCATTTTAGTGTGTTCCGTGAAGTCGAAAGACGCTGATAATCAAGACAAAAAAAGTTCTTTTAGCAATTACGGAAAAGGAATTGATATTTGTGCACCAGGAGACCCTGTATATGCCACGGTTCATTCAACTTACTCAGATGCAACTGATCGTTATGGCATCTCTATGGGAACTTCAATGTCGGCACCGATTGTTGCTGCTTCACTAGGCTTAATTTGGAGTGCATTTCCCGAATTATCTGCAGACGAAGTCAAAAATAAATTATATGAAAATGCTAAAAATATTGATGATCGAAACTGGTTTTGGGTGCGTGGAAAATTAGGCCATGGGCGAGTTGATTTAAAAAAGGTGTTTAAATGAAAAACGTTCTTGTAACTGGCGGTGCAGGATATATCGGTTCCCATGTTGTTAAGTTATTGGGCGAGCAAGGTTATAATGTTGTTACTTACGATAACCTCTCTACGGGATTTAGAAATGCCGTACTTTATGGAGAATTTATTGAAGGAGACCTAAGTAATCATAAATTACTAGATGATACGATCAAAAATTTTAATATAGATGCAGTTATGCACTTTGCAGGCTCTATTGTTGTTCCTGAAAGTGTGGAAAATCCTATTAAGTATTATAAAAACAATACGGAAAACTCTTTAAATCTAATAAATATATGTGTGAAAAATAATGTGAAAAACTTCATTTTCTCCTCAACAGCAGCCGTCTACGGAGTTCTAGAGCAAGGCGAGGCAAAAGAAGATTTAGATCTTCGCCCGATTAATCCTTATGGGCAATCTAAGTTAATGACGGAGTTAATGCTTAAGGATACGAGTGAGGCAGTAGATAATTTTAATTATGTGGCGTTGAGATATTTTAATGTTTCGGGGGCGGACCCTGATGGCAAAATAGGACAAGCTTTTCTAGGGGCAACTCATTTAATAAAAGTAAACTGTGAAGCCGCAGTAGGTAAACGTGAAAAAACCTATATTTTTGGAACTGATTATCCAACTGAGGATGGAACTTGTATCAGGGACTATATTCATGTTTCAGACTTGGCAGCAGCACATTTATCAGCGTTAGAGTTTTTGTTTGAAAAGAAAGAATCACAAGTTTTCAATTGCGGCTACGGCGAAGGCTTTTCAGTTAAAGAAGTTGTTACTGCTGTAAAGCAAGTTACAAAAAAAGACTTTATAGTCGAAGAAGCTGGAAGAAGAGCAGGAGACCCTCCAATACTTGTTTCCAATGCCGAAAAAATTCGCTTAAACACTAATTGGAAACCACAATACAATGATTTAAATTTTATAATAAAAACAGCTTTTGAGTGGGAAGGTGGAGCAGTGTTAAAAAGTTGGCTTGAGAATGAATGATAGAGCACTAGTTATACATTCAGGCGGAATGGATTCAAGCTTATGCCTCGCTTTGGCGATTAAAGAGTACGGTGCAGAAAATGTTTTAAGCTTGAGCTTTACTTATGGACAAAGGCACCAAAATGAAATTGATAGAGCAAAGAAAATTTGTGCTCAATGGGGTGTTGAACATCAGATTATAAATATAGACTGCCTAAATAAAATCACAAAAAGTGCATTACTTGATACCACAACCAAAATTAAACATGATAAAACTCCCAACACCTTAGTGTCTGGGCGTAATGGCCTAATGGTAAGAATTGCTTCGATCCATGCCGAATCTCTTGGAATAGAAAAAGTATATGTTGGGGTGATAGAGGTTGAAGAAGCGAACTCTGGTTACAGAGATTGTTCAAGAAGCTATATGGATATTGTGCAAAAAGCCTTGAGAATTGATTTTGATAATCCTGATTTTGAAATTGTTACTCCTCTAGTTTACATGACAAAGGCCCAGACAATGCAGTTGGGCTACGATCTCAAAGTGTTAGAGTTTTTACTTGAAGAAACGATCACTTGCTACGAAGGGATACCCAAGCAAGGTTGTCAAGAATGTCCCGCTTGTAAGCTTCGAAACGAAGGTATAAAAGAGTTTTTAGAGATTAAACCTAATCTAAAGTTTTCCTATAAAAATCAATTATTTACTAAGTAATTTCACTTAAGCTGAGTTTTTCTAAACCGATAAGTAATCTAATTAGGGGATTTATTATGGGTTTTATTCAAGCAGTCTTTGCAGCCTTATTAATTTTTTGCAGTATGAACATTTGGGCAATTCATGAATGTGAAGTGAATTTTGTTCGCTACCTAAAAGGGGAACTTCCAAAAGATTTAAATAAAAACCCCATGGTCAACCTTTGGGACGAACGTTTCAATGCAAATCTTTTTTTACCACAGTTTAGACAACTGGAATTAGAAGGTCGTATTAATCTCCTAGAAGACCTAACTAAATTAATACATAAAGATAAAATCTATGCGCAAAATGTTGCATCATTAGCATCTCGGTTAAGGGTTGAAAACCTGGTCCGCAAAGGCGATGTTACTAAGCTATTTTTAAAGAGAAAATACAACCATATGAGTTTTTATTATTCTCAGTCAAGACATGAATTAACGGCGCAATTATTTTTTGACCCAGAAAAATTAAACTTTCTAAATAAAACAATGGCGAATTTAGATTTGTCTGACTTTTATCGCAAAGAATATAGAACAGCATTACTGCAATCGAATAGAAATGTTGATGAAATTGAACTTGCGTTTGAAAGCGGCATGTCCTTTAGGCAAGACATGCGATCACTTGAGCAATTCAAAGCATATTTGGAGTTTTTAGATAATGCTAAACCAAGAACTGTAAAAAAAGGTCTCCAGCGAATAGAAAATATTTATGATTTTAATTATCGTCATGGTCTTAGTCCTATTGATACTTATAAATCGCCTGACAAACACTTCTTAAGTCAACAATCAAGATTAAAAGACTTCGAAAAAAGACGAGTGAGTGAACTACAAAGAACATATAAATTACACCAAGATAATGGAGTTAATGCCGAAATTGATAAATTAGCTGAAAAAGAAGCCAATGGTTTTTTTGTCCGTATCGCCGAGAAACTAAGACTTAAGAGAAAAATAAATGAATCGGAATTACCGGAGGCTTTAAGAAAAAGAGCAGTCTCACAAGCAAGGCATGAAAAAAAGATTTATCAAAAACTTTTAAACGGCTGTAATAGTGGATCTAGTCAAAGACTCGCTGGAGCGAAAAAGAAGTTTTCTCGATTTAAATTTTTCTTGGCGCTTGGGGTAGCTCCTGTTTTATATGTAAAAAACAATCAAGAACGAATGAAAACAGATCCGTATTTTTGGGAGAAAATTGGTCATGAAATGTTGATGAGTATTTTGTTCACGTATGTTGGAAATAAGCTTTTTACAAATACAAGTACGACTTTTCTTAAAAAATATATAGAGGGATATATAAAGTTTGGAGTTTTAAGTTATATAGAAGCTGTTTCTTATGATGAACTCTTTGGTGATAAAAGTTTAATTAGATATTTTCAACAGCTTTATAAAGGGGAATTACCTCCTTCAAAAATAGAAGCAGAGTTTGAAAAATTAAAAAATGATCCAGAGTTTGAAAAGAAAGTGAAAGAGCTCTTGGCCTATCTTGATGAACAAAGTAAAAAACAAAATACCAAAAATACACTTGATAAGTATTTTAACCTATCAGCATACTCTTCGCTAGATGATGATGTTCGAATTACAAGAGAGGACTTAGAGAGTGAAGAGGCTCGAGAAATGATGATGGAGCTTATAGCCGAGAGGTTGTATTTAGAAAATATGGGCGACTGGGCACTATTTCAAACTGGTAATAGAGGTAATGATCGGTTCGCTTTTTTTAGAGCTAGAAATATTATTTGGGATCTAAAGGGACTAGCAATAAACTTGGCAATTTTTGACATAATGTGTCGAGAACCTTTTGGAAAGATAGGTTCTTGGGCTGCGATCTTGTCTATAATAATGGGGGATCAGCTTTTGTTAGGTGATGTCACTTATAGATATAGAAGTGAAGCAATTAATCAATAACAAACTGCCTGACTAGATTGGTGTTAGCCTCTTTAAATAATAGTGGTTGTGATAATAAATAAACATATCAAGCTGA
>CATLVU010000129.1 GCA_950061135.1 uncultured Oligoflexia bacterium
AAATGCTTTATGATATAATGAAATGATTCCTTATGAAAATTAATAAAAAACTTACTTTTATATCACTTATTTCACTGCTTATTGCTAACGCTAGTTCAGCACAGGAAATGCACTCTCCATGGTTAGTTTGTGAATCAAAAGCAGAAACAATGTATTTACTCAAAGGTAATAGTTTTCCACAAATCCCTGATCTTGATTGGAGTCACGAAGTGGCATTTGTGACAAAAAATGAATATCAAACAGGCTTCGACAAAAAGAAAGTCTATCAAATTTCAAACGAAGAAACTGATCTTCTATTAAAAACATCACCTAAAACTTCGCATAATTTAATGAGCTGGATTTCAGTCACTAACTCTCTAGAAATTACAAGACATACTATTGATCTTTATTGCCAAATGACTCAGGAAAATGATGACCAGTGTACAAGTATTGAAGAAATGCAATGTGAGTATTTTTTCTAATTCCTGATTATCGTATTATTGGCAAAGATTTGTTCTCTAGTTGATAATCTATGTAGGTCAAAAAAATGAGAATAATCTTTAACAGACTTTGCATAGGACTGGTCTAACGTTGTTGTTGCCGTTATCTTTCCTGTATTAAAAACTATCGGTACAAATTGAATTTGATTTTCTAAAGTGATGTTTGGATTTTTATTCCTTTGAGACTTCACTTGATCCAATGCTTCTGCCAGAAACCCCATTGTTGAAACGGCTGCGTATTTAGGTTGCTTCAGTAAATCAAGATTAGGACGTGTTCTCCCATTTCTTGAAGTCTGACCTCTTACTCTAACATTCATATCGTAATGATCTGATACTTTCTGAGGTAGTTTCTTTATCTGAGTTAATCCTCTACTATTAGAGCTTGTGTCATTATTAAAACTTTTTAAAACGCTAATTGCCATCTGACCTATCACTGGTAATTCTTTTATTTTATATCTTTGCCCTTCACCGAAAGTTGACTCTTCAGCAAGAATTCCCATCGCCATTAATGCTAATTGATCATATTCATCATCGTCTAAATCATATAATGACATCAATGTTTCTTTCTCATCTTCTATTGCTTTTGCAAATTCTCCGACTCTACTTATTGATCTTTTGGCCAATATATCAACAACATATTCACTCTTATCAGGCTCAGCTTTTCTTATCGCCGATAAAATATCTTCATAGCGATAATCGATACTAATAGGTGATACTGTTTTATCTCTCGGTGTAATATTTAGTGATTGTTCACGAGATGCTGTGGACATATCAGCAAGCTTTAACTCTCTATCTCTCGCAACAAATTCAATATCATCACTTTGTGGAGGGACATATGTATTTAACGTACCTAGGTTTAGGTCATTTAAATAATAGGCGGCTTTTTGCGCCCCATTTGGAGTTTTCACTTTATAAGTTTGGGCCAGGCCATTTTCTGCTCGTAGTACTAAACGATTTCCTGTTTCTTCACGAACTGCGTATCGTCCAGCACCTAAAGTTTGGTCTGATAAATGATCTCCTTGCTCAATATTCTCAAGTTCTAACTCTACCGTTTCTACCACATTACCATTTCTGTTATAAACTTTAAGACTACTATCAGACTTATCTATAATTGCGTAAGTTCGATCATGAAACTCTTCCTCATAAGTTCTAATTTTTAACTCTTCACTTTTCATTTCATTTATCTGAGCTTCTACTGCCAAGACTTCACTCAAAGGAGCATCTTCAAGTATCGAAACAGAGATATCTTCTCCCCATGGTAATTGCTCTTCCTCTGGTGTCGCTACAATATTCTCATCTACACTGTCAGGAACTAATGATTCATCATTTTTTTCTTCAATGTTTTGGTTTGGTACTTGCTCATCATTAACAGCTGCAATATCTTCTGCCAATTGAGCTTCGAGAGCAGGAACAACGATCTCATCATTTAAGATTATTTCTTCAACTCTGGAGAGAACCTCTGTGTATAAATTTTGAAAGTTTTGATCTTTACAATAATGTTGAAGTTCTTGTTTTGTACATTCATCTGGAACTAACGCAAAAAAATCTTTTTTAAGATTCTCCATAGCATCTTCAAGTAAATTTTCTTTTGATTCTATTTGCTTCTTGATTTGTTCTAAAGATAAGTTCTTTCCATCTTTAATCTTATCAAGCATGAAGGCCACTCTCGTTGAAACATTTGTTAAATTATGTTTTGCTGAATTTTTTCCATACTTTTGTGCCATTGCCTCACTAAGTTTATGACTCATCCAAACAATCGCAACATCAGTTTCTGTCATCTTTGATTTTGTTTCGAGTTCAGATAATAGTAAAACTCCTGCTGAAATATCATCATTATATAGGCGTAAATTTTTATTCCAGTAGCTAGCATTTTTTAATTTTTCTCTCGCTTTTATAAGATCATTTTTTTTCCCAAATCGATTATAGAGTTTTACTAACTCATCAATCTTACTCTGATCTATTGAAGCGAGTTCTTGTTCTCGTTTTTTAAAGTATTGTTCTAGGGTACTGCTTTTTTCTGATTTAGTTTCATATGCAAGTTTAGCAACTGTTAACTTCAATTGGTGATCTAAAACTAACTTATGGTCTGTCTTTAATAGATTTTTTAATTGAGAAACGAGCGATTCTTTACAAGAATTAGCAAAAGAAACATTATTAAAAAAGAATAAAAAAAATAAAGCCGATAAAATTAAATTTTTCATATTCATATTATCGGTCAATCAAGAAAATACTTGAGTGGTTTTGTAGGCCCTCGTAAAAAATAAGTATTGAGGGCCTAAAATCTAGGCGTCAATTTTCCTAGACTATAAAGACTTAAAGTAAGTAGTTAAAAATATTAGAGTTAACATCAACAAGGATAGTATTTTTACAGATAAAGTTAGATTCATATTCCCCTCCATGGAAAAGTTAATTTCTTATCTTAACCTAATCCTAACATTTATGCAATTTTGTTTAATAAAAAAGGCCCTCATTCGAGGGCCCATAATAACTTTTAATTTATATTCGTTTTTTAAGATGCAAACTCTCTTTTATCTTCCCAAAATTCTTCATCTTTTTCAGACTCTCTAATTTGCTTATCTTTTACAGACGGAGCATGTTTATGAGAAATATGCTGCTTCCACTTATCCTTTTTCTTCCAAATTTGTTTTTCGATTTTGTTAATAGCAAGGTCGAAACATTTATAAAGCTGATCTGCATGAGACTTTGCATGATACTCAAAACTAGGTCCGATTAACTTAATATCTGCATGATGCACATTTTCCTGAACATAACACGTCCACTGGATTTCAAAGTTCCCATCAAAATACTTTTTAAGTTTTTCTGACTTTTCTTGAATCTTTTGATCAAGTGCTTCTGTGTGTTCAAGGTGCTTAAAAGAAGTTTTAATTTGCATTTAGAATCCTTTGTTTTGTGTTATAGCAAATACTATATTTACTTAACGGCTATATCTCTTCAATTTCTTAAGAAGAAATTGTGTAAATTTATTCACATTCTAACTTGCTTGCTTTCTCTTCGACGATGGTAATATATTGAGCATTTCACGGTACTTTGCAACAGTCCTCCGTGCCACTAGTATATCAGACTTTTTTAAAATATCCGAGATTTTCTGATCAGAAAGTGGTTTACGCGGGTCTTCATTGTCGACTAACTCTTTGATTTTTAGTTTTAAACTTTCACTGGCAATATCGACACCGCCATTTTTCCCTCCAATTCCAGTATTGAAGAAAAATTTAAGCTCAAAAGTGCCAAGAGAAGTGTGCATAAACTTATTAGTTGTAACTCTTGAAACCGTTGATTCATGCATTCCTATTTCGTTAGCAATATCCTTTAAAATCATTGGCTTTAAATGTGCAGCGCCTTTTTTGAAAAACTCTGGCTGATATTTCAAAATCGCATTGGCCACTTTTTCAATTGTACGTTGTCGATTATCAATAGACTTAATCAACCACATCGCAGATCGAAGTTTTTCTTGTATATAATCACTTGTCTCTTCTTTTGTATTACTCGCCGATAAAAGCTTCTTATACAAATTTGAAATCTTTAACTTAGGAACTCCTTCATCATTAAGCTTAACAACAAATTCGTCCCCTACTTTTTTTACATAAATATCAGGTACAACATATTGAATTTCATCAGGATTAATCAGTCTTCCAGGCTTTGGATTTAATGAGTGAAGAATTAATTCCGCATCTTTAATTTTTTCGCTCGAGACCCCAAGGTCTGATTCTATTTTTTTATAATCTTTTTTTATCAAATCATCTAAATGATTCTTAATCAAAAGATCTACAAGTGGATGCTTTTCCTCTAATGCTCCAGCTTGGACAAGTAGACATTCATGCAGACCAGATGTTGCACATCCTACAGGGTCAAGATGTTGAATCATTTTTAAAATTTCTAGAGCATCTTCTCGATCAAGTTTTGTATTATAAAGAAGTTCCTCTAAATTTTCATCAAGGTATCCATCGTCATTAATATTATAAATAATCGAATCAGCAAATTCCCACTCGTCGTCTGTTAAACTCTCCATCCTAAGCTGCCACTCTAGATGCTCATGTAGAGTATTCCCACGACTAACCATATTCTCGTAATTAGGGGCATCATCTTTTGAAAAAGACTCTTTCATATATGGCGTAGATGAAGTGGAATTATAGTTATCAATATACTTATCCCAATCAAAATTATCTTTAGACTTTTCAATAAGCTCAGGCCCACTAAAGTTTTCAGCAGTTGCTTCTTTATTAGCACCACGCTCTTTTTCAACTTCTTGTCGCGTAGATTCACCGCCGGTCTCCTCTAGCATAGGGTTTTCGACCATTTCGCTTGCAATAACACTTGTCATCTCTAAGTGAGTTAGAGTTAAAAGTTTAATCGCCTGCTGAAGCTGAGGCGTCATCATTAAACTTTGTGTTTGCTTTAAATTCATGGACATTTTTTGTGCCATATTGTCTCCGTTGTCTCTTCTTTCAATCTACTTAGAGTTTAAATTCTTCTCCAAGATAAAACTTTCGAGCTATTTCTGACTCTACAATTTCATCAGGTGTGCCACTAACCAATAACTCTCCTGCACTCATGATATAGGCACGATCAACAATTCCTAATGTTTCTCGAACGCTATGATCAGTAATTAAAACTCCAATATTTCTGGTTTTTAAATCATTTATGATTGTTTGAATGTCACTCACTGCAAGAGGATCAACACCTGCAAAAGGCTCATCTAACAAAACAAAGCTTGGATCAAGAGCTAAGCATCTTGCGATCTCCACTCTTCTTCTCTCTCCACCTGATAACTCTCTACCTTTTGATTTTCGTATATGATTTAAACCAAAATCTTTTATCAGTCTTTCTAAACGATTCTTTTTTTCATTTTTAAAAAGACTTCTTATTTCTAGTATTGCAAAAATATTTTCTTCAACAGTTAATTCCCTAAAGACTGAAGCTTCTTGAGGAAGGTAACCAATTCCTCTTTTAGCTCGTTCATGTAACGGAAGCTCTGTCACATCTTCACCATTCAAAAGAATTCTTCCATTATCAGCTTTAACAAGTCCAACCATCATGTAAAACGATGTAGTTTTTCCAGCGCCATTTGGGCCCAACAAACCTACAACCTCACCACGACTAACTTCAATACTCACCTTTTTAACAACAGTTCTATCGCCGTACATTTTTTGAAGGTTTTCTGCCTCTAAACTTGTTACTAACTGCTCCACTATTTTTTCCTCTTCTTTTTCAAACTAAAACTTGTTTGTGAATCATCAATCTCCACTAGTTCCACATTTTCTCTCAGTATGATTTGATAACCTTTAATCACATCATTACCTTGCTCAACTCTTGGAGCTCCAGTCAAAACAACTTCTCCTTTTGACTGAAAAGCCTCAAGCTTTTCTGCATAGGCCCTTCTCGTTTGTTTCTCCCCTGTATTCAGTTTTACAAGTTCTATAAGTTTCACATCGTCATAAAGCGTGTAATACTTGAGTTTTTTGTTAAAGTTTTCTAGTAAAACTTCACCCCTACCCGCTGATAAACGATAATTATTTCTATGTATTTTCACATCTTTATCTAAAATTAATTCTGATTTAGTATTATCGAAGCTAATTTTTTCAGATTTGAAGTCTAGGCCCCCTTCATATTTTCTTTTTCTGTGTAACTTCCCATCAACTCCACCAAACATATCTGTTTTTCCAAGCTCAACATAAGAGCGTAGACCGCCACCGTTTAAAACGAGGGTATCCCCAGAGATATCGTCTTTTAATCTAGCTTTTACAGGCCCTTGTCCCACTAAAATACTATTATCTCCATCTACAAATAGATTGTTTGACTCATACTGGTACTTATCTGAAACAATCGATACATCACTTTCAAGGCTTAAATGATTTCTGTTGCTTTCAAAAATACCACTACTTGCTTTAAACTTGGTTTGCTCCTCTCCTACATACACAAGTCCCTTAGGAGCATGGAACTCCATATATTGCTGATTCGTAATGTCTAAAGAAATAGCATTAAGACTCAAATAAGGTCTATTGCTCTCGATCTTGTAATAATCAATTTTTTTAAAAAAACTTTTTTCAGCTTTTTTTCTTACCTGCTTTTTAAAAACCTTTTCACTCTCAGTTTCGTTATAAAAGGAATAAAAAACGATTGAAATACAAAAAATCCAAAAACAAATGAAAATACTGGTTAATCGATAATTAATCATAATGATTTCACTATAATAGCACAGATTTCAATAAGATTTCCTCCTGTTTTTTAAGTAATCTTATTTGACTATTTCGCTCAAGGTGTGTCAGAATTCTCCTCCATGAATCAAACTGCGCAAAGCCAATTAATCCTAGATAAAATCGTTGAATCCGGCGTTAAGCTTACTCCAATGATGGAGCAATATTATGAAATAAAAAAAGCACATAAAGAAACTTTATTGATGTTTCGA
>CATLVU010000130.1 GCA_950061135.1 uncultured Oligoflexia bacterium
CCCCGTACTAAAAAGAGTAATCGTATCAATAAGTTATCGGACGCGAAAATTGACCACCCCCTCTCAACCAGTTTCGATGAGGTGGTCAATCTGCGCTAATAACAATTGATATTAAGAGGATTTCGGGGCGAAGCAGGGTCGGTTTAATTAAATTAAGGAGTAAATAATAATGAATAGTATGGTTAGTAATAATAATGAGGAAGTAAAAAAGAAAAGAGGAAGAAGGCCAAAGAGTGAAAAGGTAGCTTATGAAATAAATAAGGAACAAAGTAAATTTTTTGTTGATCTAAGTAAAGAAACTAAAAGTTTAAAAAAGATTCAAGATTTATTACTTAAGGCAAATAACAAAACACATGGATGTGAAGTTATCTTTAAGGACTTGGCCCTTTATGCAATCAGTAAGCTCACTGACAAGGATATAGAGAAGGTTCAAGAGGCAAGTCTCTCAGAGATGGAAAAAGTACAACGAAGTCTTGATGAATATAACCGTAAGAACGGTTTGAATCTAACCTTAGGTGAGTATTTATTGAAAAAGCTTAATATTAATTAAAAAAGGAAAAATGAGATGAATGAACACAAAAATGAATTATTTGTTGGAAGGTTAGGAATTGATCCTGTTTTAAAATATACGCCCAAGCAAAAACCTGTCTGTGAGTTGTCCATTGCAATAAATTCTAGGACTACACAAAAGACTACATGGAAGAAGGTGATCGTTTGGGGGAAGCAGGCCGAACTTTGTAATTTATATTTAAAAAAGGGCAAGCAAGTTTTTGTTCAGGGACGAAGACAATTAAGAGAATTTATGACGTCTGATGGCGAGAAAAGGCGATGTGAGGAGGTTATTGCAAGTTTAATAGGATTTTCTAATTTATAAAAAGGTGATAGTATGAATAAAATTATTAGTGGCAAAGGCCACAAGCTCTTTGACAATTTGCCAGACATAATAAGGCCACACACTGCTTCGAAATTGTTGGATGTATCAGTCGCAACAATTTACGATTGGAAGTATCGTGGGAAGACGAGAAATATACCAGATGATTTATTCTTAAAATTGAATAGATCATTGTACCTAAATACCGAAGTTTTAAGAAGTTGGGTTACCTCTAATAATCATGGGAGGTAAACATGATAAAACCAAAAAAAATAAAACTTAAAGACGGAGTTCGTTGGGAAGTAGATCACTACGTAAGTGGTCGATCTTCCAAAAGACTTAGGCGCAGATTTACAAAAAAGATAGATGCAGAAGTTTATATAAAAGGTTTATTAAAAGATAACAGACCTTCTAATATAGATTATAGTGATGAGTACAAAAGAACTTTGAAATCAGAATATGATTTCTGGCTGACTATTAGGGGGAGAGAAATCTCTCCCTCTCATCTTAGAAGAGTAGAAGGGATAATAAGTTCTGTTTTTAATATTTATGGAGATATCCGTATTGAAAGCATCAATAATATTTTCCTTGCTAACTTAAGAAATGATTTAGCGGCAAAGGAGTACTCGCCTGCAACTATTAATCGATGGACAAGTGCTATAACTACAGTTTTAAACTATTCTTTTAAACATAATAGAATCAGCTTTAATCCCTGTGCCAATTTCGGTCTACTAAATGAAGTTTCTGAAGAAATCAATTTCTGGGAAGAAGAGGAAGTTAAAATTTTTCTTCAGTATGCAAATGATGAGTATCAGACTCAAGACAGGTGGGTTTACCTCGTATATTTGCTTGCTTTAAATACAGGTATGCGAGCAGGAGAAGTATGGGGTCTAAAAGTAAAAGACATTCAGTTTGACCGAAGTTTAATTAATATTGAGCGGCAATTGCTTGCGATTGATCGTAAAGTATCTAGCACAAAAGGGAAGAATATAAGAAAGGTTCCATGTAACAAGAAACTAAAAGAGGAGCTTAAAAATTATATTTTCCTAAAAAGGTTAGAAGTAAATGATTTTGTTTTTCAAACGACTACTAAAACTCCTATTTACCATCATAACTTTAGAAACCGCTATTTTTGTAAAGATCTAAAAAAATCTAATTTGCGAAAAATTAGATTTCATGATTTTAGACACACTGCTCTGACGTTAATGGTTGAAAAGGGAATCAATTTAAAAGTTGTGCAATCTATTGCAGGCCATGCGGATATTACAACGACGATGAAGTACGTTCATCTACTCGGTAGTAGTGTTGAGAATGTTGCGAATAGTTTTGAGTTAGGTTGAAATCGGTCGATTTCGATTGGCCGTAGTACATTTGTAGTACACGATTTAAAAGAAAGAGGAATGTGTTTGATTTTGAAGTTGGTTAAGTGCTTGAATTTATAGTGTTTTTTATGGTAGCGACGGGCAGAGTTGAACTGCCGACCCCCGGGATATGAATCCGATGCTCTAACCAACTGAGCTACGTCGCTATAATTCAAGATTTAAAAGATAATACTTGTTCTGTACTAAAAATGTCAATAATTCTGTACAGTTAAAATGAATAAATTTAGACTAAGTAGATGTTATTTAAATCAAGAAATAAAGTTTATACTGATAGATTTATTTCTCATTTATCCAATTTTGTTTCAGAGTATAAGTTATTTGATAAAAATGCATCTCTTCTTGTCACTGTATCTGGCGGGATTGACTCTATCTGCATTCTTTATAGTTTGTATCTCTTGAAAAACTACGGATATTCCAATCAGCTTCGTGTTGTTCATATAAACCATGGAACTAGAATCGAGCATGATGACGAGCAAAGGTTTGTAAATGAGTTTTGCAACTACCTGGGAATAGAGTGTAATAGTTTTAAAATAAAAGACTTAGATATCAACTCTAATTTTGAAAATAAAGCGAGGATTGCTCGTTATAGTATCTTTGAAAAAGTTCGCCGTAAAAATGAAAAAATAGTTTTGGCCCATCATATAGACGACTCTTTTGAATGGACCTTACTACAGAGTTTACGAAGCTCTAATATTGAAGGAATGGTTGGTATCCCTCTTGTTAACGGCAATGTGATAAGACCATTTATGTGTGTTAGCAAACAACAGATTCATAGGTTTGCAGCTTGTTTTGATTTACCGTTTTTAGAAGATCCAACTAACGAAGAATTGCGCTTTGAAAGAAACTTTATTCGCAATAAAATTGTTGAAGGCTTTAAAGATCGCTATCCTCAGTATTTAAAGCATTATGTATATAGGCATAATGAGTTCGCTCGAAGGATAGAATTACACTTTAAAAATAAATCTAAATCTGCTTTTAAATTAGCTTTTGAGCCAGACTCTGTACTAGTTTATGCAATTAAATCACAACAGGATTTTTCTGGGATAGAACAGCTGATATTAGAAGCGTTAAAATATCTGAATCCAGATACTAGAGGTACTATCTCTAAGTCCATAAAGCAGATTGTTCAAGGCATGAAAAATAATAAGTACGGCCCAATGACTCTGACAAGAGGAGTGAAAGCTTATCTTGATTTTAATTCAATTTTACTTGTTAGGAAAAAGTATACATTTAAGCCCGTTAAGCAATTGCCTTCTTTTCAACAAGTTCTAACTTATGAGGAGTATCAAAATCATCTTGAGGATTATTTGGGTAATACAATTAATAATGATTATTTTCCATTTTGGGTTTTAGTAAAGTCTCATAATTTTTCAAAAGGTGGATTTGACTCAGCATTTAACCCAAAACAAGTAGAATTTATGAAAAATAGTGGACAAAATTACTTTTCGGCTTTGAAGCTATTAAGAGAATGGTCTAAAAAGCAACATAGACACAAAAAGCTAAAACTTCATTTCTTGGCTTGATTTGTCTCAATTAAATCCTATATTATTAATAAGCGATGTTATAGAAGGATAAATATATGAAAAAACAACACAAAACAATTGCGCTATGGATTCTATTTGTAGTTATAGCAATGGGAGTAATGGATCATTTCCAGTCACAAAATACAGGATCACAGAAAATAAATTACTCAGAATTTATTCAAGCAGTTGAAAATGGTGTTGTGCGAGAAGTTACATTTCAAGGCCAAGACACTATCCAAGGGAAGTTTACTGAAGGTTATAACGATGGTGCTCCTTTTGAATTAGTAGGGAATACGGGCGATCAAACATTTAAGATTTTAAGAGAAAAAGGGATTGTTCCTAATTATAAGCCTGTTGAGAAACCAAATTTAGCAACATCAATTTTGATAAATTGGTTCCCAATGATTTTTCTATTTGTTATTTTCTTCTTCTTTTTAAGACAGTTACAGGCCGGTGGTGGCAAGGCCATGAGCTTTGGAAAATCAAAAGCAAAAATGCTTAATGAGTCTGACAAAAAAGTCACATTTTCCGATGTATCAGGTGTTGAAGAGGCCAAAGAAGAATTAGTAGAGGTTGTTGATTTTTTAAAAGATCCCAAAAAATACACTAAGCTCGGTGGAAAAATTCCTAAGGGTGTTTTATTAGTTGGTCCTCCTGGAACAGGTAAAACTTTATTGGCCCGAGCGGTTGCAGGTGAAGCTGGTGTACCATTCTTTTCAATCTCCGGTTCAGACTTCGTTGAGATGTTTGTCGGTGTAGGTGCTTCCAGGGTAAGAGATCTTTTTGAACAAGGTAAAAAAAGTGCTCCATGTATTATATTTATTGATGAGATTGATGCTGTTGGTAGGCATCGAGGCCATGGCATGGGTGGTGGACATGATGAAAGAGAGCAAACTCTAAACCAAATGCTAGTTGAAATGGATGGATTTGAGTCTAATGAAGGGGTCATTATTATGGCCGCGACAAATAGAGTTGATGTCCTTGACCCAGCTCTACTAAGGCCTGGAAGATTTGATAGAAGAGTTACAGTTGGAAGGCCGGATGTAAGAGGTCGACTAGGAATATTAAAAGTGCATACAAACAAAACTCCACTGGCTGAAGATGTTGATCTGGAAATCGTTGCAAAAGGTACACCTGGGTTTACGGGAGCAGATTTGGCCAACCTAGTAAACGAAGCAGCACTACTTGCGGCAAGAGAAAATAAATCGAAACTACATGCTATCGATTTTGATAATGCAAAAGATAAAGTTCTTATGGGAGTAGAGCGAAAATCAATGATGATCTCTGATGATGAGAAAAGAAATACAGCATTTCATGAGGCGGGACATGTTATTGTCGGATTAAGTCTTCCCGGAACTGACCCTGTACATAAAGTAACAGTTATTCCAAGAGGAGGGGCTTTAGGTGTGACAGTAACTCTTCCAGACGAAGATAAATTGTCTATGTCTAAAGAGAAAGCAAATAATCAAATAGCAATGCTGCTTGGTGGGCGTCTTGCTGAGGAATTAACATTTACTGATTATACCTCCGGAGCAGCTAATGATATTGAAAGAGCAACTCAAATTGCAAAGCATATGGTTTGTAATTGGGGAATGAGTGATTTACTAGGTCCTATTAATTTTACCCAAAATCCTCATCAACCATTTGGACATGGGCCTGGTGCTGATAATTCAAGTTATTCAGAAGAAACTTCTAAAAAAATTGATGAAGAAGTAAGTCGAATTATCAAAAGAAATTATGAATTAGCGAAAAAAATTCTTTCTGATAAAAAACAAATTTTAAAGAATATGGCCGAAGCATTAATTGTTTGGGAAACATTAGACTCATTACAAATTAAAGAATTAATGAGTGGTGGTACAGTTGGAGTTCCTGTCGTTGGAAAGGGTGCTGGTAAACAAAAAGGCGAGGTTCAGATGGAAGAGAAGAAAGATACTCCCATCAATGACCCAAACGTTTCTTTAGCATAAAATGATCTACAATAGAGTTATGGGGGTTTTAAATATAACCCCCAACTCATTCTCAGATGGTGATGAAAACCTCTCTTTATTAGATGTCGAAAATAAACTGAATAAGTTAATTTCATGGGCAAATATTATTGATATTGGTGCAGAATCAACGGCCCCTTTCAATAGAGCGATTGATTCATCCGTCGAATTAAAAAGATTTGATCAATTACTTATTCCAGTTCTTGAAAAAATGAGTGACCCTGAAACGGTTGTGTCGATTGATACTTACAAGATTGATGTCTTCGATTTTGTCGCCAGAAAGATCAAAGATTATTGGCCCAAAAGTGATCTAGTGTTTAATGATGTTTCAGGTAAAATCGATGATGTACTCATGAATTATTTAACCAGTTCTGAATTAGATTTTAGCTATGTTTTTTGCCATAACTTATGTCCAACAAGGGATGAGTCGAGTAATCATATGAATCATTGCGAAGATAGTTTGAGTATTGAAATGGTGAAGGACTTTTTCTCTACAGGTCTTAACAAACTTACAAAAAGTAAAAGAAAAATCATTTTAGACCCATGTTTTGGTTTCTCAAAGACTCGAGAGCAAAATCATATGCTAATAAAAAAGATGCCATTTTTATTGGATCATTTTTTGGAACATGATTTTATTTTTGGGGTTTCAAAAAAATCATTTATGCGCTTTCCAAAAGACCTAGATATAAATACTGATATTGGTAGGAGCATAGTCCAAAGCACAGAAGCAATCCTTTTATATAAATTGAAAGCTTATTCAAAAAGATTGATAATTAGAACTCATTCTTGCGAGTCATTAATGGCCATTGAAAGTTCTTGTAAAATATTGAATGATTAATCCTGATGGAAAATATAAAGTTTGAAAGTATAAATCTTTATTGTGAAAACCCTGCCGTAACAAATGATTTTTTTAATTATTTATTTGAGGCGCAGGCACAAAGTATTGAGTCAGATAATGAGATTTCTTTAAATTTAATGGGAATACCTTTTATGTTGTTGAAGCATAATGAAGATATAAAGAGTATTAATCCCTTGATGACTTTAAGTGTTAGTCGCACTGAG
>CATLVU010000131.1 GCA_950061135.1 uncultured Oligoflexia bacterium
CATGATTATGTAATGCACTTGCATCACTTGCATCAGTCAAAGTTACATAGTTTGTATTGTTCAATAAGACAAAGCTATCAAGAGGTTCACCTTGTAAGGTTTCTGCAACTAATGAGGTTGGTGTAATATTCATTGCAATATCTGGAGTAATTGTATTAACAGTTACACCATCATCAACAGTTACACGTAAAACTCTATTGTCACCACCGGCAGGTGTATACCCACCTGGACATGTATTAGTTGTTCCTGAGTCATCGGCTCTAATTGCTGTGGCCGTATTAGCATAGATATCAACCATATCTAAGCCTGGATCATTTGCCCCACGTTTTGCTGCCCCCGTGTCTGAACCAACACTTACAGTTGCAACTCCTCCTGTTAAACTTAAATCTATTCCTGTTTGAACTTCTTCATAAAGAAGACAGCTCGTTGCTGGGTCATAGATTTGAAAAGTTAAGTCTACATTAGTAACAACAGGATTAACTCCCGTACTGTCGTAAACAACTGTTTGATAAGTGAAGTTTCGCGGAAACTCAGATGCATTTGCATACTGTAACATCATCCCTAATACCGTCATGAAACTAATAATCTTTTTCATAATTTTTTACCTTCTTAATTTTTCTCCATCTTATTGATCGGTGTTATGTTAAGAAAATTTACACAACTCCTTAGATAGGAAAAAAATTCTTTACCCTATTATTTTCCTCCACTGTATGGCCTTTTTGGGCCTATTTCTTAATATTAAGTAGGAAAATCCTGCAATATTGGACACTTATAGGAAAATATTAAGACCACTGATAAAATATATGCATATGGTTAAATTTGTTAAAATAGCAACTTTTGTAGTCATGTATACTTGGTGTTTTACCTTGAAAGCGCAAGACACCTATTACACTGTCGAAAAAGGTGACACTTTAGGGGGGATTTTGTTTTCTCTTGGTGTATCAAACTTGTACGGAGAAGATGGCAAGGTCTTACAAGTTATAAATCAAAATCAAGTAAAAGATGTTTATACAATTAGTATCGGCGAAAAAATTTGGATCAATGAAAATGATATTCAATTCAAATGTAATTATGCTGTTCAAGGAAGAAGAATTAGAATTTTTAAAAAAGCTAATTCTAATCAAGAATACAAAAACTTAGAGAAGATTGAAAACGAATGTGTTTATCACAAACCCTATATTGATAACTACCAAGATCAAGAAATTATTACTCAGGCCATAATCGTAGAACAAAAACAAAGAGCTATTTCTCCAACTAAAAAAGCTTCCAGAGTCATACCAGAAGAACCTTTTTGGAAGAAGAAAAACTATTTTAAGATTCAGCCATATATAGACTATTCAAGAATAAGATTTACTGACAATTCAAATAGATTCACAGGTATAATTCTTTCGGACACTAATGGCGGTGTTTACAATGAAATCACATACTATGTAAAAGAAAACCTAGCATTCTTATTAAGTTTTGAATTTGACCAACAAAGGTTTATTACAAACTCAGATCGTGAAATTTTAAATAATGATATCTTCACTACAAATCTTGGTTTTGGAATTCTCAAACATGTGAACAGAAAGCTTGATGGATATTTCCAAGTAAAATATGGTGATGATATTTTCTTTGAAGCACCTGATGAGTTCACAGTAACTTTGGATAATACTCAAAACTACAAATTAGTGGTGGGACTTGATTATAATGTTGTTGAGACCCCAATGTACCACCTAGACGCCAATTTAGAGTTTAACATCATATCTCCAACGCAATTGGAATCGTACTCGGCAGACAATGGAATGAGTTATAAAATTGGCACTTCTATAGGAAAAGAGTTTTACAACCTATTTGAACATTATAAGAAAATCGATCTCAGTATCGGTGCAAGTTATGAGAATATCGAGAAAGATACAGATTTATTCACTCAAGTACACCAGCATATCCAATATAACATGAGTATTAAGATATCATATTAGTATTAATAATTTCGGAACGAATCCGATGAGATAATATGATGAAAGTATTGATTGCACTAACATTCATCTTTACACTTTACTCCTGTGGTAATCCTATGAGTGGTGGAAGTTCTTCAAATGCCATCCACGAAAGAGTCGGCGAAGGTGGAAGTAATTATGATCCTATCAAGTATCCAGAAATTTCAGGAGTAAGTCCTGTTATTGCTTCTCACACAGGAGGAACAATTATTTATCTTTCTGGTAAGTTTTTTTATAAAAATGTTACATCCGTTTATATTGGTGAAGAAATTTGTGACTCCGTCAAAGTAATCAGTCTTACTAGTTTACGTTGTATTACCCCAGCGGCACCAAATGGTTTGGGAATATATGATATAAAAGTTATCAATGACTCCTCTAAAAAAGTTGATATTTTAAAAGACTCTTTTGAGTACAGAGCTGCTAACTTCCCTGCTCATATCTTTATGGCGCAAGGAACTCAATACGGTGATGATTTTACAACACAAACAGGTTCAAACTTTCATACAGGTGATAATATTATTATTGAAAAAATTGTCGAAGGTATCTAATCGACTTTATAAAGTTCATCGACAGGATTTGACTCTATACCTTGATATTGATCTAGAGCACTATGCATTTGGTCCATTAAATTAGATATTCGCATTAAGGCCCTTTGTACCTTCTCTTCGCTTTTATCATTTCTTTTTATAAGTGGTAATTGCATCATTGCAATCGTTAATGGATTCTTGATTTCATGGCTCAGGGTATTTAACATTTTATTGATTGTTTTAGCTTCTTCAAAGCTTTGAGCATCTCTCATTAAGTCTTTAAGCTGAGTTTGTGTATTAATTCGCTCAACTCCAATATTAATATTTATAGGTTTGACCAAATAATCATTGGCACCCATTTTCAAGAAACTAACAATATCTTCATCCTCACTCTTAGAAGTCGACATTATTACAGGAAGTGCCAATCTAGAAAAACGTCCTCTAATCTCTTTAA
The DNA here is from genome assembly GCA_950061135.1 of uncultured Oligoflexia bacterium. Lineage (GTDB taxonomy): Bacteria > Bdellovibrionota > Bacteriovoracia > Bacteriovoracales > Bacteriovoracaceae > CATLVU01. The sequence continues at coordinate 2,961 of CATLVU010000131.1, forward strand.
GGTACTCATCCCCTGATTTATTAGGCATCATAATATCTAGAAGAACTAAGTCTATTTGTTTTTTTTCGATAAAACTTACTATGTCATCATTCGAATCAGGGAAAATAAAACATTGAAAATTTCGTTTCTCAAGTTGAGACTTTAATAATTTCAATGTCATTTTATCATCGTCTACTAAAAGAATTTTTTTCATTTTTTCAATTCTTGAATTAACTTAGGAATTTGATCTTTTAAAACTGTAAAATTATTTTGATGATCTAAGCATTTATTACGACCATCATCTTCTAGTTCTTTGGCCAGTAAGTGCAATTCATCAACAAAAAAATGCGACAATGAACCTTTTAAACTATGTGCATATAACTGAAGATTTGGAAAATCAGATGCCGCGATACTTTTTTCAATCATCGCCATGTCATTTGGATAAGAGTCCTCAAATACCATTACTAAATCTTGTAATAATTCTTCGTCATTATCAAAATGCTCTAAGATCTTAGCTTTATTTACTTGCATAATTTATCATAGCACAGCTTTAAAAGATTTCAAAAAACTTAGGAAAGGACTTTTTGACCGACTCAGAGGGTGCAATCATTCCTCCACCTAAATGTTTAAAAAAAAGAGTTCCTAGCATCACCATTCTATGGTCATAAGCAGTCTTAAGTAGCTCATCTTTTTTCTTTCGAGAAACAGCTGCTGAAAAAGTAATTTTATCATCTTTAGAGACATACTTATATTCGACACCAAAAAAGTCTAAGATTTTTAACCCTTCACTTAGTCTATCTGATTCTTTTAATTGCAGCTTTTCTAATCCGATAATTTCAGACTCATAAGGTAGAAAAGCAGCTAAATAAAACAAAGTCGGGATTAAGTCGAGACAATTATTACCATTTACCTTGAAGCCACGTTTTGCTTCACTTTTAAATATTCTTAATCCATTTGGATCAATTATAAAGTCGCCTCCAATACTTTTAATAATATCAAAAATCCTACTATCGGCTTGAGACCAATCTATTTCTTTCACATTGGTAATTAATACATCTTGATGAAAAAAAGCATAAGCAACGATATAAGAAATAGAGCTAAAATCAGTTTTACAAACTATAAAGTCTGATTCTTGTGACTCAGTTAATAACTTTTGTGATATATCTAAGTACTTTTTTGATGCTTTCACATTTGTCAGCTTAATATTAAAACTACAGACCTGATTTAATAAAATAAAGCTAGATGCAAATTGTGTTGTATTTTCACAGGACACTTCAATATCTCCCGTTTGAATTATGGGCCCTTGAACTGTTATTTCACTGCCCTGAAAATCGATACTGGCACCAAGTTTTCTAAGTACAGAAATTCCCTCACTAAAAGGCCTCTTTGCGAGTCCCTCATCTAGAATCAATCTATATTTGTTTTTCCCGAGTGATAGCAGTGAGATTAAAAACCTCGCGGTAGTCCCACCATCACCTACTTTTAAAACTATTGGCTTATCACTAACTTTTTCACAAGAAGGAAAGGAATTTAAAACTTCAAGTTGATTTGAAGCTGTTTTTATCTCTAGCCCAATCTCCCTCAGACAATTAATTAGATATTCAACATCTGTAGACTCAGAAGCTCCTACAATTTTCACTCTATTCGTTTTTAAAGATGCTAGAATCAATGCTCTATTAAGATAAGACTTTGAAGAACCAATTCGAATCTCATCCGGCAAGGATTTAGAAGTAATTTTTTGTATTATCATTGGAAAGTATTATATCCTTTAATTCTTTAGTTTCTATCTTCTTAATTTCAATTTCCCCAATACTGCGAGGAATAATAATTGATATTTCGCCCTCAATATTTTTCTTTTTATCCGACTTTAAATAAGAAAAGAAAGCATCTTTATCTAGTTTTTGTACTTCAGGTATGGTCAATTCCAATTTTTTTAAAGAAGTGTAAAAGTGATCAAGTAAGCTTGGACTAAATAGCTCTAATATTTTTTCTAAGCCCCAGGCGACACAAAGGCCATGGGGTATATTTTCGCATTTTTCAAGAGCATGGCCTAAGGTATGCCCTAGATTTAATTGGATACGCTCACCTTTTTCATAAAAATCTTTTTCCACGATTTGCATTTTATAATCAATACAAGCTTGTACAGTTTTTTGACTTAAGCCTTCCATGTTAACAAGATCAAATATTTCTTGAGATAAAAAACAATATTTAAGAACTTCACCTTTACCTGACTGCATTTCCTCTTCAGCTAAAGTCTTTAAAAAATCATAATAAAAGTAATTGTTTTCAGGTAAATGGAAACTCCCTATTAGGTTTTTACCTTTTTGATGATTAATACCAACCTTTCCCCCCACCGAAGCATCAACTGCAGCCAACAAAGTAGTTGGCACTACACTCCACTTTATCCCTCGTAGTATTGTACTTGCGATGAATCCTCCAAAGTCACTTGTAGCACCTCCTCCAATCACAATCAAATGACTATCTCTAGTTATGCCTTCACTTAGGAAGAAATCTATTGCCTGTTGGTAGATCTCAAAATTTTTATTTTCTTCAGGTGAATCCAAACAAAATACTTTCTTACTCTTCAAAGCAGTGTGTATCTCTGGCCAAAGGGACAAGAATTTAGCATCAGCTACAAAATATTTGTATTTATTGATTTCTTCTAATAGATTTGAAAGTGAATTCATAAAGTAAACTCATAGGTGTATTATGTTAAATCCTGAAGATATAATGACTTTAAAAGAAATAGCAAGTCTTACTGAATCAATCGATAAAAATGATGAAAAAATTAAAAGTGAAAAAAAGCGGGTTCATCAAATTCAATCCCAAGTCCGTTCAAAACAAAATCAACTAGAAAAGAACAGCGATACATTAAAGAAAGTAGAAGAAGAACTGGTTTTAAAAGAACAAGACCTTGAAAACGAAATTGAAGCCTTGGAAAGTGTCGAAAAAAACTTATCTCAGATACAAAATCAAACTCAACTCACTGCTTTCGAGAAAAAAAAGTCGACTCTAACGGAGAATATTTCATTACTTGAAAGTGAATGTTTTTCATTAATTGAAAAAATAGAAACTCTCACTGAAGATATTCAGGATTTAAAGCGCTTTTTAAAGGGTGTAGAAAAATCGATAAAAGAAATTAATGATGATATACAAATTAATATTTCTCCTCTTTTACAGCATAACAACTCATCTCAAGAGAGAATTAGTTACCTGAAAAATTCTCTAAAGCCAGAATATGCAATTAAAATTAATAAAGCTCTTGAAAAAAAACTAACTCATGGACCCTTCACCCAAGTTTACAATAAATCATGTCGTGTCTGTCGATACCAAGTAACAGATTTACAAGAAAAGCAAATTGAGGAACTTAAAGAATTAAAAAACTGCTCCGCTTGTTCTCGGATTTTTTTACCGACCTAATTTTTTCATCGCTGAAACATAAACTTGAAAACAACATGGAACAAAAAATAAAGTTAACAAAGTTGAAAATAAAAGCCCATAAGCAAAGCTTACTGCCATTGGTTTTAAAAATGGATCGCCACCCGTAGCGTGTGCAATAGGAAGAAGCCCTGCTACCGTAGTAAACGTTGTTAAAATAACTGGTCTAAAACGTGAAACTGTTGCTTTTATTATTGATAAGGTGGATCTCCCCTCTTTTGCAATATACCTATTGATTACGGTTACCAGAACGATGGAATCGTTAACCACAACACCTACTAACCCTAGGACTCCCATCAATGCCATAAAGCCAAGGGCCAACTCAAATACGCTAAACGCCAAAATCACTCCAATAAAACCAAGAGGAATTGCAGACATAATAATCAATGGCTGAATAAAAGAAGAAAACTGAACTACA
>CATLVU010000132.1 GCA_950061135.1 uncultured Oligoflexia bacterium
AAATTTTCCTGATAACAAACCGCTAGCAAGAGGAACTCTAATTATGATTGCTACTTTTTTTTCTTTTGCTATTTTAAATAATTCTTCTGCAGGTTTTTGTCTAAAAATGTTAAATATATTACCCTTTTTCTTGGTGATTTTCACCCAGAGTGCGGCAGCTATGGAAAGGTAAATAATAAAATATGAAAACTAAAAAAAAAATTCAATAATCGCTATAGATGGTGATTACTCAACTAATTGGTTTGAGTTTAAAGAAAAAATATCTTCATATTTTAAGAAAAATAAAAAAGTAATTTTTTTAGATTTTGCAATTTCGGAAGCATATAGAGTTACTTTTTGGTTAAAGAGTTTTTCATTTTTTAATTTCTTTAGAGTAATATTTTTAATGATTTTTTTAATATAAATATTTTTGCTCAATATTTTTTAAATAATCTTGATCTCTATTCAAAATAGTATAAGTTTCTTTGATGCTTGGATTGAACACCACCTTATCTGCACAAATAGCGTCTTCTTTTGTATGAAATTCATTATCGTCTAAGTTGATTTCAATAACAGGGTCTTTAATCGTCTCACTCGTATTTTTAACAAAGTAGAAATTTAATTCTGTCTCTTTAATCTCTTGAAAATAGTCCGCGAAGCTATAAGATTCAAATTGTTTTGAAGCAACCAATGCGTTTATATACCTCGTGGCGATAGAGTTCTCAGCGCCATTTTCTAACATAATTCGATACCAAGCCTCATGCAATACTGTCATGGCCTGATCTTGCTTGGTCATTTTATCCCACAATGTTTGATTTATCTCATACCGATAATCGAGTTTAAAACGAGGAACTCTTTGAGAAACTAATTGCCTAGGACTTTTCTCGCATCCTTCAGGAGTTGAAACATGAAAAGAATCATCAATGGGAGCAATCTCTGTGGCACCTAAAAATGTATGAGTTCCTCTGGCGTCTGGATGTCTTTCAAACAACTCAAGATCATCTACTATTTCATATGAATAATGTCTTAAAAGAGTTGCAGTATATTCATCAAAGCGCTCAAGCCTATTGATCGCGACATCAACCATTGATCTAATTGTAGCATTTGATGCATCGGCATTTAGGTCAATTTCAAGTTTTAATTTCTGCGCTTCATAGCTATCAAGCAATATCACTGAATCACCACAAACTATGCCATCCCCGCCGTTTCCAACACCACCACTTCTTGCATAAGATGCTGTAATTGTGAGTGAAATAATAAAAAACGTAAAAAACAATCTCATTTTCAACCTTTTCAAGTGGTGCTTTTTACAGCTAAAACAAGTTGAGTTCAACACGGTGAGTAAATTTTATCGTGGCACTATTTTGGTCTCAAAAAAACATATATATTGGTCTCATGAATAAAATATACCACTATGTAGATGCTGCAGACTTTCTCAAGGACTCACTAGATGAAATCAAAAAAAGAAATCAGCAATTTTCATTGAGGGCCTGGGCATATTCTCTAGGTTTTAAATCTCATGGACCTCTACACGCCATTTTAAATAAAAAAAGGGCCGTTCCTGCAAAGCTTATCCCTGCCCTAGTTAAAAGCTTAAAACTTGATAAAAAAGAGGCCCAGTTTCTTGAAGCAATGGTTTTATTACAAAAGACTAAAAACGCTGATCAAAAAGAATTTTATATAAAAAGACTTCAATCCTTAAGACCTAAAAATCTTCGTCATATTACTGATATTGATAGCTTCAAAGCAATTACTGATCCAGCTCATATTATTATTGCCGAGCTGTCTCAACTAAAAAGTTTTGAACTAAATGCCCTATGGGTAAAAAAACATTTACGTATGAGTCTTAGTATAAAGCAAATTAATGAGATACTTACTCGCTTGCAAGAACTTGGAATTTTAAAAACTCATGGGAAAAAAGTTATTAAGTCTGTAGATCATATCTACACCGCAATTGAAGTAGAGAATAAAGATGTTCAAAAATACCACAAAAGAATGATGGAGCTTGGAATTGAAGAATTATCCAACCAATCCATTGAAGATCGTGAGTTTAATTCTATTGCATTTAATCTTAACAAAGCTGATTTACCTGAACTTAAAAAAGACATCCGTAACTTTATTGATAAGATGATAAAAAAGTACGAATCACCTGCAGGCAGAGGAGATGAGACCTATCAGCTTTGCTCTCAACTCTATTCACTCACAAAGTCTTAGTACTTTCTACAGGGCTGGTCTCAACTTGAAACCAGTATGGTCTCAAGAATACTGAGTCGTCCTTATTTATCTGGCATAAAAGCTCCACAACTTAACCAACGGAGATTTTATGAAAACATTATTAATCACTTTAACATTATTGATTGGTTCCATTGGAATCGTAAAAGCTAATACTCAAACAAGAATCTTGCATATTGATGCTCCTTCAAGCATAGATGAGCAATATCAAGTTTTAATTGCCAAGACTAGAGAGGTTTTTCTTGTTTCGCCACAGGACAAAGAGTTAGTTGAAAAGCTTTACCAAGCAGAAGAGCTAAACTCAGTTGTCGATCTCAAAATTGAGGATAATCAAATTTTGTCGCTAGAAATTAAAGAAGAGGGAGACGATATATTAGACTTCTATCCTGATGATTCTTTACATCCAATGACAAATTACACACCTTCAAATGTTGATTCAATGGAAATAGCAAAAGAGATGTTTCAAAGTCTTAAGAAAAGAACTAAGTGGTTCACACAATGTTTTAACAGGGCCCATGTCTGGGCAAAACAGATGTATGATTCTCATCAAGTAAAATCCATGAAAATTTTAATCTATTACACAAAGAAGTTCAGAAGAGAAATTGATGGAAAATGGTGGTTTCATATTGCTCCAATGATTGATGTTAATGGACAGTACTATGTCATGGATAAGGAATTTACGAGAGAGCCTGTAACAGATGTAAAATGGGAGAAAATCTTTACAAGAAAGATGGAAAACAAAGGAATTTATGGCTATAGATGTAAAGTAATTCAAAATATCAAAGAATATTATGATAGATACAACCAAGAAAATGAGTATTGTAATATTCAAATAACTAGCATGTATTATTGGGAACCTAATGATATGTCTAGGCTTGATAAAACAGGGAAGCAAAAAACGAAGTTTCTAAACTGGGAACTAAGAGCTGCTGCAAAGGAAGTTTTTTGGAAGTGGAGAAAAATCTACAAACAAATAAAAGTAAAAGAGTAAAAACTGACTATGATATTATTATCATCGGTGCAGGTGCCGCCGGGTTACTGGCGGCGCATTTTTGCTCAAAGATCCCAAATAAGAAAATTCTTTTATTGGATCACAATAAACAAGTTGGAAGAAAGATTCTTATCTCTGGTGGAGGAAGGTGTAATTTTACTAATATATATTCTTCACCTGATTTTTTTTATTCTTCCAATCCTCATTTTTGCAAATCGGCCCTCTCTCGTTATACACCATGGGACTTTTTAGACCTAATCCAAGAACACAAAATAGAATACTATGAAAAAAAACTAGGACAGCTTTTTTGCAAAAATTCAGCAAAAGATATCGTCTCCATGCTTCTAAAGCTCATAGATAAAAATAATGTTGATTTAAAACTTGAAATCAAAAATTTAGAAGTAAGTTATAAAGACGAAACATTTGTCACATATAATGATGAATATCAATTTAGTTCTTCTGAGTTAATCATTGCAACAGGAGGGTTATCTGTACCTCCGATTGGAGCAACAGGTTTTGGACATCAAATTGCTAAACAATTTGGACATAAAATTATTCCGGCAACACCGGCACTTGTTCCATTTAAAGTTTCAGGCTTTGAGACATTAAAAGGTATCTCCTTGGTTGCAAAGCTCTCCTGTAATGAGCATAGTATTACTGAAGACTTATTATTTACTCACAAAGGTATTAGTGGTCCTGCTGTTCTTAAAATATCACTTTATTGGAACCCAGCTGATCAGATTCAAATCGATTGGTTGCCAGAACTGAATATTGTCTCTGAAATTGAAAAAGCTCCCAATAAAACCTTGTTAAAAACTTCTTTAAAAAGGCACCTTCCAAATAATTTTGTTGATCATATTCTTGAAAAAATTGGGATCGATGGAGATTTATTTTGCTCAAAAATTACAAAAAAAGAGCTTTCACAGATTGAAAAATATCTTCATCACTCAATAATTGTCCCTTCTGGTACTGAAGGTTTTAGAAAAGCAGAAGTTACAAGAGGAGGAATTGACACTTTTGAGGTATCTTCCAAAACAATGCAAAGTAATTATCAAAAAGGACTGTATTTTATTGGTGAAGTTTTAGATGTTACAGGCCAGCTAGGAGGCCATAATTTTCAATGGGCATGGGCCAGTGCATTTGCTGTGTCTCAAGCTTTACAGAATCAAGGAATATTGAAAAAATAGCTTATGGAAAAAATAACTGCAATTATCCCCTGTTTTAATGAAGAAGTGAATATTAAGTCTGCGATTGAATCTTGTCTTTTTGCTGATGAAATTATCGTTGTTGACTCATTCAGTACCGATGGAACTCTAGAGATTATAAAAAGCTATCCTCAAGTAACGCTTTTACAGCATGAATACGAACATTCTGCTGCTCAAAAAAATTGGACCATACCACAAGCAAAGCATGATTGGATCTTTCTTCTTGATGCTGATGAAACAACAAATGATACACTCATAAAAGAAATCAAAGACACTATAAATTCCAATCCGAATGAAGTAGCTTTCTGGATCGGAAGACAAAATTATTTTATGGATCAAAAACTGAATCATGTCTGGAAAGGTGATGCTGTTATTCGACTTTTTAGAAAAAGTAAGTGTCGCTATCAAGATAAACATGTTCATGCTGAAATTGAAGCGAATGGACCTATTGGTAGACTCAAGGGAAAACTTGCCCACGATACTTATAAAGGAAAAGGACTTGAGGCCCATTTAATCAAAGGTCAACGTTACACTACTTGGGCGGCCCTAGACCGTGTGAAAAAAATCAAAAGAGTGACAAGCTATCATCTCATAGTAAAACCATTTTTTGCATTTTTAAAACGCTATGTTCTGCAACTCGGTTTTCTTGATGGCAAAGCCGGACTTGTGATCTCTTCGATGGGTGCATGGAATGTATTTATTCGTAATGTAAAAGTTTGGAGAATGCAAGAGGGCGAAACTTTTCAAACCAAACTTCACAAATGAAGAAAATTCTTATCATTCAAACTGCTTATATTGGAGACGTGATCCTTGCAACGAGCTTAGTTGAATATATCAAGGGCCAATTGCCTGAATGCAAAATACATTTTTTACTACGAAAGGGAAATGAAAGCCTTCTCGAGGAAAACCCTCAAATTGAAAAAGTATGGGTTTGGGATAAAGGAAAAAAGTTTTCATCAATGTTTAGTATTATCTCAGGACTTCGAGAAGAGAAATTTGACTATACTTTTAACATTCAGCGCTTTACTAACTCAGCCATTTTTACACTTATGTCAGGAGCTAATCAAAAAATAGGGTTCAAATCTAATATCTTGAGCTTGTTTTTTAGCAAAGCCATTGAACATAAAATCCCATACAACTATCAGGACACCTTCCTACACGAAGTTCAAAGAAATTTTTTACTTATTCAAGATATTATAAAAAAAGATATTCCTTCAAAAGAAAACTTAAAACCAAAGCTTTATTTTACCGAGCAAGACCATAAAAAAATTGAAGACCTTAATCTTCCAAGTGATTATATTGTACTTGCACCGGCAAGTGTATGGTTTACTAAGCAATGGCCTAAAGACCATTGGCAAACATTATTAGAATTACTTGGTGGACAAAATTGCTATTTTATTGGTGCGCCAACAGACATTGATTTTATCAATAGAATCATTGGAAAAAATCAAAATGCAAAAAACCTCGCAGGGAAATTAAACTTAAGGCAATCAGCCTTATTAATGAAAGATGCTAGAAGGGTTATTGTAAATGATTCAGCACCACTACATCTCGCTAGCTCAGTTAACGCTAAAACGTCAGCATTATTCTGCTCCACTGTTCCCGATTTCGGTTATGGCCCATTAAGTGATGATGCAAAGACTCTTCAAATTATGCCAAGATTAGAATGTATGCCTTGCGGACTCCATGGAAAAAAAGAATGCCCACAGGGTCATTTTAAATGTGCCCTCGAAGTTGATGTTGACGCCGTCACTCAAAGATCCTTCTAAACGTAATATTCATACGAGGTTCATTTATTTTTAGCCTTTTAGGTAAAGCATGTTTCCAATGGTGCTGAGTTTCTCCAAGCATAAGAAGAAGATCTCCATTTTCAAGAGTTAATTTTACTTTTTCACCTTCATCGTGACGGAAAAAGAAATCACGACTAGCTCCAAAACTGATAGAAGCAATCGACGGGTTTATTCCTAACTCAGGTTCATCATCCCTATGCCAGGACATATGATCCCTTCCATCGCGATAGTAGTTTACGAGAGCGGTGTTAAATATTAAATCATAATCAAGCTTCAACCTATCATTAAGCATTTTCAATTCATCAGTCCAAAAACGTGTCCTCATTTTTATACGAGAATAAGTGTATTCAATATTTTCATCACCATAAAAAGCAACTTTTCTCGCTTGAGGATAGGTCTTTCCAAACATAGTTATTTTGTCGTCTCGCCACTTAACAGTAGACTTAATCTTATTCAAAAGGTTGGAGGATTCTTGTCCACTAAAAAAGGATTAATAATACAGATTTAAGAAAAGAAACTGCATTAAAATTGCATTGGACTTAGCTGTTTTGGGCTAATTGATCTGTAACCGCTTTCATTACTCCACGAGTA
>CATLVU010000133.1 GCA_950061135.1 uncultured Oligoflexia bacterium
CTTTTTCGCCTTTCGATAAAGTATCCTTAATAATATTAAAGATTAGATCAACAATGTCGGCAGCTTCTTTTTTCGAGAAACCTGCATCCTTATATACTTTTTCGACAATGTCAGCTTTTGTGATGCTCATGATTAATCCTCCATGATTAGTAAAGCATTTGTAAGTTCTTATTATTAGGTTAACAGACAATCATTTTTTGTGCAAAAAAAAACGCCTGTTTTATTAAAAAACAGGCGTGATTTTATATCTATTTTGAATAAAAAACTATTTTAAACTTGAGTATATTGCTTTAAACCCCTCAAGGTCTCTTGCAGCTATTTCTGATAACATCTTTCTATTAAGCTTGATATCATTCTTTTTAAGAGAGCCAATTAGTTGAGAGTAAGTTGTACCAACAACTCTTGCAGCAGCATTAATCCTTACGATCCATAGCTTTCTCATGTCTCTCTTAAGAAGTCTTCTGCCTTTATAAACATTATGAAGTGCTCTTCTTACAGTCTCAGAAGTATGCTTAAATTTTGTTCTTCTATCGAAATGAAAACCTTTTGCAAGTTTTAATACTTTGTTTCGTCTTCTTCTAGCTTTAAAGCCTCTTTTTACTCTTGCCATGATATATCTCCTAAGTAAGGACAACAGGGGAACAATTTAGTGGTTACTTAAACCCTGCAGTCACGTTTAATTTTTATAAATAAGGTGTACCTCTTAAAAGGTTTCTTGCGTCTGTCGGAACTAAGTATCCAGCCTTACGCTTAGGCCTTTTAAGATCTCTTGGTTTTTTTGTTAAAATATGTCTCAAGTTCGCTTTTTTGATCTTAACTTTACCTGAAGCTGTCACTCTGATTCTTTTTGCTATAGACCTTCTTGTCTTCATTTTTGGCATATTTATATCTCCTAAACTAGTACTTTCTCAATTTACAAGGGGTTATAGTTACCATTTTTGTTGCAAATGGCAAAGTATTTTTCTCAATGATTTTGGATTATTTTTTCTTAGAAGGGGCCAACATGGAAATCGCCCTATTTCCCATCATCTTAACTGGAGACTCAACTACAGCATCACTCTCCTCAACAACTTGCTTGATAATTTCATCAAATTTACCCAGACCTATATCCTTGTGGGCCATTTCTCGACCTCGAAACTGCATTAACATTTTGACCTTGTCGCCCTGCCCAAGAAACTTGTATACATTTTTCAATTTCACATTTAAATCATGAATATCTATTGCTGGTCTAAATTTTACTTCTTTTACGTTTATTGTAACTTGTTTCTTTTTAGCTTCAGCAGCTTTCTTCTGTTGCTGATACTTAAACTTTCCGTAATCAATTAATTTCACCACAGGAGGCTTTGAGTTTGGTGCAACCTCTATTAAATCAAGGCCTTTTTCATCGGCAATCTGCATCGCTTGCATACTGCTTACCACTCCGTACTGATGTCCATCTTCCCCAATAAGTCTCATCTCTGGGACTCTGATTTGATCATTAATCCTTGGTCCTTTAGTATTTGAACCTTTTCCACCTCTAAAAGTAGTTATAATTTACCTCCAAATTACATTTATCTTATATTAAATAACATCTCTTTTTTATTTATCCAATAACTAATTAAAATTATTATAAATAATCTACAATTATCTTGTGATTGGAATAAATCTGCAACTCAAAATTTTTTTTATCCAGTTTCTGCCCATTACTCATCATGGTCGCTATTAGATCGTTCCAGCTAGAATAATTACTCAGAATTAGTTCTTCTCTTTGAGATTCACAAGAAGCCTTTTCAATTTCTTTCAAATCCCCATCAAGTGCCAGTACCCTTGAATCTAGGCCCATGATTTCTCGAGCTAAAATAATTTTATTTTTTAAGCTCATCACAATTATGGCATCACCATTTATCTGTAGTTTATTAGAGTTAAAAAGATAACAATCTACTTTATCAATATTTACTGATAAGGCAGTTAGATCTTCCCAATTAATACCAATAAAGCGTCTATTAGTTAGTTTATGATTTTTCATTATTAATTTTTAATTTTATTGAAACTTGATTGCTAATATCTGATGAAAACTTTTCTCGTAAATTAAGTAGTTTGGTAAGATTTATTACTTTATATTTCTCACCAACTTTTTTCATAATTTCTCTTTGCTTAACAAAGTAATCAAATACTGCTTGTAATTTAGGAACAGTAAATGATTCTCTATAGCTAATGACACGGCCATGATCTATTTCTATTTCAAAAAGTTCTTGAGCAACTTTTAGGTACTCCTCATAGTCAAACTCTTTCTTCTCTAAAAAGATCAAGGTTATTGTACCTAAATAATATCCTTCATAGATATAATTTAAAGAGGTAGAAAAAGGACTTACAACCTTAGCAAGCTTGTACATCGAACTAACATCAAAAGATAAAACCTCATCAAGGTTTTCTATTTTTTTGTCTGTTGCATATTCAATAATTTTACGAGATTCAATCAGAAGCTCTCTTACTGAAGGAAGATAAAATTCATATTTTAGCTCTATTCTCTTTTGCTTTAAATAACTTATTAAATCCTCTTTATCCCCTAACCGTCCATTAAAGATATTTATCCATGCATAATTAATAAGAGTTGGAACAAAGAAATGATGTAAAATCATATTTTTATGAAATAAAAGATAAACGCGAGAATCATCTTTAACTGAATAAAACACTTTGTTTATTTTCTTTCTTTTTATCAATTCTACTTTTTTATTATTTAAAAAGATATCCATCGCAAGCTTTATAGAGTTTTCAAGGTTATCTTCTAAAGACTGCGTAAGAGGTATATTCATATACTGGCAATATTTTATAATATCTTTTGCTGATTGTTCTATTTGTTGCCAGGTCAAAGCCCCTGAAGGCTCGTCTAATAATATTAGAGAGAGTAAAGAACTAGGTGTTATTGGCATCCCTTTTCCTACTCGTTTAAAACATTCAAAAGCGACTTCTCTTGTTTTGAGTTTTAAGTCCGTATAATTATTAACAACAATTCCGTTTCCAAGGCGAACATGAATAGTTCCAAGCTTTTTATTAAAAAGCCCAAATAGCTTCAACAATTGTCTTGTTGACTCTTGTTCTTTTTTTGCCCCGCCTAGTTCTTTTGCATGTGCTCTTTCTTCAGGTATTTGTTCATGTGCAATCGATACAGGAATAAACATTAATGGTTTTTTTTCTCTAAACTGTCCATGAGCTTCTAAAATCATACTAAACAGACCATAGCGAGGAGGTAGAAGTTTTCCAGTTCGAGTTCGTCCTCCCTCAAAGAAAAATTCCACAACTTTATCCGTCTGAAGTAAATAATTAATATAGCCCTGAAAAACAGCTTTATATAATTTGTCGTCAAATTTTCTTCTTAAGAAAAATGCTCCACATTTTTTAAATATTTCTCCGATCGGAAAGATATTCATATTTTTACCAGCAGCTATATAAACTGGTACTTGAAAAAACTTATAAAAAATATATTGCAAGGCCATATAGTCAGCATGAGATTGATGGTTCGGGACCAAAATAACATGATAACTTTCAATTGTTTCTTTTAAAGAAAAGCCTTCAGGAGATTGGAGCTGAACTCCATCATAGAGTTTTTTAAAACTCACATCGATGAGTTTCTCCATTGCACCTAACACTTTTGTATTATAGTCGCCTTGAATTTCTTTGATAAAAGCTGAAACTTTTTTTTCATCTTGTGGATAAACCTTCAGATGACTCTGAACTTTTTCAAAATTAAGAACAATGTCTAGAACTTCTTTCACTAATATTCTTAAAACATTCCATGGGGCCTGGATTCACTAAGTCCTGAATCAGACATTTCCATGAATAATGAATTTGTATAAAGTTCTTTTAAGTTATTCGCATTCAAATAGGTCATACCTGAGCGAACACCACCTGAGAGTTCATCGATAATGTTTTCAACACTACCTTTGCAAGGGATCATACGAGACTCGCCTTCTGCCGCCATGCCTTTTTGCATATTTCCTCTCCAAGAAACTTGAGCATCTTTAGAGGCCATACCACGATATTTTTTCATCCCACCTTTAACTTCACCTGGAGTCTCTAAAGCACCGGCAAGCATTGAGCCTAACATTACGGTATCTGCTCCTGCCGAGAAAGCTTTTACTATATCACCACTAGTTTTTATTCCTCCATCAGCGATAACTGGTACGTTATGCTTTTTTGCTTCTTGAACACATAAAGACACGGCCGTTAACTGAGGAACACCACAGCCTGTAATTATACGAGTAGTACACATTGATCCAGGACCTATTCCGACCTTAACAGCATCTGCTCCAGCATCAATTAAACGCTTAACTCCGTCTGGCATCGCTACGTTCCCTGCAATAACTTCTATATGAGGATACTTTGATTTAATGTACTCAAGAGTTTCAAGCATCATCACTGAATCTCCATGTGCAATATCTAAAGTCAGAAGATCAACTCCCGCGTCAACAAGAATATCAGTTCTATCTTTTCCCTCTTGCTTCACTCCGACACTCGCAGAAATAATAAGCTCTGGAAGCTCAGACTTCTTGTTTTGTAATTCTTTAATTTGTCTAACTTGCTCTTCAACAGGAATAAAACGGTGAAGAATTCCATGACCTCCAAGTTGCGCCATCTTAGTTGCCATTTCAAACTCAGTTACGGTGTCCATATTGGCAGAAACAAAAGGAAGATTAATACTCTTGTTTTTAGTTAAACGGCTTTTAAGCTCTGGAGTTTTTCTTGATGTGATTTCACAGTGACGAGGCATTAACAAGACATCATTATATGTTAATCCTTTGTTTCTTTCTGTGATTTGGTCAGCATTAAAAATTAAACTCATGGTATATCTCCTCTCATTTCAAGCACATAAACTAGCAAGATTATTATAAAATTTAAACGGCTTTTACTTTTGCTCCGCGCTATTTGTTTTTATTCTAAAAAATCTCTTCTTCTCTTTCATAAATTGAGTACTTAGCTCAATAAAAAATGGCCCTTCTTTAATTTTTTCTAATCCCTCTTTTGATTCAAGGCCAAAAATTAAATTTTCAGAAAACTCAAAAGCTTTTTCCTCAAACCTTTGTACAGAGGCAATAAAACTAGACCTGAGAAATTCAAAACCAAAATAGCTAGAAGAAAGTTTAGATAGGACAATATTGTTAATTTCTATGTAGTGAATTGAATAGGTAATATCTTTGACTTTCGAAGAGAAAAACTTATTTCTTTTCTTATCTTCTTCCAAAAAATCAAAAGCACTATTAAGGCCTATTGATCTTCCGGTTATACTAACTTTAGATATATATTCTTTGAATTTTTCCTTAAAGCAAGGGTAGTAATATTCTTTTTCAGACTTACAGTTTGCTTTTACATCATCATAACTCAAAGAGTTTCGATAGCTAAGATATGTATGTAGATCATGTTGATTTTGGAAATAAAAAAAACCAACTAATAATACACCTAAACTTCCAAAGACAATCAGTATATATTTTAAATATTTAATCATATTTTTATTTCCTCAAAATACTTCACTAAAAACTCTTCAAACTCAAGTTGATCCATGCGTTCAAGCTTCGCTTGTTCCAATAATGACTTTTGTGCTTCTAGCTTAAGTTCTTTTTCAAACTGATCGCTTAAAGCGTAGTCGTAAACTCTTTTTTCAGCGATTTCCAAATTTGCTTTAATAAAGCCTTTATCCTGTGCTCTTTTTTTCCACAACTGGGATGATCTATTTTGAGGATTATTAATGAATTGATAAAAATAATTAGTTGCTCCCAAGTATTTACTCCCCAATCTTGAAGCCAGTAGTTTTAATTCATCAAAAATTGAGTTTAATTCTTCGTTATAGAGATTCAAATTATCGCCCTCTAAAACGACCTTTAAGAACTTCTCTTTTAATGAAGAGCATTCCATTGCAGTGATCTCAGGAGATGGCCGAAACAAACACCAAAGCAAAAATACCTTATAAAAGTAAACTTGATCAAGAGAGATTCCCACAGGCTCTAAGGGATTCAAATCAGTTAAGCGAACTTCAATATACTCGATTCCTCTTCTATGTAATGCTTGGAGTGCACTTTCTTTTGATTTAGCTATATTTTTAGGTCTAATATTTGAATAATACTCATTATCAATTTGTAGAATATTTGTATTTAACTGCTTTCGATTATCTTCAGAATCATACAAGCCTATTTTTTCATAATCTGAATAAGATTCAAGTCTAGCTCTTTCTAAAGTTTCAACATAATTTTCAACTGAATTAAAACATAATTGAATATTTTCCTGAGAATTACTTGTGTAGCCCAAAGGACCTACTCTTAACGAAAGTCCATTTTCTAATTCATATGTTTCATTTCCTATCAGTTTTAAACTATGGACTTTATTATCAAGGAACGATTTATGAACAGATGATGCTGTCCCAAACAGAAACTTTAAAAGATAACTATACCTTCGAAAGTTACGTATCAGCCCCATATACATCTTATTTTTAGTTAAACTATCATCTTCTTTTTTAAGTTTATCCCAATATAAATCAGCAATAGAAAAGTTAAAATGAATTCCAGCAATCGTCTGCATTGATTTACCATAACGATGCCCTAACCCAACTCGATATAGAGTTTTAAGTTTCCCTATATTAGCATCACCATAATCAGCAACTTTAATCATTTTCTCGTCATGAATTATTG
>CATLVU010000134.1 GCA_950061135.1 uncultured Oligoflexia bacterium
GCTTAAAAGACAAAAGACGTTTTTTTAATTATGCCTTAACAAGTCTTCGAGAAGTCCAAACTTTGTGTAAGCTCGAAAACCTAAAAGAACTGGCCATCAAAGCTGATCATTTAGGTGCGATGATCTATGTTCTAAATCGAAATTTGACCGAAGCCGTTGCCGAAAGTGATGCCGTAACCGAAAAACAATAATTTCAACTTAAATGATATAGATACTAATTTGTGCCTTCAAAGCGCACTTGTTGCTTAAATCTGTTTCGCTTTCTCATTGAAATAAGCTTTATAATCTCAGCTGCTGTTTCTTCAAGTGCTTTATTTGTAACATTAAAAATAGGCCATCTTCTGTTTTCACTAAAAAGCTTATTGGCCCATTCTATCTCTTCTTGTACTTTATCCGTATCTGCATAGTCTCCCTGGGAATTAGTGCCAAGCTTTGTGAGACGATTTTTACGGATTTGAATAAGCGCCTCTGGCTCAATTGTTAGGCCAAAAATTTTTCTTTGATCGATCTGATGAATCTTTTCAGGAAGTGGCATATTTAAAATGATTGGAATATTGACTACTTTTAAACCCTCTAATGAAAGATAAATAGATAAAGGGGTTTTTGATGTCCGTGAAATACCTACTAGAACGACATCACATTCTTCAAGTGATTGAATATTTCTTCCGTCATCATGATTTAAAGTGAATTCAACTGCAGCAACTTTTTGAAAGTACTTATCATCAACAGCATGTAATAAACCGGGTTGATTTTCCGGTTCCATTTCGAAAACATTTGCCAGTCCCAGAAGAAGAGGGCCGAGTAAATCAATAGACCTAACTTTCTCTTTTTTACTCAGTTTTTGGACATGGTTTCTTAACTCCGGAGACACAATTGTGTAAACAACCATATCATGATGTATTGAAGCCTCTTGAAAAATAGCATCAATTTGTTCTGCAGAGCGAACATTTTTATATCGGGTAAAAAAAATTTCTTTTGATTTGAATTGAGATATTGCTGCACGAGTCATTGCCGTAGCAGTTTCTCCTGTACCGTCAGAGATAATAATAACTTTTAGGTTCTTCTTTTCTTGTATCATAATTAGTCTCTTAGAAATTCGATACTATCATTATAAACTTTATCATATTGATTTAAAATATCATATTCGAATTTTTCTTGCTTTTTAAACCAGGTCCTTTGGGATTTTGCTAGTTGCCTTGTAGAGATATTAATTCTTTCTACGCAATCCTCGATAGATTTAATTTCTTCGTTTAGATAAGCTTGCATTTCTTTATAGCCTATAGACATTAATGGTTTCTCTGCACCAGTGAAACCTTGACTAAGAAGGGAGCGAACTTCATTTTCGAGCCCATCTGTAATCATTTTATTAGTTCTTTTTGAAATAATTTCTAAGTGATCTTCCTTATTCAAATCAATGTAATTATAACGAATATTCCATTTATACTTTTGAGGAGGTGAAATATTTCTTGTTTGCATTTCCGCACGTACAGAGGAGAATTTAGTTTTATTTGCCCAGAAATGCTCAACAGCTCTTCTTATACGGTAATGATCATTTTCATGATATTGCTGATAAGACTCAATATCATTTTCGTATAAGAACTCCCTAAAAGGAGTAATTCCTTTATCACGATAGATATTTTCTGATTTCATGAGAATTTCCTGAGGAGTCGAGGGGGATTGATACATACCTTTTAATAATGTTTGTAAATAAAAGCCTGAGCCTCCAACGAGTATAATGGGTCTGTTTTTTGAGTGAATCTCCTGTATGATTGGTAATGTTCTTTGATAGTAATCAGCAGCATTAAGTGGTTCACTTATTGATTGAATATTAATCATATGATGAGGAACTGAATTGAGCTCTTCTAATGAAGGTTTTGCTGTCCCGATATTTAATTGTTGATAAAAAAGTAAAGAATCAAAATTAATAATTTCGGCATTCGATTGTTTTGCAAGTTCTATTGAGAGTTGAGTTTTTCCTGTTGCAGTTGGGCCTGCAATGATTAAGATTTTATTTTTCATAAAGGTTTTGTAGTTTAGTTGTAGTCAATTCTTTTAGCAATTTTGCTTCTATAAGTTCTGATATACTTTTCATTTCTATTAAAATAAAAATGATAAGCATTGGATTTGATAATTCAGTTGCGGTGAAAATTTGAGGTTGAATGTGCTGAGATTCTTGATGCAAGTATTGTTCAAGAAAAGATAAATAAGGCAGGTCCTCAAAGGGCGCGGGATAACTTCGGAGTACATAAGTTACAGGATCGAGTGCCTCTAATTCAAATCCTTTTTCTTGCAATAATTGTAGGTTCTTTTTATTAAAGTTGGTTTCGGCCTTGATAGGATAGCTAATGAGTAGCGGGATATTTTCTTTGCTATTATGATTAGATTCAAATAATGAAGAAAAAATATAGGACAGACATTTTGATATTGAAGTTATATAGACAGATTTTTCGATTTCAATAAGAGTGTAATCAGACTTTCTAAGCAATAATCGGGGAGAAGAGGGTGCTGGTTCGAATGGTTGAGTTGAGCTTTGACTATGAATATTACTTAAATAATTTTGAGTTTCAAAAGATGAAGAAAAATCAATTTTCTTATAATCAATTGTCTTATTTTCTATTTCTTCTCGTGTAGATAAAAAGCTTTTTTGTTCATTGGAAAATTGTGAAGCATTATTTTTCTCAGGTTTTAGTATATCTTTGATTGTTCCAGTCACCAATCCATAAACTTCTGATGATTTGAATAATTTCACTTGTGTCTTATTTGGATGAACATTTATATCTATTTGGTCTGCAGGTAAATTAAGGTAAGCAAAGTAATTACCAGAAGCTCCATCAGGCCAAAGAGCTCTTGCTGCATTAAGAATGATTTTATGCAGAGTAGGGTCTTGAATAAACCGGTTGTTTACAAAAAGAAATTGCTTTTTCTGCGTGCCTCGATTACTAGATTTGCTCAAAAAAACTTTAAATTGCATCTGATCGTATTCTGCTTGATGAGAGAAATAGTCTTCATTTTTAGTGATTTGCTTAATACGTTCAATTAAATGAGTCGTAGGGGGATATATTTTCTTATCTTCATTATCCCATCGGATAGAAAAGTTAATTGAAGGATTGGCCAATAAAAAGGCGTGAAAGATTTTTTTGATTGCATTTTTCTCGCTAGTTTGTGATTTCAAAAACTTCATTCTTACAGGAGTATTATAAAAGAGATCTCTAATATAAATTTGTGTACCAGAACTGATGTTTTTTTCTGTTTTCTTTTCGTGTAAAACCTCTTGTCCACCATCAATTTTATAAATTGTTCCATCGCCCTCAAAAAAACTTTCACAAGTAAGCTTACTTATACTGGCGATTGATGCTAGAGCTTCACCTCTAAAGCCGTATGAGAATAGTGTGTATAAATCTTCAAAGCGTCTGATCTTACTGGTAGCATGCCTAGCAAAAGCGAGGGGGATATTATTAAAGGAGATACCTGTTCCGTTATCTTTTATATGTACTAGATCAAGTCCACCATTGATAAGATGAAGATCAATCTGTTCTGCTTTTGCGTCTAAGGAGTTCTCGATCAACTCTTTAACAAGGGTAGAGACTTTTTCAATGACTTCACCAGCTTTGATCTGATCAATTAGATGTTCGGGGAGTAGATGAATTTCAGGAGATGCTTGCATTAAACTTTGTAAAAATTAACTTGGTTTCTTCCATTCTCTTTTGATTTATAAACAGCATCATCAGCTCTTTTGAATAGATCAGTTCCAGTGTTTACACCTTGGCGATAATCAGCAACTCCTATTGAAGCTGTGACAGGTAGTTTTTTGCCATCATATTCAAAATTATGTGTTTCGATAAGTTTTCTTAAGCGCTCAGCTATTTCAAAGGCTTGCTTGAGGTTTGTCTTAGGTAGTAGTACAACAAATTCTTCTCCGCCATAACGTCCGAATACGTCACCTTTTCTGATGCCATTGTCCCTTAAGAGTTGAGCTTTTTCTTTTAAAACATAATCTCCAGCATCATGACCAAAATTATCATTCAGTTTTTTGAAATGATCCAAATCAAAAATAATTAAAGATAACGGTGAGCCTGTAAGTTTAGATTTTTTTACTTCAATGTTTAACTGGTTATTAAAATAAGTTTTATTATAACACTGAGTGAGGCCATCAGTATTGGCCTCTTTATGAAGTTTGTCATAAGTTAATCTTTCGGGATCACCTTTTGGAAGATATTTAAGAGCAATACTTCCGATCTTGATATGATCACCTTTATTAACTTCGATAGATGACTCAACTTTTTGATTGTTTAAAAATGTACCATTACTTGAACCTAAGTCATGTAGGATACATTTTTCTTCAGTAAGTACTAATTTAAAATGCTGACGAGAAATTCCATTAAACTCTAGAGGAATTGTACATTCAGGACTTCTACCGACGGTTATTTCTTCTGTCGTTAAATCGAAAAGGGTTCCATTCAATTCACCACCGACAACGAGTAAGCATGCTTGTTTTTCTGCTGCCTCTTTGTCTGCAGACAGTAGTGCCGCGTGAATATCTGTAATTAGGACTGTTGAATTATCATCACTCATGACAAATTGCCTTTTATCTTAATTATATAAAGTCTTATCGGACTATAATTATAGGGAGTTTAGGTGTTTATAGGCCAGTTTTTTTCCAAGTTCAACACCTGGCTGATCAAATGGATTGATTTTTAATCCAAGTCCGACATAAACAGTTAAGCATTCAAAATAAATTATTAACTTGGCTAAAGTTTTATTGTTTACTTCTTCAATTTCAATAGTTGCCAAATTTCTTTTCATCTCTTTTAGAGCATCAACGGTGCCGTGAAATTGAGCATTCAATAATTGATTTAAAGAGTAGTCTTTGAGTTTAATTGCACTTTCGAGGGATAAATCAGAGTTTAGACTAAAGTCCTTGGACTTATTTGATACATTTATTAAAAATAAAAACTTGTTATTGGGTCCTTCCATGAAAAGCTGCATTTGTGAGTGCTGATCAGTGGCACCGTATGCAGGAATAGGGGTTATTCCAATATTTTTTTTGCCCAAACTTTCCGCCCAAAGCTGCGTGAACCAAAAAGAAAAATCTTTTAAAATAGAAGAGTAGGGCATCATAACAGTTTGATTTATACCCTTGGAGTAGAGATCCAAGATAGTATCTCCTGTTTGAGATAGGTTTGTTAAGTTTTCGACTAGAGAGTTTTTATAATTTTTGGCTTCTGTTAATAATTCGTCTATATCAATACCAGCAAAGATAGCAGGTAGTAGTCCGACATTTGTTAGAACTGAAAAACGTCCGCCAATGTTTGACGGCACCTCTAAGGCATCAAAATTATTTTGATTAACAAACTCTCTTAGTTGGCCACTTGTAGGGTCGGTACAGAAAACAAAGTAATCAGAAAAATTAGTGATACCTTGTTCTTGCAATAAGTTATAAACAATAATAAAGGCAGCTATTGTCTCAGCAGTTCCCCCTGATTTTGATACCACATAAAAAATAGAGTCTTTTAATGAGATCTTGTTAAGTTCTCGATGCAAGTAATCTGAATCAGTATTATCTAAAAAAGTAAAACTGCATTGAGCATTTTTTTGTAAGCTTGAAATTAGCATTTGAGGGCCTAGAGCACTTCCACCGATACCGATTTGGACAAAATGCTTTTTATGTTTAAATTTATCATGAATTTTTTTGGCAGCGTCTGTTAGTTCAACGTCGTCAAGATAAGATAAAAAGCCAATATGATCACTAGTAACAGTTTGATGAAACTCATTGATAAGTTCAGTATTACTGTCTTGTGTAAAAGAGTTTGATGAAATTTTCATTTAGTATTCCTTTTTTAGCTCTTTTGCGATTACAATTTTTTGAACTTGATTTGTTCCTTCCACAATTTGTAGTACTTTCGCATCTCTCATGAGTCGCTCTACAGGGTATTCTTTCGTGTATCCAACTCCTCCATGAATTTGGACGGCATCGGTTGTAACTTTCATTGCGGTATCGGTAGCTTTCATCTTTGCCATTGAAGCGAGTTTGATATCGTTATTTTTTTGATCAAACTTTTCTGCGGCTTTGAAAACAAGTAGTCTGGAGGCTTCAGTTTCAGTTGCCATATCTGCAATCATCCAATTTAAACCTTGAAAGTCAAAAAGGCATTTTCCAAATTGCTTACGTTCTAAAGAGTAATTCATTGATTCATCTACTGCTCTTTGAGAAAGGCCGACAGCAATTGAGCCTATTGTGATACGACCTCTATTAAGCGCTTCCATTGCAACTGTAAATCCCATACCTTCTTTAGCGATTAAGTTTTCTGTTGGTACAAGTACATTTTCTAAAATTACTTCTCGAGTAGGGCTTACTTTCCATCCCATTTTCTTTTCTTTTTTACCGAAACTTAAACCTTTAAAGTTTGCTTCAACAATAAAAGCGGAGATTCCTTTAGGGCCTTCTTCTCCAGTTCGGGCCATTACAATATAAGTTTCAGCAATACCTGCAGAAGTAATCCACATCTTAGAGCCATTTAAAATATAGCCCTTGTCTGTCTTTTTAGCAGTAGTTTTTAGTGCCGCTGCATCTGAGCCTGAATGAGACTCTGAAAGGCAAAACGCACCGATTGCAGTTCCGGAAGTCAATGAAG
>CATLVU010000135.1 GCA_950061135.1 uncultured Oligoflexia bacterium
AAGCCTAACTATTGTAAACTCTGAAGGAGCAAAAGCAAGTAAAGAGCTGGTAACTTTTGTATCACTTATATGATCGCCTTTTAGACTATTTAAATCTTCGCTCTGCACTTGAATAAACCAACGTTTGGCAAATTGATAACGAAGAAAACTTGCAACACCTTGTGCCTCTAATTCCTCTTCTCCTTCTTGTTGTTTACTAATAACTTCAGTTGACCAAACAATTGATTTATAAACACTCTTTTTGATAGGTCGCCATTTAAAAGTTAAATCTGCTGCATTTAACTTTGTAGAAAACTCGTTGTCATCTTCAGTTGTTTTTGGGGAGTAACTCATATGAGATAAACCTAACTCGAGTGTTAATTCATCTGAAAGGTCCCATAAATTTTTTAATTTTGAGACATAGACCATCTCGTGCTTAGATTCTCCGAATGATTCACCACTAGGCTCTACTATCTGGAGACTAAAATCACTGAACCATGGAAGAGGTAGCAAGAACTCACCTCCAACACCGACTAATGAAAGACCTTCATCGCTTAATAACTCTCTTTGAGAATAAGATCTGTAAATAAATGGCTGGGCATGAGTATGAATATTATTGTATTTACCAAAGTTTAATAAAAACTTTCCTGCACGCAGTCCCATACCATCAAATGCTATAGTCTTAACATATGCTTCTTCAAGATGTAATTCGTGACTTTCGTGCTCTGCATGCTCGTCCTCATGCTCTTCTTCCTCTAATTCTTCATCATGCTCTTCGTGCTCATCATGAGAAGGATGTATTCCAATCGATACATGTCCACTTAAATAAGCATCAACATCTGTTGAAAATTGCAATTCAACTTCTTGAATTTGAAAACCATCTTCATCGTTATCTACTTTAGAATTTTGAAATAACATAAGCGTATTAACACTCATTGCAGGATTAAATTGGTTTGAATAAGTTTGCGCCTTAGTATTGATTGAAAATACTAGACATAGAAATATTAAATAATACATTTTAGTGACACCTTTAATTTAAATAATAATAAAATTTTTGTAGTTTACTTAAACGAATAAAGGTGGAGCACGCCCATAGTTTATACAAGAAAATGAATTTCGTGGTTTGCTAAATCGATAATAATCGTGAAGCGAAACTTGAATATATTGAATATCTGCGCTTTGTGTAACAGATGAGCTTTCATAGAAAATACCTTGAGCATGTAAACAGAAAGTACAATGTTGCTCAGAGTGTGCCTCATCTCCGATATGATTTTCTATATTATGAACACTTCTTTCAAAAGATATAAAAATCAAAAGGGCAATATTCATGATTGCAAATAGCTTCATGGCGCGAAACTACCACAATTGATCAATAAATGTCCACGAAGTAATAATCATTGCCTAAGTAAAACTAATGCTTTAAACCTTATTTATGAGTAAAGATTTAAAAAGATGTACATTTGCAATTATCTCCCATCCCGATGCAGGTAAAACAACAGTAACTGAAAAACTGATTTGGTTTGGTGGTGTCATACGAGAAGCAGGTAAAGTTAAGGCCAAATCAGGAGAGATGGCCAAATCTGATTGGATGCAAATGGAACAAGATAGAGGAATTTCTATTACCTCTTCTGTTATGAGTTTTGAGTATAACAAACGTTATGTTCATCTTTTAGATACACCTGGGCACAAAGACTTTTCTGAGGATACATATCGAACCTTAACTGCCGTTGAATCAGTTTTAATGATGATTGACTCTGCTAAAGGTGTCGAAGAACAAACTCAAAAACTTATGGAGGTATGCAGGCTAAGAGACACGCCAATTGTAACTTTCATGAATAAGTTTGATAGAGAGTCAATGGACCCATTTGAGCTAATTGATAATATTGAAAAAGAATTAAGTATTCAATGCTGTCCTATGACATGGCCTATTGGAATGGGTGTAGACTTTAAGGGCGTTTATGATCTTAAAACTAAAAAAGTAAGAGTCTTTGGTGATAAAAAAGACCCTCTTAATCCTACAATTATAGATGCCAGTGACTTAGATAACCCAGAGTTAATAAAATACATCGGAAATGATTTAAAGGACAAACTTGAAGAAGACTTGATGATGATTCAAGAACTTATTCCTGCGTTTTCAATGGAAGAATACCTAGCAGGAATTCAAACACCTGTGTTTTTTGGCTCTGCTCTTTTTAATTTTGGGGTAAAAGAAGTAATTGATATGATTACTGACAATGCGCCAGGACCCAGATCACGTAAAGCAAAACTTCCTCCTTTTGACGCGGCTTCAGAACAAATTGTACTAGACCCATTGTCCGAAAAAAAGTTTTCAGGATTTATTTTTAAAATCCAGGCCAATATGGATAAAAATCATCGAGACCGAATTGCTTTCATGCGTGTCTGTACAGGAAAATTTGTGAGAAATGCTAAAATCTTTCACGTCCGTTCTGAAAAAGAAATAAAGATTGCAAGTCCATTAATCTTCCAGGCCAGAGACAGAGAACTTGCTCAAGAAGCATTTCCAGGTGATATTATAGGACTACATGATACCGGTAAATTACAAATTGGAGATACATTTACTGAAGGTAAAAAAATTCAATATTCAGGCATACCATCATTTGCTCCTGAGCTTTTTAAAAAAGTTGCTCTCAAAGATCCAATGAAATCAAAACAACTAGATAAAGGTCTACGACAATTATCAGAAGAAGGAGCTACACAACTTTTTTATAGGCCTGCCACCAATGAAAAAATGCTTGGCGCTGTTGGTGCTCTACAATTTGAAGTCGTTAAGTTTAGACTCGAAGATGAATACAATGTAAATGCAGACTATGAAGGGACACCATTTTCAGGAGTCCGCTGGTTAAAATTTCCAGACAAGAAAATAGAGGATCAATTCAGACAACAATTTAGCTCGAACATATTACTTGATGGTAAAGATAGAGTTTGTTACGGAATCAAATCCCCTTGGGACCTTAAACTCTGCATTGAAAAGAACCCTGAAGTAAAATTTTATAAAAACTCTGATTATATAGAAAATCATCACTAAACTGATAAATTATTCCTCTCTATATCGAATTTTATACATTTGCTAGAATATAGAAGGGATAATTATGTTTAAAACTCTAACTATATTTCTAATTATGGCCATACCTTTAAGTCTATTTGGCCAGGCTTCAATCGACTTGGATAAAGCTAAAAAAATAAATCAATGTGGCGAAAGCTTAGGCCATGCACTAATGTCTGAAATCCCTAACGGATGCATTGCTTGTGAATTTAACCAATACCTTGAAAGCCCATTACCAAAATGTTCTGAGTTAGACATTTTTCTAGCTCAACTTAATAAAGAGAATATTCCATTTGAACAAATGACTTCAGAGCCTCTACCAACAGAAGAATGTAAAAAAATTGAAGAGGAAATTGAAGATAATATTGCGACTAGAGTAAATTCAAATAGGGCCCGAGGATTATCAAGAAATCTTTATCTTGCAGATGAGAGTAAATGGACAAGTAAAGATCATAAAACTAGATGCGATAGCATAAACAATATTATAAATGGTACTCCTGTTCAGCAATGCCAAGTTTCTCATTGTGTGACTGCCCCTTATTACGCCATTTTAAAACATATAAAAAAACGTCCCGACTTTGATAAATGCCTTAAACAATACTTTGAGTGTAAGCCCCCACGAAAACTAGGTGAAGCATACCACACTCTAAACGGTTACTATGGCCTTGAAACATTGATGCAAGAATACGGGCTTGGAACTTATGATCAGCACACAATAGATGATATTATTAAAGAAGATAAGTTTTTAGATTTTAAAACAGGAAGCCCTATATTTTTTCAAAAAACTGAAAAATATAGTTACGGAGGTCATACTGGAATCTTCGAAAAGTTTTTAATTAAAAATGGTAAACCGTCTCATATCTGCTTTTGGTCTAGTAATATGTGGAATAAAGAATTCGAACAAGAAGAGGATAAAATAATTGATAAAGGTTCTCGTAAAGGCGGTGTAAATAGCACATGCTTTGAATTAGACAAAAAAAAATTCATGTATATAGGACTTGGTACTTATTATGAATAAAAGCTTCATTACAATTTTTCTTATACTTCTCAATACTTCTATCTTCGCAAAAGAAAAAACAATATGTGAACTTGAAGATGTGAAAATCATTTATGTCAAAAATGGCTGCCAAAGAATGCAAGGCCTTGATAAACATGATTGCTTTTACGCTAAATCTAAAAATAAACAAAGTTCAATTATGCATTTAGAACAAAGTATGGTCGAATCTACTTGTGCTACAATTGATAGTAGAAAAACCATGTATAAAACAAATAAGGTAGAGGTTTTATTTGAGTGCGATAACAATAAAATCTCATCTCTAACTTTAAGAGCAGAGTCTAGAGAATTAGCTTGTCCATTATCATCTAATTAGCTTACATCCCAAGTTTTGCCAGAGAATAATAGATCTTCTATCTTGCCACTTTCTTTACGGGTAGTTTCATCATTAATTTGTTGATGAAAGTCTTCATTATATGTTGGCGCACCTG
Source organism: uncultured Oligoflexia bacterium (assembly GCA_950061135.1). Lineage (GTDB taxonomy): Bacteria > Bdellovibrionota > Bacteriovoracia > Bacteriovoracales > Bacteriovoracaceae > CATLVU01. The sequence goes on from CATLVU010000135.1 coordinate 4,529, forward strand.
ATTCTTTTTTAAGAATTCCAATTGGCATAGGCTCATAAACATTAGCTAAAAGATAAGAATAATAATCATTCTCATAATTGAATGTATCAGCTTTATCACTAACACCAACTTTAAAAGAACCGTCTTTTACAAATAGACCTTTGTCCTTCTCTTTACCAAAGATCATAGGCTTACCATGTTCTAAGCGAATGGATTTTTCATCACGAGACAATCTATTTGTATATGAGTCATGTACCTTGTCGTTAAAAATAATACAGTTTTGAAAAACCTCGATAACACTGCACCCTTTATGGGCACGGGCCTGCTTAAAAGTCTCGACCATATGTTTTGGATCAGTATCGATTGTACGAGCAAAAAATGTTGCTCCTGCACCCATTGCAAATTTAGCAAAGTTAAATGGACGATCAAGTGATCCATAAGGAGTAGATTTAGTCTTTAAACCAGTTTTACTCAATGGTGAGTACTGTCCCTTAGTTAGGCCGTATATCTCATTATTAAAAAGTATAATATTAACATCTACATTTCTTCTTATTATATGAGCAAGATGGTTACCACCAATACTCAATCCATCGCCATCGCCAGTAATAACCCAAACATCTAATTCAGGTTTTTGTAATTTCACACCAGTTGCCATTGCAGGAGCACGTCCATGAATCGAATGTACACCATAGGTATTCATATAATATGGAAATCTCGATGAACAGCCAATACCAGAGATAATACAAATATCATGTGGAGCTAAACCTTCTTGGGCCATCGCCATTTGAAAAGCAGACAAAATAGCATAGTCTCCACATCCTGGACACCATTTAACTTCGTTTGAGCTTGCAAAATCTTTTTTAGTTAAGCTCATATTTCTCACCTATTGAATTTATTAATTGAGTTATCTCTCTTACCTTAAAAGGCTTCCCTTGAATTTTATTATAACCTCTGGCCTTTAAATGAAACTTTGAATTTAAAATATGAATAAGTTGGCCATTATTTAATTCACAAACAACAAGATACTTATATTTCTTTAAAACACTCTCCAAGTTTTTTGGAAAAGGACTTAAATAACTAATATGGATATGAGCAGCTCTAGTAGAAGACTGCTTAACTGCTTCTGATATCGTTCCATAGGTTCCTCCCCATGAAACAAGAGCAATATCTGCATTTTCAGAACCTTCAACTTTCTGAAGAGGTATATTTTCAGCAACAAGATCAACTTTTTGCTGTCTAATATGAACCATCTGCTCATGGTTTTCAGGGTCATAGGAAACATTTCCTGTTTCTAATTCTTTTTCAAGCCCACCAAGTCTATGCATATACTTTGGAGTACCTGCAACCGCCCACTCTCTTACGAGATTTTTTTTATCACGAGCGTAAGGGAGATATTCATCTGAATTTTGATCTAATAATTTTTTTTGAATTTTAGGAAATTCTTTTTCAATGTTTGGAATTTTCCAAGGTGTAGAACCATTTGCAATATAGCCATCACTCATTAAAACTACAGGGGTCATATGCTCCATCGTAAGCCGTGCAGCCTCATAGGCCATTTTAAAACAATCAGAAGGAGACTTAGCCGCCAAAATAATAAGCGGCGATTCACCATTTCTACCATACATCATCATATTAAGATCAGATTGTTCTGTTTTCGTTGGTAGTCCTGTTGAAGGTCCTCCCCTTTGAATATTTATCACAACGAGAGGCAACTCAAGCATAACAGCAAGATTTAAGGCTTCACTTTTTAAAGCAACCCCAGGCCCTGACGAGGTCGTAATACCAAGAGCACCAGAGAAACTGGCACCAATAGCAGAGCAAATAGCAGCAATTTCGTCTTCTGCTTGAAAAGTTTTAACACCAAAATTTTTATGCTTCGAGAGCTCATGTAAAACATCTGAAGCAGGTGTAATAGGATAAGACCCTAAAAATAAATTAGTATCAGCACGCTGGGCACCTAGAATAAAACCCCAAGCAAGAGCTGTATTACCATTAATTTGACGATACTTTCCTTTTTCAATCGATGCCTGCGGTACTTCATAAATTTCAGCACCAAC
>CATLVU010000136.1 GCA_950061135.1 uncultured Oligoflexia bacterium
TTATTAGCTCAAAAAAAATGGTTACCTCAATATAAAAAATCAATTTCTAAACTTAAAAAAAATATATCTACAAAACTTGTAAAAAATAATTACACCAAAGCTGTGAAAGGGATTAAAAATTCTTCTAGTTCAAAATCCTCAAAAAAAAGGCTTATCTAAGTCGAAAAAGAGGCATTTAATTTATAGTTTTTTCTAAAATTCTTAATCATAAATTATATCGAGATCTACTTGTCAAACATATAAGAAATATAAAAAATGACAAAAAACTTTTTGCATCCATCATTGCGAAATACGATCATATAAAATCAGTCTTAAAATATAATGATTTAGAAAGGCATAAAAAACGATGGACTCTTGATGATAATGCCCATAGGGAGGATCAATACCAGTTCGGACCTCCACGAAAAATTATTGCTCAGTTTGATAATTTTGAGGAAGACTTTAAAAAAAGATGGAATAAAAACCTTAAACTCCTAACTCAAAACTTAAAATCAATAGAACATACCACTAAAAAATAATATGATCATTTCCACTCGAGAAAAAAATCAAAGAAAACTAAACCAATACTCTTGGTAAAGAATTAAGGCTCATTTTTCACGACTAGTTTACAACAAGTAATAGTTAATGAAGGTTTATCATACATATAAGTATGTGTATGTTGCCCATCTGTCGTTGTTGAGCCTGAGCCAGCACAATTTCCCCCTCCTGAGCAGCCACTACCAGACACGTATGTATTAACACTCACATTATGAGAATGCCCACCACCATTCACGTCTGAGTTAGTTACTCTTGTAGAGGTAAAGTTCAATTTAAAGTCTTTTACTACCATATCAACGCCACAAGATGAGCTGGCACCATCAGAACTTAGAGTTGGATTGTCAGTACTTGAACAGTTAACTCCTGAAAATTCCCAAGAAGTAATACAGCTATCGGGCCCAATTGGGTCCCCTAAGCAAATTTCACTCGCGTTCCGTGAACAGTTGGTCCTTCAACTTTATCATCAGCCTTAAGAAGCTTTCCTGTTACTTCATTGTTAGCTCTTACATTTCCATTCGGAGAACCTCCATCTGCTTTAATATCACCACTTACACTGGTAATGTCATTTTGAGCTTCTATGTATGTTTGTGCCTCGACATATGAGCCAGCCTCTAAATAGCTATTAGCTCTTATGTAGCCAGTCAGAGCCTCGATATAACCTGCGTTTGCAACAATATTTCCATTCCTAGCAGTGATATTGTTATTAGCTTCCATATTTCCACCTGGTAGTGATATTGTTTTCTGCATCTATAAAATCAGCCTGAAGTCTGTTTTCGCCTAGATTATCAAAAGTTTCATCAGGGTTTGGACCAATATTTGGAGCCAGAGGAGCCGAGGAGTTGGGGTTACTAACCCATGAATTATTACACCTTCTGTTAGCTTCATCATACCAACCTCTCATACTATTACAGGCAGCAATCTCTGCATCCATATCACTTGCCCATACTTGCACTATTTGACCTGCTGCATTAACTACAATCGTTAAATTTATCAAAATGGATGATCCAACCCCTCCCATTTGTTGCTTAGCTGAGTCTCGAGTCAACTTTACAACCATCATTACACTAATAGTCTGGTTTTGCCCTGCCACAAAAGCAGGCTCACGCTCTATGTACATACAATTGTTTATATCTGCTACACGAAACGGGTTATCATCATCTGCAAAAAGTCTTTGCCCTCTAGACAAAACCACTACATCATCTCCCGCTCCTGGCTTTATACTCATTAAGTTTCTTCCGGCATCACAAATATCTATATTATTATTTCTCAGATCAGTAACAGACACTCGAGCCAACGGTGCAACGTCCTGTCCCGCATCAACTCTTCCTGCCAAGAAATGATTACCGTTTGCAGGAAGATTGAGAATTCTCTCTACATTTTTTTGTACTGATTTAAAGTAAAATCTGAGGACATCTTAGAAGAGACCAGCTGTGCATTTTGCGACATTTTCATAACAGCTAAACCTAACGTTGCCATTAAACCTTCAGTAAAATTAATGTATTATATCAATATTAATATGTTATATTATTTTACAAAGATATTTATCATTATAAACTTAAGGTATTAAAAAGAGGTAAGCTTTAAACTCAAACTAGGTATCAGGCATGACACAAATTAAAGGCATATTTTTCCTACAAATTACAATACTTTGGGCTTTACTAGCTTCTTGTAAATCAGAGCTTAGCGAAAACAAAAACTCACACAATAAGAAAAATCAGGAAATAAAAAAACTTACTGAGAACTCCAAAACAATATATATGGAAACACTTTTTGTCGTTGATAAAAGACTGTACTTTTCGGATGGCCGAAGGTTTTACTGCTCTTTTAGAAATTGGGACCACTTCTACAAATTACGAAATACTAAAGCCCCCCCCAAAGGCTTATTAGAATACAAAGAACTTCCGACAGGAATGAAGTTTATAAAAGAATGTAATTTAGGGATTCTTACTAAAAAGTTTTTTGAATGATTTTATTTTTATAAATAGTATAAGTATCCCAATAAGGATTAATATTACCTATTAATATTTGATTTTCAGCAATTTTTAAATACCGACTAAAAGCCTCCAATGTCTCTTTGAATTTTAAACGGTCATTTCTATACAAATAGTAATCAAGTCTTTCCATAAAATTTGATGACTCCTCTTTAATAAACCAAATTTCCTTCCCTCCACCAATTACTAACCTTGAATCTGCTGTTTTTAGATAAGTACCAAAGGCTGAGTTTAATACCATTACAATATACAAAGGGAAAAAAGCAGTAATATAATATTTTTTAAAACGATTAAAAATGAAAAAAGAAACAAATATTGTAAAGTAACCTAATATATAAACTAGAACTTCTTTATTAATTTCCTTTATAAAACCTAAATAGATGTTTGATTCAAACAAGTAACTTGAGAAAAAGGTTTCTAGTGGAAACAGACGAAAACCAGATTTATATACAATCAGTACTGAAAAAGTCCAAAAGGCACATAGTATAGTAGGAAAAAGAGATATCATTCTAAAGTTACTTCTTTGACAAGATAGTACGTATAATAATAAAGGTATATCTACTAAATGACTTCTTGCACCAAAGTCAACACCAGAGTTCACACTAAAAGATTCAGCTAATATTTTTAAAAGTAAAATCGCTATAAAGCAAATAGACCATCTATCTTTGCAAAGAATCAGCTGCCAAACAGATATTCCAATTGCAATCAAGTAAACAGGTGAAGTAAAAATATAACCGTGAACAGGAGAGAATAATAAATCAAATAAAATGAAATACGAGTCATCCACTCCTCCATAACCCAATAATAAACTTCCAAATCTAATATACCGAACTATTCCATATAAACACAAACTCAGCATTAAGCAGATCAAAACAGGAAACCTTTGCGATTTGAATTTAGTGTCAAGGGCTACAAGTACAGTCGGAATCAATAAAAAAATAGATTCAATTTTACAAGTAAATAAAAGAGTCAGTACGACACTTAAAAAACAATAATTTATATTTTTTTTCCATATAGAATCAAAAAAAATGGCTGATAAAAACAAAGATAAAATGTTCGCGTTTCCCGGCTCGATTGCAGTATAAAAAAACCATGGTGTTGCAAAAAAGCCTATAATCATAAGAAATAAAACATCTTTATTTTCAGTCCTTGCCCTTAATGCCTTATAAATAATTACAAAAGCTCCAAGACTGTATGCCACAGTACCAATCGCCATTAATAACTCTCTTTTATCTCCTCCTAACAAGAACTCGAATAACAAACCAAGTAGATAAAAAGGTGCATAAAAAACAGCAACTCCAAAAGGGTGATAGTCACCATCAAAACCTGTTGGAGTAATTATTATGCGGTTTTGAAATAATACTTTCTCATTTAGCAGTTGATTAACTAGGTTAAAATCAAAATCTTGAATAAAACTTTTTGTGTATAAGTAATATATTCCAAAATCAATATGTCTAAACGAAAAACTTAAAAAAGCTAAACATAAAAATCCTAAACAAAAAGTAACAGAATAAATCCCCTTGTAATTTTGCTCAACCATTATAAGCTCTTTTCAAAATAAAAAATTAAAGCACGATCATCGAGCAGTATTATATCAAATGTTTTAACCCCATATAACTTCGAGAAGCTTAGTTGCTTCTCAAAATTATAATCGTAAAAAGTTCTATGCCACATACTCCAATAATCATCTCTGACTATCAACACATAACCTTTATTTGAATCCAACTCTAAAAGTAAATCATTTATATTTCGAGTATCTAAACTCCAATTTTTAAAATCAATAGTCTCTGTTTTTAATACTTTAGTTTCTAAAAAAAACTCTAAGATTCCCCTGCTAGTATGATTCATTAAATATAGCTTACTTATTTGTTTTTCACTAATGTGCTTTGATACTTGCTTATACAATGAAAAGTCATGTCTATAACTAAATCCATCTTTTTTATAATGCTCTAACGTTAATGCAGATAAACTTACATGAACAGCGACAATAAGAACAAAAATTAAGCTATGAATTCTTTGAAACTTTTCATTTTGCTTAAGGCTTACAATTAGCCAAAAAATAAAAACACCGTAAAAAAGATAAATTGGATATGCTAAATACTGTTGAACTAAAGCATCAATGACAAATAAACTGAATAAAAATGATAATACAAAAAACAAAACCAATTTAAGGTTTTGCTTTAATGCAAGAATACTTAAAAAAAGAAAAGCACAAAAGTTTTCCAAAGTCCTATAAGGACTTAGCTCTTCAAAAGCAAAATAGGCCAGATAATTAAATTTATGGAAAAGAACATCTTTGCTCCTGTACAAGATAGAAACCAAGCTTCCTTCTTTTCTATAGTTTCCAACCTCAACAAAAATCCCCACCCAATCCATAAAAACTAGCTGTGGTAAAATTCCAAGCCCAAAAAACAACATTGCTGCTTTTTTATTTTCTTTAAAGGCCTTCCAAATCAGTGGTATCAGAAAAATAGTAAACCAAAGAAAATTCAAACGAATATAAAAACCAAGGCCTAAAATATAAAAAGCCCAGTTATTATTTTTCCTTCCTCCATTTAAAAACAATAGAGCACATAAAAAAGCGCAAGTAATTGTTAAAGGCTCACTGATAAAAAAAGCATAATTATAAATAAAAATAGGATCAATTAATAAACAAAAACTTACTGCATAAACAATCCATCTTTGAGAATTAAACTTTTGCAGAACTTTAAAAAACAGCCCAAGATTTAAAGCGTTCCAAAATGCAATCCAAGCAGGATGAAGCCATTCAGGAGGTAAGATATAAGACCATAACTTATAAAAGTATAGAGGAAGACCTCCATGTCTATTTTGAAACATCAAAGGTATGACTTCAGATCCAATCTGTAATTTAACAACAGGTTCACTCTTAGAAAACTCAAGCCAAGAATCGGCTGTTATTCCCCAGATACCATGATAAATATCAGCAGGAATTATATTGTAGGTAAAAAAAAACTTAGGCCGAAGGCCAGTATTACAAATAAAATTAAAACAATTTTGTCTAAATTATTTTGCGATACCAACAGCTCTCGTCTCCCTTAATACTGAAACTTTAATTGATCCAGGATAAGACATTTCTTCTTCGATCTTCTTAGCGATATCACGAGACAACATAACAGTTTGCTCATCTGTAACCTTATCGTTTTCTACAAGAACTCTGATTTCACGTCCTGCTGAAATAGCATAAGACTTTGAAACCCCTTCAAAGCTATTGGCGATATTTTCGATATCTGTAACTCTTGATACATAAGACTCTTTTAAGAACTTTCTAACCCCTGGACGAGCACCACTAAGGGCATCTGCTGCCATTACTAGATGGGCAAGAACTGTTTCTGGTTTTACATCTTCATGGTGAGCACGAACAGCGTGCACGATATCAGCATCCTCACCATATTTTTTAATAAAGTCTGCCCCAACTACTGCGTGAGAACCTTCGGCTGAAGCATCAATTGCTTTTCCAATATCATGTAAAAGCCCTGCTCTTCTTGCTTGCTTAACATTCAGTCCAAGCTCGGCTGCCATAGCACCACATAGGAAACCAACTTCTAATGAATGTTGATATTGATTTTGCATATATGATGTACGGTAATTAAGTGCTCCAAGCATTTTTAAAACTTCAGGATGAAGTCCATGAATACCAATTTCCATTTGAGCTTTTTCTCCAAGCTCTCTTAAACGTAGCTCTAACTCATGCTTAGACTTATCATGAAACTCTTCAATTTTTGCTGGATGAATTCTTCCATCAGCAATAAGTTTCTCAATAGTCATTTTTGCAACTTCTTTTCTAACAACATTGAAACTAGAAATTACAACCATCCCCGGAGTGTCATCGATAATTAAATCAACACCACAGATTTGTTCAAAAGCTCTAATATTTCGACCTTCACGTCCAATTAATCGCCCCTTGATCTCATCACCTGGAAGCTCAACAGAAGAAATTGTTTGTTCCGCGACATACTCTCCAGCAAATCTTTGAAGAGCGATACCTAAAACTCTTTTAGCT
>CATLVU010000137.1 GCA_950061135.1 uncultured Oligoflexia bacterium
CCAATACGCAATTTCAAAGAATTTTGAATGCCATTATACACAAACAGGACCTGAAATTTTTAATCAAACAAATGGTGAGTTTGATGTTTTTATGGCATCTGTTGGAACAGGTGGAACAATTTCAGGTATCGGAAAATACTTAAAAGAAAAGAATAATAATATTAAAGTTGTTGGTGTTGATTGCCAGGGAAGTATTTTGGCCCATTATCACAAGACAGGTGAAATGTGTGAAGCTCACTCATATGTTCTTGAAGGTATCGGTGAAGACTTCTTACCTGATAATGTTCACTTCGATACCATAGATGACTTTGTAGTTATTGGTGACGAAGAATCATTTCTAATGACCAGAAGACTTCTTCAAGAAGAAGGAATTTACACGGGAGGCTCAGGAGGATCTGCTGTCGTTGGTGCTCTAAAGTACGCTAAAGAAAATCCAAGTGTAAAAGATATTTTATTAGTCGTTCCTGACTCTGGAAATAGATATGCTTCAAAAATTTATAACGATCAATGGATGTTGCAACATGATTATAAGATTGCGACAGGTAAAGATGAATTAGAACACGCTATTGAAAAAATAGTTGGAAGTAATGGGAAACTAGCATGAAAAAAAATGATTGGAATTTTGCAACAAAAGTAATCCACGCAGGAGGCGAAGCTGATAAAGAAACAGGTGCAATCATGCCTCCCATTTATCAAACATCAACTTATGTTCAATCAAGTCCTGGGAAACATAAAGGCTATGAATACACAAGAAGTCACAATCCTACGCGATCAAGACTTGAAGAAAATCTAGCTGCATTAGAAAATGCAAAATACGCTTTAGTAAGTGCTTCCGGTTTATCAATGATAGATCTTATTATGCATTCACTGCCAACAGGTTCTAATATTTTATGTGGTGATGATGTGTATGGCGGAACTTATAGATTATTCACTACTGTTTTTAATAAACAACATAATTATACTTTTTTAGATACTACAGATTTAAAATCAGTAGAAAAACATTTAAAGACAAAGCCTGAGCTTATCTGGCTTGAAACTCCGACTAATCCTCTTTTAAAGATTTCTGATATTGTCGCAATTTCCAAGCTCGCTAAAAAATATAAGGTAAAGGTCGTTGTAGACAATACCTTTATGAGTCCTTATTTTCAAAACCCTCTTGATTTAGGTGCTGATGTAGTTATGCATTCAATGACAAAATTCATCAATGGTCATTCTGATGTAGTTGGTGGCTGTATGATGACTAATAATAAAAGTTTTTATGACAAAGTTTGGACATTACAAAACTCAATCGGGCCTAGCCAATCTCCATTTGATTCATGGCTTGTGCTACGAGGTATTAAGACTCTTGCGATTAGAATGGAAGCACATCAAAAAAATGCAATGAAAGTTGCAAAATTCTTAGAAACACATTCAAAAGTTGAACGAGTTGTTTACCCTGGATTAAAATCTCATCCTCAGCACAGGATTGCAAAAAAACAAATGCATGGTTTTGGAGGGATGATCACATTCTTTCTTAAAGGCGATATAAAAAAGAGTAAAAAGTTTTTAGAAAAGGTTAAGCTATTTGCATTAGCAGAAAGTTTAGGTGGAGTTGAATCTCTGATCGAGCATCCAGCAATAATGACTCATGCTTCAGTTCCTAAAGATGTAAGAGAGTCAATCGGCTTATATGACAACCTCATCCGGTTAAGTGTTGGAATTGAACACGTTGATGACCTAATTGCTGACCTAGAAAAAGCTTTTTCTTTTGTCTAAAAACTAGGACTTGAATCTTCAGGCTCTTGGCCCAGAGGTTGACTTGATTGAACACCAGTGAAATCACTCTGGGGTTGATTATGGTTTTTTGTAGAAGTCGAATCTTCCTCAATAAAAAGTCGAATACTATTATCATACTTGGACAAAACTTCTCCCTCTTCCAAGTATTTTTTTAATAATAAAAAGCTACAATAAACCATACCATGGCCTGTTGATAGACTTTCTCTTTCTCCTTCTGCAAAAATAAGTCCAAAGTCTTGAACATTACTTAGGAGCTCTTTCATTGATGAACAATACTCACTTGTTTGTCCTGAGCACCCATCATTTCTTTTGAAAACTTGTAAACGCCCTTTACTTCTATATTTAAGATGTACTGGCTCACGACAGACATCAACCTTCCATTTATCTTTTAAGATTCTTTTATACTCTATAGTGATCAGACAATCACTTTTCTCAACTTTTAAATTACTTTTTAAAAGCCCCCAAAACTCACCTTCGTGAGAAACTTCCGTCTGGAAGTTTGCTTGCAAGCAACTTTCTGAAGTAAATTGACTTGCCAAGGCTTGAGTAGAAAAAAATAAAAAAATAAAAAACTTACATAGATACCATAACATTTGGATCGACCTCTATAATTAATGATGAACTATCATATTCAATAATTCCATCGGATGCATTTTTCTTTAATTGAAAATAAATCTCATCAAGAATATCTAATGACTTTATGTTTCTATTTGAAACTAATTCTTCTAGTTTTGAAATTGGTATTTCTTGCATATTATGCTTATAAAGCCCGGTACTATTTAGCAATATTCTTTGATCTCTATCCAGCTTAATTGTTTTTTGAGTAATTTGTCCGGACTCCTCAAGGTATTGATGCTCAGAATCAGTTAGTGCCATTCCAAACTTCCCTCTTGCCTCTAAGTGAAGCTCAAGAGTTGAATAGTGAAGCCTAAAAGTTAAAATATCGAGATCAAACTTTTTATTCTTTAAAAAATTCTTTTCCTCGTCCAAGACTTTCTTAAAAAACATTTGCTCATTTTCAGCGGTACTAAAAGGTAAGCTTTTTAATTCGTGAAACAAACGAACTAAGGTACTCGAAAAGATATATGAACTACAACTAGTGATTACTCCAAAAATATGATCATCGGAATTTATAACGTCATAAAAATCTGTTCCCATATTTAATCCAGCAGCGTACTTACCGTATATCTTTACCCCTTTAATTTCATTAAAACGTCTTGGGCTTTTTTTCTCATATATCTCTTTTACTCTATGTAGTTCATCATTCAATGAATGATATACTTCTGTAAGCTCTCTATCTATAGTTAATAGATCTGACTTGAGATATTGTCTTTCTGTAATATTAGACTCGAAAGTTTTAATTAGATTTCCTAAAATTTTCGCATTAGTTTCACTTTGAACTTCATATATAATATTTGAAAGTTCCAATTTGAGACTTTTATTTGAAGGGTTAAAAATAATTACCCCTTCACACTCTGATAGTTTCCTAACAACTATTTCGTTTGCGAGGTCTAAAGCTTCCGCACTGATCATCACTAAGTCTTGCTTAACTCCTTCAGAGAGTTCATAGGTTGCCATATCCAACCAAATGACTCCAACATTTTCTTGAACATTCTCTGTGAACCAGTCTTTTAGTTTATTGCTATTATCTAATAGAATCAATTACTTACCTTTTGTATTTTCAGCCACTTAAGTAAGAGTCTGATTTTTTTGTTTATTTTATTCTAAATCATCCGAAGAGTTTTCGAAAGTCTTTTAAGACAAAGGATTTATTTTGAAAAAGAAAAAGCATGACAATGTTTTAAGCTTTCGCTCAAAGAAGCAAACTCCTGTTGCCTCCATCATGAAGATGGCAATGAGGATTGATGAACTGAAAAGCGAGAAACAAAAAATTTGTGAAATGGCAGCGAGAACAATTTTAAAAGCACTCGACGCTAAAGATAATTATACCTTTGGTCATTCCATGAGAGTTTGTTACTTCTCAATGGTTGTTGGTAAAGAACTAGGCCTTACGGATGAAGAAATGTATGACCTTCAATTATCTGCTTTATTTCATGATATTGGAAAAATTGGCACACCAGATGCTATTTTAAATAAGCCTACTCGCTTAACAGATGAAGAATTTACAATAATGAAAGAACATCCAACTCTTTCCTATCAAATTCTTAAAGACTTTGAAGTTTTTGAAAAGGTTGCAAAGTTCGCAAAACATCACCATGAAAGATATGATGGTCGTGGTTATCCAGATAAATTAAAAGGTGATAAAATTCCTTTATTCTCAAGAATAATACTTATTGCAGATACATTTGATGCTATGACTTCTACTAGAGTTTATAGAAAAGGATTGTCATACGATACTGCATTCAATGAATTGATTGAGTTCTCAGGATCACAATTTGATCCCGGTCTAGTAAAACACTTTATTGAAGGTATGAAAAAGGAAGCTTCTAAACAAGAAGACGAATTTTATATTCCTTTGATGCAAGAAAAGTACAAAAAAGACGCAGCTTAATTTCTACAAAATTTTATTTCTGCGGCCCTATCAGTTTTATTTTGTTGAACAATAGCGCAACTACGCTCAGTCTCATATGTTGCAACAGGATAACATTCTGTTGGTATTTTTTTAAATGAGTTCCAACGATAATTTTGTAAACAAGTTTGGTATTCTTCTTTTGAAATACACGCCCAGTGCAGATCAGTGCAATTATAAACTAAGGAACTTCCAGGAATATCATATACGGGAGGAGAGACGGGCTCTGAAGGAACAGTTGTATTATTATCTTGATCGACCTCTCCTATTTCTTCAGAGAAGCTATCTTCCATTTCGGCTAGCACCTTCTCTGTTAGCTTTTCAGATAAGTCTGAACTACCAAGCATATCAATATTTTCTTCAATTGGAGCCTGAGACATCTCTTTTACGTCTGAACTTAAGTTATCCTTGATTTCACTTTCTCCAATATCTTCATTATCACTAACTTCAATTTGCTCCTCTGGAATAGGTGCTATCTCTATAGGATCTGTCATCCCCTGCTCTTCTTTAATTTCAGAAACTGATTTAAATTCATCTGCTTCCACTTCTGAGACCAAGTCTTCAGTATCAATATCATCAATCCTGATTTCTGTTTCATCAATCTTGTTTTCTTCTATTTCTGTAACCTCTGTCGCTTCAGCTTTTTCATCCTGTTTTTTCTCTTTAGAGATTGTTTTTTTCTTTTTAGTCTTTTTTACTTTTTGCTTCCTCGCAGTTTGAGGAACAGGGTCGACTTGTGGCTCTTCATCAGGAATAAAAACAAAAGCTGCTAAGGCTCCAAGTACAATTATATGGATTGGTGTAAGTTTAAACTTTTTCTTATCCTTCTTTCCTGGTTCATCCATGTCATCAAGTAAATCACTATCATTAGCTTCTAGCTCTGTTCTAGTCTGACCTTTATCTTTATCTTTTTTAAACTTACTCAGTATTGTATCGATTCCAGGTAGCTTGCCCGTCATTTTATTTCTTAGTTTTTGAGCTGAAGCCGTGATTTCGTCGGTATCCCTAGTCTGAGTTTCATCTGACTCTGCTTTTTTTCTAGGCTTCTTAAATTGAGACATAAAGCCTCCAATTTTATCTTTAATGGCCGTAATTTTAGATGATTCTGAATCAGAGTAGTCGTCTTCGAGCTCTTCACCTTCAATTTCCATTCCAGCATTAGTCTCTTCGATACTCATAACCGAAGTATGGTCTTCACTTTCATCCTCTATCTCTAAAGGAATATCTTCGTCTAACTCTTCGTCAATTAATTCATCAAGATCTAATGTTTGGTCATCTTTATTATCAGATATAGTAATCTCCTCGTATGAGTACTTGTTGATAGCTCATTTAAACTTTATAATATTATAATTGAATCTATTATAAAACATTTTTAAGGATAAAATGACTCAAAACACATTAGATGAAGGTGTCATCAAATTTAAATTTAACTTAAAAAAGTCCTCTCCTATCGAAGAAAAACAATTTCTCGAGCTAGAAAAGTGGAGGGCGATTCTCTTTAAGATGAACCTCATTGGTGAATATCCGACTGAAAAAATCGGCTACGGTAATATCTCAAGAAAAATAGAATCAGCGATAAGCGGTGATATTCAATTTATTATTAGTGGTACACAAACAGGTCGGTTTGCCCATCTAAACGGATTACATTATACAAAAGTAACAAAATGCAACTTACAAAAAATGAGTATTGAAGCAATGGGCCCGATTGCTCCTTCAAGTGAGTCTTTAACTCATTTTGCAATATACCAATCTTGCCCGCAAATAAACTTTATATTTCATGTTCACTCAAAGCATTTGTGGAATTACATGCTAGAAAATAATTATCCCAAGACTTCGAAAGATATTAACTATGGTACTTTGGAAATGGCCCATGCAGCTAAAGATCTAATTAAAAATCAACAAGCAGGAATATTTGCAATGGAAGGTCATGATGAGGGAATTATTGCTTATGGTTCAAGCTCAGAGCAAGCAGGTAAGTTTATTTTAGATACATTAAAAAACTCACGACAGTCCCCTCT
>CATLVU010000138.1 GCA_950061135.1 uncultured Oligoflexia bacterium
GTTCAGAGGTATAATCTTTTCCTCCCATAGTATAAAGACCAGTTTCTTTATTATAAAATTCACTTGCTGCGACATCTAAACTTATAGAAATATCATCACCCGCAATATAACCTGCATTTTTTATCGCTTCTAAAATACATTCAATCGCTTCTTCGTGTGAATTCAAAGATGGTGCAAACCCTCCTTCGTCTCCAACATTCGTTGAATAGTTCTTTGATTCGAGAACTTTTTTTAAATGATGAAAAACTTCAACTCCTGCTCTTAAATTTTCAGAAAAAGAGTTTTTTAGATGAGGAACAATCATAAACTCCTGGATGTCCAAATTATTTGAAGCATGCTCTCCTCCATTAATTATATTCATCAACGGAGCTGGAAGATTATAGCTAGCTTGCTCAGTTGGACATTGAAGGCTCTCTCTTAAATAAACATACAAAGGCTGCCTTTTTTCCATTGCTCCTGCTCTACAAGCGGCCATAGAAACAGCAAGCATAGCATTTGCTCCTAGATTATTTTTAAAATCTGTTCCATCCAAAGAAAGCATTGTATTGTCTAGCTCTCTTAAATCCAAAACATCTTTTCCAATAAGCTTTGGTGCTATCTTTTCATTAATATTTTGAATCGCTTTTCTCACTGATTTTCCTAAGTAAAAAGCTTTGTCCCCATCACGTAACTCTAATGCTTCACGACTACCAGTTGAAGCTCCCGACGGAACAGAGGCCCTACCGACAGCTCCAGCTTCAGTATAAAGGTCAGCTTCGATTGTTGGATTTCCTCTTGAATCTAATACTTGTCTTGCAATTATTTTAGTAATGGCGCTCATTTAAACTCCTCATTTTTTTATGGAAGTTTAGCAAAAATATTTAGAACTGCCAGTAACTTAGGCGGCTTTTTTCTTTTGTTGTTCTAATAGTAGAGGCACCGCCCATTCAGGTGGTTGAAATTTGGATTTTGGAAACGGTAATTTATTCGCAACGATTTCTTCAAAAAATGTTGGTACATAACCACAAGGAACCATTTCACCGATAAACTTTTTTGTATCCGGATCAACTCCTCGTTGTACCCATCTAAAAATATCTTTGGTTATATATCTTCCGTGTTCATCAACACCTAAGACTTCTGATATATGAGATGTTCGTCTTCCACCATCATGATATCGAGAACATTGAACAATTAATTGTAGAGCAGAGCCTACCATTTTTTTTATCGCATCTGCAGGAATCTTTGTTTCGCCCATTAAGCATAATGTTTCAAGCCTGGTACAAGCATCTTGTGGACTATTGGCATGTACAGTCCCCATACTTCCATCATGGCCTGTTCCCATAGCATTTAAAAGGTCTAATGCTTCAGGACCTCTAACCTCCCCGACAATTATTCTATCAGGGCGTAGCCTAAGTGCAGACTCCATCAAATCTCTAATCGTTATTTCGGTTAAACCTTTATTCGGATCAGCTTTTCTTGTTTCAAATTGTACTACGTGCTCAGCTTTTATTTGAAGCTCTGATGCATCTTCAATGATTAAAAGTCTTTGAGTTTTTGGCATTCTTGATCCAAGAACATTGAGCATTGTTGTTTTTCCTGAACCTGTTCCACCACTAACAAGAGTGTTCTTCCCCATATACATACAACAATCTAAAAACCGTGCACCATCAGGAGATAACGACCCAAAGTTTATTAAATCTTTCAGGCCTAGTTTTTCTTCTGAGAACTTTCTAATTGCAGCTGTAGTTCCATTTTTGGCCATTGGAGGAATTACAACGGCAACCCTACTTCCATCGGGAAGTCTTGCATCAAGTCTTGGATTGTCTTTATCGATATATCTATTTACTGATCTAGCAACGGCGTTCATCGCAGCTAATAATGTTGCTTCATCTCTAAAGCTATTTGGCGCTTTAGTGACAAGTCCACCTCGCTCAATGAAGATTTCATGAGGACCATTAATCATAACTTCAGATACAGTAGGGTCCTCCAAAAGATCTTTTATTGGTGCTAGCTGTGATGAAATGAGGTCTTTTAAAAAATCACTACTCATAATTTAATTATCATAATCACGAGGTATCCAATAATGAGGAACTCTTTGTTCCGGTTCACTCGCGATCGTCCTTTCAATAATCTGTGTCTTTGCCTTTTTTCCTGGTTTTTCTAAAACCGTTAAATGTCCGACAAAATCAGTTGCGGGACAATAAATTTTATAGCGTCCAGGACTATCTAATACTATTAACTTATCGGCTATTTTCCCTTTTTCTGCAGGCAAAAAGACTTCATGTTTTTCAAGAATAAGACATTGTTTTTTATCGGATGAAGAGGTCACTAATAACCTTATTTTTTCTCCAACAAAGGCTGATATTTTATTAGGAAAATATCCGTCATCTGAAGCAATAATAGCAACTTCACGCATAGGCTTTTTATGCTTTTGGGCATCAAACTGATTCATACCTAAAGTATTTAAAGATAGGAAAAATAAAATGCAATAAAGTAGTTTTCTCATAACGTTCTCCGAGTAATCTTCTCGGTTATATGGAGAGAAAACTTAAATTTTGAGTAAAGTTAGCACCTCGTAAGCAGGCTCCTCGTAAGGATGTGAGTCTTTAAGTGCTTGAATTGACGATTTCACTACTTCTATATCTTCACAAAGTATCTCAACTTTAAGCTCATCTACCCTCTCAATCTCACCTATTTCTCCTATTGCAGGGTTGGCCATCTTATTGGGAAGAAACTGGCCCACTCCTGATGTTTCAAAAGAGCAATGAGAATAATTGCCTAGACGCCCACCACCACTATTAAAAATAGCGTTTTTCACTTCTTCGGCACTTTGAATAGGGACAAAAAATATTAATTTATACATAAGTTTTTTAATCAGTTTAAAACATACAATTTCTTACATAAAGCTTATTTTATAGACTCTTAAAAAAAAAATAGCAAAAATAGTTCTTAGTCGAAGTTAATAAACGATTCATTAATTTCATAATACATAACAAAAATCATGGAGGATGTGTATGTTGTTAAAAAAACTAGCCGTTGGATGCTTATCTCTAGCATTAGCGCAAAATGCAATCACTTGTACAATCGATGGTAATGAAGGATTCTTACCTGAAAACAATCTTTGGTTATCACCAACTTCTAAAGGTATCAACACTATTGATGAAGCTACCTTTAACAAAGTAATCGATGAAGTGACTGAAATCTATGCACCTATTATTGAACAAATGGGTGGAAACTTAGTGGTTGAGAGAAAGTGGGATGACGGTACAGTTAATGCCTACGCTCAACAAATTGGAACAACTTGGAAAGTTTCAATGTTTGGTGGTCTTGCTAGACATGAGACTATTACAGCAGATGGTTTTGCTCTAGTTGTTTGTCACGAAATTGGTCACCATATTGGTGGAGCTCCTAAGAAAAAATCTTGGTGGAGTACTTCATGGGCTTCAAATGAAGGTCAAGCTGATTATTTCGCGACTACAAAATGTTTAAGAAAGCATTTTAGAAATGATACTACGCCAGAGATGATTGCAAAAATGGAAGTTCCTCAACTTGTAGTTGATGAATGTGCTGAGCAATTTACTTCAGAAATGGATAGATTAATCTGTCAAAGAGGTGCAATGGCTGGAATGAGTACAGCAAAACTTTTTCAACACCTAAGAAGATCAGATGTTGAGCCGAAGTTTGATACAAAAGATGCAAATGTTGTTTCTAAGACTGACCATAATCACCCAGCAACACAATGTCGTTTAGATACTTACTATGCAGGTGCATTATGTGACATCAGCGATATGGTTGATGTTGATCAAGAAGATGAGTCAATTGGTGTTTGCTATGAGAACTCAGGTGATACAGTTGGTGTTAGACCAAAGTGTTGGTTTAAAGCTGCTAACGCTTCTGGTGGCGGATGGCCTTGGATGTAATTTAATTCTTATCCAGAAAAAACAATACAAAAAATGGGGCCCAAACTTTGGGCCCTTTTTTTATTCTATAACCGATAATGGATGTCCAAATTCTATAATTTCAGCTGCAAGTTGCCCTGCAATTGCGCCAACGACATAAGGTACTTCTTCTCGCATTCTATCTTTTCCATGTAGGAATCCTAATAAATGAATCCACTCATGAACCATATTTGCTACCATATTATTAACTTCATACTTTCTGTAAAACTTCCAATTAAGCTTTATCCACTTACTTTTTGATGGTGCAGTTGAACCAATTACCTTACGGCACCAAGTTGACCACTTTTCCCACCAACGACAAACCTTTACATAAGAATTTAAATTCATTTCAGCTAAAGTACTTGGACGCATTTTCTCATTACCTTCCATCAGTACATTATAAACATCTTCCGGTGAAAGAACTTCATCTCTGTTATACCAAAGGTAACTTTTTTGATAACTATTCACCCACTCACCATTCACTTCTCTTACATAACTAATAACTCTTCTTTTAAATTCTTCGGAATTCATTATTTCATCGAGAAGCTCAAGTGCATGCTCAAACTTATCTCTTTGAGGGCCATCGGGAAAATAATAGTTTTCAATAACAACATTAAGTCTAGGACTAGTAAAACTCGATTTCATTTCAATATTCGGATCAAAGTTTAATTCTGGATTTATCCCTTCAATCATAGTTGCAAAAGCATTTAATGATATCAATGATACCAAGCAGGTAATTATTCTTTTCATGTTTTCTCCTTATGAAATCTATTTCGGAGAAACATCGAATAAAAAAAGTAGCAGCTACAAGTAGGAAAATTTTTCGATTAAGTTAAATTTGTAAGCACCTTCTTTAAGTCATTTAACTTCATTGGTTTACTGATGAAGTCGGTCATTCCAGCTTCTAAGCATTTTTTCTTATCTTCTTCTAGAATATTTGCTGTCAATGCAACGATTGAAGGCGCACTCTTTTTATCATTATTTTCTAAAATTTTCTTCGTTGCTTCAACCCCATCCATTTGAGGCATATGCATATCCATAAAAACTAAATCATAAGAGTTTACTGAGCATTCATTCACCGCTTCGAGACCCGTTTCAACTATAACAGGGTCAATATCAAGTTTTTTAAGCATACGCTTAATAATTAATTGATTCACTTCATTATCTTCTGCAACTAAAACCTTAATACCTGAAAAGTTTTTTATTAATAAGTTCTCTAAAGTCGGGCTGGTTAAATCCAAATCACATCTCTCTAAGCTTAAAAATACTGTGACCTTCGTCCCTGTCCCCAATTCACTTTCAAAGTTAATACTTCCATTCATGAGCTGTACAAGTCGACTACATATATGTAGCCCTAACCCAACACCCGTGTTTGAACGAGACAAAGAGGAATCTACTTGAGAGAAAGGAGAAAAAAGTTGGTGCAGCTTATCCTCCGGAACCCCTACACCTGTATCAATTACGGAAATCTCAACAAGGTCTTCTTTTTCATCAACAGCTTTAGTATTTACAAAAACCTCTATCGTTCCTTTTTCTGTGAACTTCAGTGCATTGTTTACAAGATTCGTAATAATTTGTTTAATCCTTCTACTATCTCCAATATGTCCGGAAGTAATAGAAGAACAATCATATTGAATAATGATATCTTTTTCTTTTGATAATTTTTTGAATAAAGAAAGACAATGAGGCAATAATTCTGCCCAAGAAAAACGATCATCTTGTAGTTTTATACTTTTTGAATCCAGCTTACTTACATCTAAAATATCGTTCAAGATTCGAAGTAAATCATTTCCTGATGACTTCATCACTTCAATATCATCAAGTTGTTCTTTATTTAAATTATCGACATTAAATAAGTCTAAGACCCCTAAAATACCATTCATCGGTGTACGAATCTCATGACTCATAATGGCCAAAAACTCACTTTTTTTCTTTGCAAAAAACTCTATTTGTTCGATCGCTTGCTCTTTTTTTTCAACTTCTAAGTTTAGTTCTTGAGTTCTCTTTGATACTGCTTTTTCAATTTTCTTTTTTCGCTTTAGAATTAATAAAATATAAAAAGCCATTAGAATAGTGAAAACAAAGACTGATGCTAGTAGCAGAATTTCCGACTTTGTTCTCTCAAGCCCTTTAATCCCATGTAAGTTCTCATTGGCCTGAATTAAAAGCTCTAAGTCTGGACCAATTAGAACTGGCTTTTGAAACGTGAAGGAATCTTTAGGTGGACTTGCAATTTTTTTAAATTTTTTGTCATATACTCCTTACAGTCCTTTATTGTCCACATGGACAACCTCATAAAATTTAAATGATTTGATTCCTGTTTCTTGGATATGATCGAGT
>CATLVU010000139.1 GCA_950061135.1 uncultured Oligoflexia bacterium
ACATACTAAATATTCAAATGAGACAATGTTTACCTATGAGGACTTAGCAAATGTTGTTGCAAAGTTTTTCCCTGAGTATATGAATTATCTTACTTATGAAAAGGATATATTGAAATTAAAAGAAGTATTTCTGGATGATAACTCTGAAAATTTCTCGGCGAAAGAAGTACATAAAATAATCGATAATTACATTGTTCGATTATTAGACAAGTCTTTGTTTTTTTACCGAGCTTATTTTAGTAATGTAAAATTAATAAAGTCTGAGGAAAAAATATTAAGAGTTCCCTACATTCCATATTTTCTAGGTGAGTGGGATAAGAGTTTTATTTTAGATTTTAATCGTATCGTAGAAAGATATCGTTTTATGCTAGGAAGCTCATATTTGCCTTCTTACACACCTGAGTATAGCCGAAACGTTCGAGGTATTGTTGAGATTGGTATCATAGAAGAGCTTATTACAAAGTTCTTTGAGGCTTTTGGAACAAAAGATGACTCGGTAGTTGGGCGCTATTATATGACTCAAGATTCTATTATAAACTTCATGACGAAGTTCTCTAACTTTTTTGAAGGGGAAGGGTATATTGCTCCCGGTAGAGCAATCGGTGTATCATCAACGATTACTTTAGTAACAAGCCTATTTCAAGCTCAATCAAATGGTGACAGCAAAGTTGAAATCCCTGAGTTTACGGAGTTTGTTGTGAGTATGTTAAGTTCTTTAAAGCTATCAAAAGATTTTTTCGCTTTTATAAAAGATAAGTGTGAGTTTGATGACCGTGGTAGGGTGACTCAGAAGTGTGTTAATGAGAACTATATAGGTTTTTTTAATTCTGAAAAAGGGGATGAGGACTTCTCTGAAATTTTTCCGGGGTTGAAAAACTTTATAGAAGAGCTTGAAACTGAAGAAAGAAATAAATATTTTGACGATGTTGCCAAGTTTAGTCGTACATGTACACATTTTGCAGATGGGTCTGAAGTTCCTGTGTCACAGAGTGAGATGATTATTCTGTGGGCAGGGTTACTAAATATAGAACAAAGCTTCTTGCGATTTGACGAACCTTCTGAAGGAACTGTTCGAACTGCAGACAATATTCTTGACGATGCAGAAGTTAGAGCAACGTATCCTGTGTTTGAGGCAGCTGTTAAGGGAATGATTCCAGTAAAGTTTTTGAAAAAGTTTTCAAGGCAAATTTTTTATTACTTAGTGGTAAACAAAAAAGTTCCAAACTTCGACGAAATAGAGAGTATTTCCGACCTTAAAAGAGTTTTAGGTGGAGCATTTAGTCTTGGAGGCTTTATCTTTGGACGATATGTTGAGAAATACACTCCTTTTGCAAGCCTAGAAATGCAAGCAGATAGAATGACTTTTTCTGCTGTTTTAAGACTTATTCAAGAAAATATCCCTCCATCAGGTCCAGAATTTGATTGTGAGACTTTACGCTAGTTTGTTATTGAAACTTCAGCATAAAAAAACTAATCTCTATGCATGTCTATTGAAGAAAATAAAATCAAATTAAACGAATATAAAAGTGCGCTAGCTACAATGAGTGAGACCTTAGATCAGATTCGGAGGTCACTTTGACGTCGATAAAAAAGAAAATCGCCTAACAGAAATTACGCAGATGGAACTCCTTGAAGGTTTTTGGGAGGATTCAGACAATGCGGCTAAAATTCAAAGAGAAAAATCAATTCTTTCTAAATCTGTGGATATCTATAATTCTATGATGAATAAA
Organism: uncultured Oligoflexia bacterium; assembly: GCA_950061135.1. Lineage (GTDB taxonomy): Bacteria > Bdellovibrionota > Bacteriovoracia > Bacteriovoracales > Bacteriovoracaceae > CATLVU01. The sequence goes on from CATLVU010000139.1 coordinate 1,731, forward strand.
AAAGAAGACTTTGAAACTCTTTATGAATTTTGTATGGATGGAGATGATGACAGTTTAGCTGAGGCGATTAGTACCTTTGAAGAATTAGAAAAATCATTACAAGAAGCGCAGAAACAAGTCCTTCTTTCTGAAGAAACTGATCCTAATAATGCAATTATCTCTATTAATGCAGGAGCAGGGGGAACAGAGTCTTGTGATTGGGCATCAATGCTGCATAGAATGTTCATTAAATGGGCAGAGTCTAAAGGTTTTAAATTAACGCAATTTGATTTACAAGCAGGAGATTCAGCAGGGATAAAGTCTACAACGTTTTCTGTTGAAGGAGATTTTGCTTATGGGCTTTTAAAGTCCGAGACCGGAATCCATAGACTCGTTCGCATCTCTCCTTTTGATTCAAACGCCAGAAGACATACATCATTTGCTTCTGTTTTTGTCTCTCCTGAAATTGATGATTCAATAGAAATTGAAGTGTTGGATAAAGATATTAGAATTGATGTTTATCGCTCAGGTGGAGCTGGTGGTCAGTCAGTTAATACAACCGATTCAGCAGTAAGAATTACTCACCACCCATCTGGGATTGTTGTAACATGCCAAAATGAGCGCTCTCAACTCCAAAATAAAGAAACAGCGATGAAGGTTTTGAAGTCGAGGCTCTATGAAAAGGCGATGGAAGAAAAAAGAGCAGAGCAAGCAGAGGTAGAGGCCAATAAAAAAGAAATTGGTTGGGGATCACAAATCCGCTCTTATGTTCTACATCCTTATAAAATGGTTAAAGATCATCGTACAAATTGCGAGTCAGGTAATGCAGAAAAAGTCTTAGATGGGGATCTTGATGATTTTATGCAGTCGTATTTGCAGTGGCGAGCTTCAGAGGTATAGGTTCAAGCATATACCGTGAGCTTTCAGATATCCGATTACCGACTAATCCGAGTTAACCCATAAACCAGAGCACCATCTGACTGAAGTAGTTTCAGAAGCTGATGCCGTAGCCGAAAAACAATAACTTCAACTTTTTTGCCAGAGAGACAGGTATAGAGCTTTTTATTGTCATAACCACCTATAAAAGCTAATATTCAGGCTTATTCTAGATTGTTTAAAAGGTGAAATTATGACAGATCAGTATGTCTCGCAGTGGGAAAACTTATTTAATGAGCAAATGAAAGTTAGACTAGATAAACGTCAGCGTATGATTGACGCGAAATCCCATCCTTATAAACATAATTTAAAACCGACAATTACCGCAACAGAGCTTAAGAAAAAATATGGGCATTTAGAAAAAGAAGAAATCGGCGAGACTGACCAGTATATAATTGCAGGGCGAGCGATGTTAGTTCGTGATTTTGGAAAGGCGGCCTTTATTCAAGTTGATGATGGTTCTGATAGATTTCAAGTCTATGTAAAAAAGAATGTTACAAGCGAAGAGGGTTTTGCTGATTATAAGCTATGTGACTACGGTGATATTATCTGGGCAAAAGGTGATATTTTCAAAACAAATAAAGGTGAATTGTCTATCAATGCTCAAGACTTCAAAGTTGTTACAAAATCAATTCGTCCTTTACCTGAAAAGTTTCACGGACTGACAGATCAAGAACTTAAATATCGTATGCGCTATGTTGATATGGTGATGAATAAAGATACTCGCGACAAATTAAAGAAAAGATCTGAGATTGTTAGATATATTAGAGAATTCTTTTATAATGAGGATTATTTAGAAGTTGAAACTCCTATGCTTCATTCGATTGCAGGAGGTGCGGCCGCGAAACCTTTTACAACTCATCATAACGCTCTTGATATGGAGCTTTTTATGAGAATAGCTCCCGAGTTACATTTAAAAAGACTGATCGTTGGTGGTTACCCAAAAGTTTTTGATATGAACCGTTGTTTTAGAAATGAAGGTTTATCATTAAAGCATAACCCTGAATTTACAACGATCGAGTTCTACCAAGCTTGGGCCACTTATGAAGATTTAATGGAACAAACTGAAAGATTGATTGGTGGGCTTGCTAAAGATGTTATGGGTTCAGAAACTCTTCCTTGGGGAGATAGAGAGATTTCTTTTAAAGCTCCTTTTAAACGTCAGTCGATGGCAGATGCAGTTGTTGAATATACATCTTTAAATCATGATGATTTAAAAAATGCTGATAAAATGTTAGAGCTTCTTTTAACTCTTGATGAGATGAAAAAGAAAAAAGATGAGATTGCAAAATTATCAACTGCAAAGTTAATGGTTTTATGTTTTGAAGAGTTTGCTGAAGATAAGTTAATTCAGCCAACATTTATTACTCATTTTCCAACCGAGGTATCTCCATTATCAAGAAGAAATGATGAAGACCCAGAGGTTGTAGATCGATTTGAGCTTTATATAAATGGTTGGGAAATAGCTAATGCATTTAACGAGTTAAATGATCCGACTGACCAGCTTCAAAGATTTGCGGAGCAGGCAGCTCTTAAAGAGGCAGGAGATGACGAAGCCTGTGATCCTGATTACGATTTTGTTCGTGCTCTTGAATATGGGATGCCACCAACAGCAGGTGAAGGGATTGGTATTGATCGCCTTGTTATGGTTTTAACTAATAGCCAAACAATTAGAGACGTCATTTTATTTCCTCTATTGAAAAAAGAGAAAATGTTCGACGAGACTGAATAGTCAATGGGGCCTAGATCATTGCCCAAACTATTTAAGATTCTATTAAACGGAAAATCTTCCATCAGATTTCTTATTGGAAGTATAATAAGTTTAAGTTTTTCTATTGCTGTTGTACTTTGTGCATCTGGTTTAATGGATGGTTTTGATCATTCATTACGATCAGCGCTAGAGTTTTCTAATGGTGATATCAAAATTAAAAAAAAATCAGGGTATTATTTAAACTCTAAAGAGTTTCAAAAAAAACTTGGTGCCAAATTACATACATCAGTTCTTGATTTTCAAGGAATGCTAATTTCTCCTAAAAGCCAAGGGGTTTTTGTAAGAGGAATTTCTCCAATTGCGTTTGGCAAAATTACAAGTCAAAATTTTAGTGAATTAAGTGACGGGGTTTATGTCGGTAGTAAACTTGTTGAGCAAATGAAATTAAAAGTTGGGGATGCTGTAACGATTGCTTTTCCAAGCTCTACTGCAAAAGAACAGGGACGAGCAACAATACAGAAATTTGTTATCCAAGGGGTCATCAATCATCATATCCATGAAAAAGATATGAGAATGATCTACATAAATAAAGACACATTATTAAAAATATTTAATTTAAAAGCCCAGACAACTAACTCAACAATAATTAAACTCAAAGATGGCCTTGACTCTGAAATTGTTGCTCTGGATTTACAGAAAAAACTTGGTAGAGAATTTATCGTTTCACCATCATGGAAAGAATTTGAAATATTACTAGAAGCTGTTCAGGTTGAAAAAAACTCCATTAGTATTGTATTGCAATTAATTGTTATTATTTCGATGCTAAATATTGCCGCATTTGTCATTTATGTTTTTGAAAAAAAGTCCTTAGAGTTTTTTATGCTAAGGTCTTTAGGTTTGACGCTTAAGCAGTTGAATATGTTTTGGTTTGTTCTTTTAGGTACAGTTTGGATTATTTCATGCTTACTCAGTCTTCTTGGAGTAAAGTTGTGTAATTGGGCGCTTTTAAATTTAAGTCTCTTTAAAATACCTGGAGATATTTATGTCTTAAGCCAATTACAATTAGTTTTAAATTTATCTGATTATGCGATCGTTTTTGGTATATCTTTGGTGTGGTTAATTTTAATTGGTAGCTTAGCAATTTATCGAATTAAGAAGCGATCATTAGCAGTTAGTTTAAAAGAAGGATTTGCATAAAATGTTATTAGCAATAAATGATCTAGTTAAAAATTATGGTGAAACAAATGTTTTAAGAAATATTAACTTTTCTTTGAGTGCGCAGGAGAATGTTGTGATTGAAGGAAGTTCAGGTTCAGGGAAGTCCACCTTGCTTTATTCGATTGGTGCGCTAGAAGAAGTTGATCAGGGCAAAATTCTCTTTAATGGATCAGATATTACGAAACTCTCAGATGAAAAAAAAGCATTTTATAGAAATCAGAATATCGGATTTATATTTCAATTTCATTTTTTATTGCCGTCGCTTAATTGCTTAGACAATATTTTGCTTCCGTCTAAATTAGGGCCCAAAAAAGATAAAGATCTAAAGTCTAGAGTGCTTCACTATGCTGAGGTATTAAAAATTTCTCATTGTTTAAAGAAGTATCCTTTTGAAATTTCAGGTGGAGAGCAGCAAAGAGTTAATATAGTGCGAGCAATATCTCAAGCACCAGACTTATTATTGTGCGATGAGCCTACAGGAAATTTAGATTCTAAAAATACAGAAATAGTCA
>CATLVU010000140.1 GCA_950061135.1 uncultured Oligoflexia bacterium
GAAACAGATTTTAGCCATTCGATATATTTCCAATCAGCATGTCCTGTGTATTGTTGAGCACGAGTTCGTCCATGTATTGCGACCCACTCAATACCGGCATCTAGCGCAATCTTCTCTATGAGATCAGCGTTAATATCCTCGCCGTCCCAACCTGTTCTGATTTTAATAGATAGGGGAATATTGATCGCTTCTTTTATGGTTTTAAAAAAATGAGGAAGCTCTTTGATGTCTTTTAGCAGGGCCGAACCTCCACCTTTATTAACAACCTTTCTAACAGGACACCCCATATTGATATCAATAAATTTGGGATTATGAGTTTGTGCAACTTGAGCGGCTTGGGCCATGTCCTCAGCTGTTTCACCAAAAAGTTGGATCCCTATATTTCGCTCTCTAGGATCAATTTTTAACATCTCAAGTGTTCGCTTATTATTATATAAGATTCCGTGACAAGAAATTAACTCACTAACTGTACCACCAGCACCGAGATCTTCCATTAAAAGTCTAAAAGGGGGAGTACAAATACCGGCCATAGGTGCGAGAATTAATTTTGAATCAAATTGGACCTGTCCTAGCTTGACAGGAGTGGCAAAACTTTTAGAATGGTCTATCTTTGCCTGAAGAGATTCTGAGAACTTTAAACTTTGCATGGATGGTTTATGACACCAAAATTAGGGCCTGACAAGATTTGAATAGATTTAAAGGTTATATTTTTATATTTGATCATGATGGAACTCTTGTTGATACCTCTCGAGTAGAGCGCCCAGTATTTCCAAAAATTAAAGAGATTTTAAAGCTTTTGCAAAAAAACGGTAATCCTGTTTACGTATGGACTGCCAGAGATCGTTATTCACTAACAAAAATATTACAAGAAAATAAAATCTATCACTATTTTGAAGACTTTAGCTGTCTTGAAGATGGCCCTAAGCCATTTATTGGGGGAATTAAAAAAGTCCTTGGGTCAGACCTTTCAAAAATAGTTATGATAGGGGATTCGCCTTCTGATATGAAAGGTGGAGCTAAATTAGGAGCTCATTGTATCGGGGTTGATTGGACTAGTGGAGATGAATCAGTTAAATTAGAGCTTAAAAAATATGGTGCCCATAAAGTGTTTTCGCAGCAGGCCCAATTATTAGATTATTTAGAAACAGGAGAAACCGATGTTTGATACTTTAAGTGAAAAATTCTCAGATGCTTTTAAGAGTATTTCAGGAAAAGGAAAAATCACAGAAAGTAATATAGATGAAACTTTAAAAAGTGTGAGAACGGCACTACTTGAGGCGGATGTAAATTTTAAAGTAGTTAAAAGCTTTATAAGTGAAGTCAAAGAAAAAGCTTTGGGTGAAAAGGTTCTTCGTGGTGTTAATCCTGGAGAGCAATTTATAAAAATTATGCATGATGAATTGGCCTCTTTAATGGGTGGAGAGAATCAAGCATTAAATATTGAAGGTGACCTAAATACTGTCTTAGTTGTCGGGTTAAACGGTGCAGGTAAAACAACTTTCACTGGTAAATTAGGTCTTTATTTAAAGCAGAAGAAAAATAAAGATGTTTATCTTATTCCTGCAGATAACTTTAGACCTGCGGCCAAGGATCAACTGATTAAGCATGCTAAGAATTTAAATATTGATTATTTTGACTCCGATCTTTCTAAGCTTCCTGCCCAAATTGTAAAAGATGGGCTTGCAGAGGCAAAGAAGCTTAAAAAGAATCTGGTTATTGTCGATACTGCAGGACGTCTGCAAGTTGATGAAGAATTAATGGGCCAATTAGAGGATGTTAAAAAAGAGCTTCCTACTGCAGAAACTTTATTAGTCGCAGATGCTATGACAGGTCAAGAAGCTGTTAATGTCGCAAAAGTTTTTCATGACAGAATAGGGCTTACAGGTACTGTTCTATCAAAGATGGACTCTGACGCAAGAGGTGGTGCTGCACTTTCTATTACTCATGTAACGAATGTACCGATTAAGTTTATCTCTACTGGTGAAAAAATGAAGGACTTGGAGCCTTTTCATCCAGACCGCCTTGCAAAAAGAATTTTGGATATGGGAGACGTTGTTTCCTTAGTAGAGAAAGCTCAAGAAAATATTGACGAAAAAGAAGCTGAAAAAATGATGAAGCGGCTTGAAAATCGTCAATTCACAATCAATGATTTTGTAAAACAAATGGAACAAATATCAAAGCTTGGGTCAATGGGAAGCATTCTTAAAATGCTACCAGGAATGGGTGGAATGCTTAGGCAAATGGGTGATTTGAGTCCTGCAGAAGATGAAATGAAAAAAATGAGAGTCATCACTGATTCAATGACCATAAAAGAAAAAGAAGATCATAAAATTTTAAATGAATCACGAATCTCACGTATTGCAAAAGGCTGTGGGAGAAAAGAGTCGGATATAAAAGAGTTCATTAAAAAATTTGAGCAAATGCAATCAATGATGATTAATATGATGGGAGCGATGAAAGGTGGCGGTTTACCACAAATTCCCGGAATGCCAGCGATGCCAGGCTTTAGACAAGGGCCTAAACAGAAAGCCAAAAAAGGTAAGAAAAAATCACCTTTTGGAAATAAATTCTTTTAATGAGAATTGTACTAGTTATTTTTTCTGTTGTTCTTTCCACTTTAGCATCAGCGAATTATCCTGATCATTGGTGGAATAAAGTCGATGATCTAGCATCGTGGGAAATATCTCCTGACTCTGCAATAAAGGGTCTTGAAGTCGTTCTTTCAAAAAGAAATGAGCTTGGCATTTTATCAAATTTCGCTCATACACCTTTTGTTTTAGATGGAAAAAAGTTTGAAAGTATAGAAGGCCTATGGCAGTCAATGAAGTATCCAGACCCATTTTTGAAAGACGATATTAGACAAAATGAAGCTTGGGAGTATTCTCGAAAACAAGTGGAGTTGATGATTGGTTTTGAAGCTAAAAAAGCTGGTGATATTGGGACAAAAATAATGCGTAAATATGATCTTAACTGGGTTAGCTATCTTGGTGAAAAAATGGTTTACCGCACAGATAAAAAGTTAAGGCATTACGATATTATTTTGGCCGCTATGAAAGCCAAACTAGACCAAAATCTCTCGGTGAAGAAAGTATTGATTCAAACATGTGGCTTAAAGCTCCTTGCTGATCATCATGTTAAGTTAACAGACCCACCTGCATGGCGTTATTATCAAATATGGCAAGAATTAAGGGCATCTTTGTGCCGATAATAGATAAATAAGATTGACTTTGATGGGCGGATGCAATAAAAATATCGTCTTTGTGATTTAAAATACTTGAGGAGTATATCAAATGGTTAAAATTAGACTACAGCGTGGTGGAAGAACACACAGACCAGTTTACACAATAGTAGCAACAAACTCTAGAACACCAAGAAATGGACGATTCTTAGAGAAATTAGGTCAGTACGATCCAAGCTCAACAGAAGTTTTAAAAGATGTAAAAGTTGAAGCTGTTAAAGCATGGTTAGATAAAGGTGCTAAGCTTTCAGATACAGTAAACTCTCTTTTTAAGAAGCACGGCATTAAATATTAAAAAAATTTTGTCAATTACTTGATTCGATGTAAAATAGTTCTAAAGTTAGTAACTATTTAAAAAAGTAGGTGTTATGAGTGAACTGAAAGAACTTATCGAATACGTTAGTAAAGCGTTAGTGGACATGCCGGAAGAGGTTGAAGTTAACGAAATTGAGGGTGAACAAACGACTGTTGTTGAACTTAAAGTAGACAAGTCGGATCTCGGTAAAGTGATTGGGAAGCAAGGAAGAACTGCAAGAGCATTAAGAACAATTTTAAATGCAGCTTCAACTAAGCTTAAGAAAAGATCAGTTTTAGAAATCATTGAATAGATAGACGATCAAAATTAAAATTAATACTTACCGGAGCAGACTTAATTAAAGTTTGTTCCGGTTTTTTTTTGTGTAAAGGCCATAAAATATGAGTAGTGGTAATCGCTTAATTAAAATTGGAACCATTGGAAAAACTCATGGATTAAAGGGTGGTTTGTCCTTAAATCTAGAAAATCATCATGATATGAATTTATCAGAAGGGGATATTCTCTATTTAATGGGCACAAATAGAGAGGAACACAAAGAAGTTAAAATAAAAGAAATTTCCTACGGCAATAAAGTTATTTGTTTTTTTTCAGAAATTACGAACCCTGAGGACGCTAAAAAACTTACGAATATGAGTATCTCAAGAAAAAGGGAAGATTTTCCCGAAATCGAAGAAGACGAAGTCTATATAACTGACTTAATAGGCCTTGAAGTTATGAATCAAGATCAGCAAAAACTTGGAAAAGTTTCAAGTATTACATCAAATGGTGTTCAAGATATTTTAGTTATTAAATCAGATACGGAAGAAATTCTGATTCCTTTCATTGAGCAATTTATCATTAATATCAATCTTGATGATAAGAAAATTATTGTTGATTCATTTGAGGTAATCAGTTGAAAAAGAGGATTTGGATTCTCACAATGTTTGAGCACTACTTTGACTCTTTTAAAGAGTTTGGAGTGCTTAGTAAGGCCTTTAATAATGAAAGATCAAGCGAAATTCTACTGAGCTTAAATATCGTTCCTATTCCAAAGTATTGTGCTAAAGGCTTTAAAGGCGTTGATGACAGTATCTTTGGAGGTGGTGCAGGTATGGTGATGCGCCCAGATGCTTTAAAAGAAGCACTGATTAATGGGGTAGTTAATGCTGGTAATTATGGTGAGAACTGGAAAGAAAAACTCCATATAATCTACCCTGCACCTCGCGGTACAAAGTGGGTTCAGAATGAAGTTGAAGACTTTGCTCAAAAATATTTTTCATTAAAAGAGTCTAAAGATCTTGTTTTTATTTGTGGACGTTATGAAGGCGTGGATGAAAGGTTTTTAGAAAACTATGTAAACGAGTTTATTTCTCTGGGGGATTTTATTTTGACAGGTGGAGAGTTAGCAGTAATGACAATACTTGATAGCTCTTTAAGATATGCTCCAGGTATTCTTGGAAATAAAGCTTCTTTAAATGAAGAGTCTTTTGCGAGTGGAATGATTGAGTATCCGTTGTACACGAGACCTGTTGAATTTGAAGGAAAAGAAGTTCCTAAGGTTTATCAAACAGGACATCATAAGAATATTAAGCTATTTAATGAGGATCAATCTAAAAAAATGACATTACAATATAGGCCTGATTTGTTAAAAAAATCATCTAATGAAAAAGAATAAAGAAAATAATCTAGATCTACTTGGGACTATGTCCGCATCTCTTATACACGAGATTAATAATCCCGTGGCCGCTATAAGTGCGAGGCTTGAGTTAATTAAGTCTTATGTGAAAAAAGATAATTTGGATAAAGATAAGTTGCTAAATGAAATAGAAACAATTAATCAAAAAATTTCTAAAATAACATCTATCGTAAGTACGATAAAAGACTTATCAAGAGTCAATGATGAGATAGAGTTCTCTCCATTTTTGTTAGAAGATGTAAAAAATAAACTTTCTAATGAGCTAAATGTTTTGGCAAGTGAATCAAAAGTTAAGATCCACTGGGAATTAAATGATGAAATATATTTTTATGCAGATTTGGATGAGATAACTTTGATTGCCGAAAATTTGGTTAAAAACGCAATTGATGAGCTAGTTGGTGGCGGAACAATTAAGATAAAAACGAGTTGTTTAGATGATAGTGCATTTATTGATTTTATTGATTCTGGAAAAGGTGTTGCAAGCACATATATAGACTCGCTTTTTAAACCCTTTAAAACGAGCAAAGAAAAAGGAAAGGGGACAGGGCTCGGACTTGCTGTTTCTAAATCAATAGCTCAAAGAAATGATGGCGACTTAGTCTATTTAGATGAGTCCAAACAAACAACTTTTAGGTTGATATTGAAAAAGGTGGTTTTAGATGAATAGGCCTATGTACCTTGGATTAATTCATCATCCAATTAAAGATAAAAGAGGGGATTTAATAACGACCTCTGTTACCAATATGGATATTCACGATATTGCTCGTACAGCGCGAACTTTTGGATTTAAAGGTTATTTTATAGTCACTCCTATTGAAAAACAGCACAAGC
>CATLVU010000141.1 GCA_950061135.1 uncultured Oligoflexia bacterium
TTCTGGCTCCCGTTTCTGGCCTAAAAGCCGGGAGAATAGTCCTAAACAGTTGACAAAAATACTGGGGGATGAAACAATGATTCGTCTCACATACAACCGCTTACGACAAATTGCTGAAATTGATGAAATACTGGTGGTAGCATCAAAACGGATTTCCAAATTAATTCATAAAGATATCCCTGAAATACCCAAAGAAAATTTTATTCTTGAACCATTGGTCTATTGAACCTCACGATCAAATTAATCCTAAAGAGTTGTCTTTGGGACAAAAGCAATTGATATCTGCTTTAAGAAGTTGCTTTTTGGCAAAACCAATCGTTTTATTTGATGAAATATCATCAGGAATGGACTCGGAATTAGAAGAAGCTCTTAGAAAACTTGTACTTTTAGTACAGCGTTCTTCTTTAACTTTTATAGTTGCCCATAGGATCGAGACAATCATTCATGCTAATAAAATCATAGTCATGAATGAAGGGAAGATAGAAAGTATTGGCGAGCATAACTCTTTGCTGAGTTCCTCATCCATCTATCAAGAATTTATCAAGAATTTAAATAATTAAGTGCCACTTAAGCATTTCTTTTGTATCATTTTAGGCAAATAGTCACTTTTTATGGAGGAAGAGATGAAGTTATTACTTATTTGTACGTTACTAATGTCTATGTATTCATGCTCCAAGGCAACGTCTGGGCCAGAATATAAATACAAAAAAGATCCAGGAACAGGTCTTGCTGCTCAAGTGGGCGATATTAAGATAACAAAAAAAGAGCTTTACTCGGGTATCGAGTCAGACATATATGATGCTGAATTAAAAGTTTTTGATGTTAAATTTAATAAATTAAACTCTTTATTACTTGAAAAATTGATGAAAAATGACCCAAGAAAAAAAGGTCTTACAAATGATCAATTTATGGATAAGTACATAGCAACTAGTGCTAAAGTTACAGAAAATGAAATTAAAGCCTTTATCAAAGAAAGAAAAATCCCAGATAATCAGGTTAATGAGCAAATAAAAGAGAGGATAAAAAATTATCTTCTGGTTGATAAAAAAAGGGAAGCTGTTCAAAAATGGATTGCTGATCAAACAAAAAAGTCAGGAATAACCGTATTTTTTGAAAAGCCTCAAAGACCAAGTTTTGATGTTAAAGCAGGTAATGCGCCTTATTTTGGTGATAAAAATGCCAAAGTCACAATAATCGAATTCTCTGATTTTCAATGTCCATTTTGCTCAAAAGGAGCAGAGGTACTAACAGAGCTAAAGAAAAAATATGGGAAGAAAATTAAAATAGTTTTTAAACAATACCCTCTTCCTTTTCATTCTCAAGCTAAAGGTGCTGCAGTCGCATCACTTTGTGCAAACGAGCAAAGTGTTGATTACTTTTGGAAGCTTCATGATGAAATGTTTGCAGATCAGAGCAAGCTAAGTAAAGACAACTTAAAACAGACAGCAAAAAGCCTAGGGCTAGACTCTGGTAAGTTCGATAAATGTCTTGATGATAACAAGTATATTGCTCAAGTAGAGCAGGATATTCAGCAAGGAAAAGATATTGGAGTAAAATCGACACCAACTTTTTATGTTAATGGAATGTTAGTTGCAGGAGCACAACCTGTGGAAATTTTTTCCGAGATAATAGATCAAGAATTAAGTAAATAATCATTAGTGGGAGGTAATATTTTACCTCCCTCAATTCTCTTCCAGATAATGCTAGAATATTAATCGGAGCTTTTGAACTAAGGTTAATATGAACGGCGTCGATTATACTCGAAAACTAGATCAAGAAAGAAGACATAATCAGAATACTCTTGAAAAACAAGAGCGCTCTCACCAGCAAGAATTAGAGTCAGTAAAAAAGTCTGCAGAATATAAAACAAATAAAGCTTCAGAGAGTTACCAAAATTCACTAAAAAAAATCAGAGAAAATTTCGATCAAAGATATTCAGAATTAGATGATTCACAAAAAGAAAAGCTTAAAGAGGCCCAAGTTGACTTTAATAAAAAGCTAGATGAAAGAAAAATAGCACTTAATAAGCAAACAAGAGAAAATGTTGAAGGCTGGAATAAAAAAATTCATGATCTTAACAAGCAACATAGAGTCATAACAAATGATTTAAATGAATATCATGATCGTCATCAAGCAAATACTAAAAAAAGATATGACAAGGCTCTTTCTCAGGCTCAAAGTTATAATGAAAGAAAGTTTCAGGATCATCAAACTAAAACAAATAAAGATATGGATAAGCATACAGCGGCCGTTAATCAAGAAAAAGAAACTTTGATTGATAATCATATCTCTGAGAAAAAGAAAATCATAAAAGATAATGTCGAAGAAAAGAATGAATTCAGAGATAAGATGGCACGTGACTTTTCTCGTATGGATAAATTAAAGAAAGAAGATATCGCTCGGATTGAGGATTTATCAGAAAAAAAGATGAAGCGTTTTACAGATGCGACAAATAATCGGGTAGAACAACTAAGCAATGACTTTGATAGTGAGTTAAGCAGAAGAAAAGAAATACAAAGAAATGAAACAAAGAATTCGAATAAAGCATTTTCAGAAAGATTTGCGGATCAAGAAGCTAGATATAATAAGTCATTAAGCGATATTAGGTTTATGAATGAAAAGGGTGGGCTTGGCTCGAGTAATCCTGAAATTGATTATCAAAAAATGCAACGACTTAATGATAAGCAAAACTACGATAACCAAAAAAATATAATGATGACAGAGAGAAATGCCTTAGATCGTCAATACACTAATAAAATTCAGAATATGCAAAAACAATTTAAGGATGATTACAGAAATGTGAAACTTCATCAGTTTAAAGAACTAGAGAATAAGTTTAATGAAATAAATAAAGATCAGCATAAGAAAAATCTTCAAAATGAACTCGAGATTGCAGAGTTAAAAGCGCAAAATGAAGCAGGTCAAACTAAAGCTCACTATGATAAACAAGAAGCTGTGCAACAGGCGAGGCAAGGAGCTGGAAAAGAAATAGTTTCTTTAAAAAGGCAGTTCTCAGAATCAATTAGAAAGAATCAAACAGCAGCTCAGGAGCAAGCTGAAGCGTCAAAGGAACAACTTCTTGCTGAAAAAAGAGAGTTTGCTAAAAGAATCAGTGAGGAAAACTCTAAAAAGACAGGTTTTTTAAAGAAAACATATACACAAAAAATTGATAAATTAACGAATGATTATGAGCAAAAAATTGGTGAATTAGTTAGTCAAAACCGAGAATTGAAAAATAAAATGATTGCAGAAGTTCAACATGTTAAAGAAAGAGCATCTGATGATATAAAACGAAATCAAAATAGAATAAGAAAAGCTGCTCAAGTTGAAATTGAAACGCAAAAAGAAGCATCAGCAGCTAAAATTGATCAGCTAAAAAAACAAATAACAGACATTAAAGTAAGTACTCAAAATAAAATCAATGAAGAGAGAATAGAGTCTGATAAAGAAATGAAAAGAATTACTTTTCATTATGAAAAAGAACTAAGACAGCTCAGAGACAAACAGCAAGAAGTTACAGAAGAAAATCATAGATTTTTCCAAAGAGAGCTAGCAGCTCTTAAGCTGGCAAACCAAAATGAAAAAGAAATTATTCAACAACAATATGAAAACAGAATAGCAAAATTAGAACAACTGAATAAAGATAAAATAGCAGAATTAAAAGATTATAATAGTTTAGAAAAAGCATAATTATTAGGAAGATATGAGCCGTAGAGCTAAAATTGTAGGTACTCTGGGCCCCAGTAGTAATTCAGTGCAAATTATTGAGAAGTTAATTTTAGAAGGGCTCAATGTTGCACGAATGAACATGAGTCATGGTACCCATGAATCACATAAAAAGGTTTTAGAGAATATTAGACAGGCCAGTAGGAATACAGGCTATGAAGTGGCAGTTCTTTGTGATTTACAAGGTCCTAAGATTAGAGTTGATAAATTAGAAGAAAACTTAAAGCTTCAAAACGATGAAATATGGGCAATTGGAAGTTTAAAAAAAGCGCCAAAAGGTTTTGAAGATAAATATATCCCAACAACATATAAAAACTTAGTTAGCGATGCAAGGGAAGGTGCGCGGGTACTCTTTGATGATGGCTTATTAGAAGCTGTAGTTGAGAAAAAGAGAAAAGACTTTTTAGAAGTTAAAATAATCGAAGGCGGGTTATTAAAGTCAAATAAAGGTATTAATCTTCCTGATATAAAAGTTTCGGCCCCAAGTTTAACCGAGAAAGATAAAGAAGATTTGATTTTTGGTTTGAAGAACGATGTCGATTATATTGCTTTGAGTTTTGTAAGAACTGCTGATGATGTAAAGCAAGTTAAATACCTTATCCATAAATTAAGAAAAAGTACTCCTATTATTGCCAAAATAGAAAAACCTGAAGCCGTTGATAATATAGAAGAGATAATCGAAGCGGCGGACTGTATAATGATAGCAAGAGGGGATATGGGAGTAGAGGTTGGAAACCATTTAGTACCTCATATACAAAAGAAAATTATTAATCTTTGTAATTCAGTCGGTAAACCTGTAATAACGGCCACTCAGATGCTTGAAAGTATGACAACTAATGCTCGTCCTACTAGGGCCGAAGCAAATGATGTTGCAAATGCAATTTGGGATGGCACCGATGCTGTAATGTTATCAGGAGAAACAGCTTCAGGAGATTATCCTATTCAAGCAATAAAAATGATGAGTAAGATTGTTGAAGAAGCTGAGAAAAATCCAAAAGAGCGTCCATTACTTAGAAATACAGACCTTCGATCAATTTCTGCTAGCTTACAAGTGGCTTCATCACTTGTTGCAGAAAAAACAGATGCCAGATGGGTTATTTCAATTACTCAAAGTGGTAATTCATGTTTAAAAATGAGTCGTTTTCGTTCAAAGAAGAGAGTTTTGGGAGTTACCAATTCTTTAAGAGTGATTCGGAAGATGTGTTTATACTGGGGAATTACACCTTATTTTTTTGAAAGTGATCCAGAAAGCTTAAGTAACCTTCCAGATCAAATGATTGAGAAATTAAAAAAATCTAATCTGGTTGCTAATGGTGATAAAGTTGTCATCACTCACGGAGACGGGAAATATTTTAAGCAAGGAACTTCAAACTCTATTCGTGTAGAGATTATCAAAGAACCTCAAAAAAATATTAGCGAGGATCAATTTATTGAAGAGAAAATAGATAGTGGTCGTATTATCTTAGATACTGCTGTATGTGCTTCTTGCCAAAACTGTGTTCAAGTTTGTCCTCATAATATTTGGACCTATGATAAAAAATCGGGAACTGGTATTGATCAAACTAAAGCTATGTCTTGTACTAAAGACATGGAATGTGTTAGTAAATGTCCTACAGGGGCCATTGAGATTATTGACACGGATTTATGAAACAAATTCTACATTTAGATAAAGCGTTTTTAGAGCAAAATAAGATTGTTGATTACGCCTATTTGCAACAATTAGAACCAAAAAGTTATGATAAGTTTTTAAACTGGATTGACAAAGGGAACCACGGAAGTCTTTCTTATTTATCGGACCATAGAAAAGATTTACGAAAGAGTTTAAAAACCATTTTCCCTGAATGCCAAAGTGTGATCGTGTTTTTGTTTGACTATAGGTCAGCAAAAAAAGAACAATTAAAACAAGGGCCAAAATACAAAGTCGCTTCTTATGTTTCAGGTTTTGAAGATCAAGATTATCATTTTTGGATATCAGAACGTTTAAATTTAATTGGAGAGAAACTTAAAAATAGTCATAACTCCATTGAGTTTAAAATAAGTCTTGATATACATCCTGTTTTAGAAAGAGACTACGCAGTCCAAGCAGGTCTTGGTTGGATTGGTAAAAACTCAATGCTTATTAATCGTAAGTTTGGAAGTTACACTTTGATAGGTTCATTATTATTAAACCAAAAACTTGAAACTGGAGAGTTTAATAATATGGAAGTTGATCATTGTGGAAACTGTAGGAAATGTATCGATGCCTGTCCAACTCAGGCAATATTGGAAAATGAAAGAACTTTAATTGCTGATAAGTGCATAAGTAC
>CATLVU010000142.1 GCA_950061135.1 uncultured Oligoflexia bacterium
GTTAAGCAATACTTCGACTCTCCAATTGAAGAAAGTATTCCACCACCGTAAGCTTTAAACTCACCATCTTGCTTTAACAAACCAAATTCAATCGTAAACCAAAACAAACGAAATAATCTTCTTCTATCTTTAGGCTGAGCTTGTAAGGCAATTTTTCCAAACTCTTCCATGAAACTGGCATATGCTTTATTAGTTAATAAAGGAGTATGCCCGTAAACTTCATGAAAAATATCAGGTTCTTGTAAATAATCTAGTTCTTCAGGAATTCTAATAAAAGTTGCTGCCGGGAATCTTTTTTTAGTTAACAGCTCAAAAAATTTTGCTGGTTGAATAATCGCAGGAACAGGCTCAACCCCCCAACCTGTACAATCGTCTAAGATTTTATTTATCTCTGGGATTTGTGGAACTTTTTTAGGGTTAAAATCTAAAATTTCCAACCCATGTAAAAATTCTTTTGACGCTACTTTAGGAACAATCTCAACTTGTCTTGAGACCAATTTATTCCAAGTATCATTTTCAACATCACTCCAGTTTACATAACCTTGAGAATCAACCTCATTAGAAATATATGTGTGTCCTTTCATGGTATCTCCATAGTAATTCGATAATAATTGCGATAATCTTACAATTACTTATGTATAAGCTCAAATCAGAATATATTAAACTTGAAACTTCTCAAAGGCTTTACGAGACTAATTTACCAATCGTAGGACTAACAGGTGGAATAGCCACTGGTAAATCTACCGTCAGTAAAATTTTTAAAGATTTGGATCACACAGTCATTGACGCAGATCAAATTGTCCACGAAATATACGAACAACAAGAGACTAAGAATTTTTTATCTCAGACAGTCTCTAAAGTAATAAATAATAATAAAATCAATTTCAAATTATTACGAGAGACTTTTTTTTCTGACCCAGAGATCAAGACATCAATAGAAAATTACATTTATTCTCAAATACCTGTTCATTTTACGCAAAAAACCATCTCTGCTAAAAATGCATTTATTATTTATGACTGCCCGTTATTGTTTGAGAAGAAAATTGATCAAAAAGTTGATCTTTCAATATGTGTTTATCTAGATCCCAAAACACAAATTCAAAGACTTGTTAAAAGAGATGGCATCTCTGAAGAACTTGCTCTCAAAATTATAAACCAACAAATGCCAATAGAAGATAAAAGAAAGTGTGCCAACTTTGTTATAGATAATTTAGGTAACCACGAAAAACTTTATTTAGAAGTCAAACAACTGCATTCAAAAATATTCGAATTTTCGAGCACTTAGCTCCGTAAAAATACTATAATCATTACAGCAGATATTGTTGAATGATAGCACACTAAGTTAATAAAGTTCATGGGCCGCTTGATAACCTTTTTTCTTTTAATCAGCACTTCTCAAGCTTTAAGCTGGGTTTCCCCTTTTTCTTTATTACGCTACCGATACCCAATTGAATCTCTAATAAAGACTAATTCATTAATTCCCAAAGACTGGCACCTCACAGACTATCGCGATGATTTACTTATCGGTATTAATGCTAAAGACTACGAACTAACATATCCTGAACCTAAAAATAATCCACCTATTGTTGTTGCCATAATTGACACAGGAGTTCAGATAGAACATCCAGATCTACAAGGAAAAATTTGGACTAATCAAAATGAAATTCCAAATAATGGGTATGATGACGATGGCAATGGTTACATAGATGACTATCATGGTTGGAACTTTCTTGGAGAACAAGATTATGATTCAAGTGAAATTGTAAGAAGAGCACAATATTTAATAAAAAATAATCACAACTCTCCTGAGCTTATAGAGCTCAAGTCTATTATCCAGACTAAAAGAGATAATCTTTTATATAAATTTGAAAAGCTTAGACAAGATCATACTATTTATCAAACAAGTCTGAATGCCATACAACAAAACTCTTCAACTAACTTAGATATTTTTAAAACAGCAATTGAAAAACTTGAAAAAAAATATGGTACATATCAAAACTTAAACAAGCTTTTAAAGAACACTCAAAATAAACTCAAATACGTTTATAACTTAAATTATAAGCAATCAAGTATAGACTTCTTTTCAGGTAATGAGAAAGTAAACTTGGGGCCGAACTTAGTCCATGGAACTCATGTGGCAGGAATTATAGCTGCAATCAAAGAAAATCAAATTGGCATTAACGGTATAGCAACGAATGTAAAAATAATGCCCTTAAAGGCCATCCCTATAGGTGCAGAAAGAGATGAGAAAATAGCTCAAGCGATTAATTATGCTATAGATCATAATGCAAAGATAATAAACCTGAGCTTTAATAAATACCTTCAAGAGAACAATTATTTTCTTGTTCAAAGAGCAATAGAACGAGCACAAAAAAAAGATATTCTCATTGTCCACTCAGCCGGTAATGAAAGCTTGAACCTAGATAATACAATTCAATTTCCGTATTTTAAAAACCTTAGAACTAATAAGTCTTTTGACAATTGGATTTCTGTCGGGGCCACAGGTCCTCACAAAGATGAAAGCCTGATTGCACACTTTTCTAATTACGGTAAATACTCTGTAGATATTTTTGCACCAGGAGTGGATATAACATCTCTTGGAATTGATAATAATATCATTTTTTCAGGAACAAGTATGTCTGCACCTATAGTAAGTGCTTGCGCCGCTGTTTTATTAAATTACGCACCAGACCTAAAGCCTAAGCAACTTAAAAAAATTTTACTCGACTCAGGTAATAAAATACTGAATTTAAGAATTAATAATAAATACTTTACCGAGTATTCAAGATCAGGAAAGATTATCAACTTAAAGGCTGCACTGAATGAATTATACTCAAATCCTATTTACGAAAAGTATTTAGATCACTAGTTACTTCATCTTTAAAAGCTGGAGATAGCTCAGGAATATATTGCACAAAACGAATAATTATATCTAATAATTCTCCTGAGATTTTTTGAGAAGTTGACTCTGCCAAACTCGAACCTTTATGCCTTGTAAAATCAAACTCTTCATCCTTGCAAATTAATAACGTTAATTTACCTTCTTTTTTCTCAATAAAATAATCATAATATTTTAATTGATAGAACGAGATCACTCCGCTTCTTTGAGTTAAGATCAATTCATGATTAGAATCTCCAAAATACCATTCGCATTTTCCAATCTTAGAAAACTTAGGGTCTAGCCTTTTGGAATCCATTCGCTTGACAGAAACGCTTTCTAGTTCAGTTTCAAAGTACCGGAGTATTTCCTTCTTGTATTTTTCTTGATCTTCTAGAACCTCAAAACCTGCCAACTTAGAAGTTCTATACACCACCTTAACACGAATCGTTATTTCCCGATTATTAATTAGTAGCTTCACAAAGTCTTTATCACCCTTGCGTGGAGATCGTACTGAGCCTGGTAGAACTAAGCCTATTCCGGTCACAGAGATATTACTAACCAAATACTCTTGTCCACTAACAAAAGCTCGAACGTCATGAAAAGCATTTATCTTAATTCTTGTATCTCTAGGCTTTATTTTTTTTAGTAAGTTTTTTAGAATCTTCATAAAAAAAATACTATAGTATATTTTTAAATTTATTAAGGATAAAAATGGATAAAAAGAAACAAGCCGCATTAGATTATCACGCCAATGGCAGACCTGGAAAAATCGAAGTAACTCCAACAAAACCTTGTATTACTTCGAGAGACCTTTCTTTGGCCTATTCTCCTGGAGTTGCCGAGCCCTGTCTTGAAATCGCAGAAAATCCTGAAGCAGTATATAAGTATACGGCGAAGGGAAACTTGGTTGGTGTTGTAAGTAATGGTTCTGCAGTACTTGGTCTTGGAAATATAGGTCCTCTTGCCGGTAAACCTGTTATGGAAGGCAAAGGTGTTCTATTTAAAAAATTTGCTGATGTAGACGTTTTTGATATTGAAATAAATTGTAGCACTGTTGAAGAAATGGTCCAAAGCATAAAGTCTCTTGAGCCTACCTTTGGAGGAATCAACCTTGAGGATATTAAAGCACCTGAATGCTTTGAGGTAGAAACTCAATTAAAAGAAATAATGGATATACCTGTATTTCATGATGACCAACATGGAACAGCAATTATTGCAACTGCTGGGTTTATTAATGCTCTAGAAGTTGCGAATAAAAAGATTGAAGATATCAAAGTTGTTTTCTCTGGTGCTGGAGCTGCTTCTATGGCGATAGCAAACCTTTTCTTCACTCTTGGAGTTAAAAGAGAAAACCTTCTCATGTGTGACTCTAAAGGCGTCATATACAAAGGTCGCGCTGAAGGAATGAACAAATACAAAGAGCAATTTGCTATAAAAACTGATGCTCGTACAATTGCAGATGCAATGAAAGATGCTGATGCTTTTATGGGATGTTCTGCAAAGGGTGTTGTAGATAAAAAAATGGTTGCCTCAATGAGTAAGAATCCTATTATTTTTGCCATGGCCAACCCTGATCCTGAAATCACACCAGAAGAAGTGGCAGAAGTTCGAGATGATGCAATTATGGCCACAGGCCGATCAGATTATCCAAACCAAGTAAATAACGTTCTAGGCTTTCCTTTCATTTTTCGTGGGGCTTTAGATGTTAGGGCCAGAAAAATAACAGAAGAGATGAAGATAGCTGCTGTCCATGCCTTAGCAGATCTTGCCAAAGAAGAAGTTCCTGATCGTGTTAAAATGGCATATGGTGGTGCCGAATTTACATTTGGAAAGGATTATTTAATTCCAAAACCTTTTGATAAAAGAGTTTTAACTCGCGTAGCTCCTGCTGTAGCAAAAGCAGCTTGCGAGTCGGGTGTGGCCAGAAAAGAAATTCAAGACTATCAACAATACAGCCTTGAACTTGAAGCAAGATTAGGACAATCAGCTGAGTTTATGCGCAAAATTAGATCTAGACTTTCTAAGAAAAACAAAAAAAGAATTGTCTTTACCGAGGGTTCAAACTCTAGAATTTTACAAGCGGTCAACACGCTTCATGATGAAGGTAAAATTACACCGATTCTACTTGGAGAAGTATCTACAATTCATGCAAAAATGGACAAGCTAGGTCTACCTCATTTAAAAGAAGTTGAAATTATCACTCCAGAAAAAAATGAGAACTACCAAGATTACTATCACTCTTATCATAAAAAAAGGCAAAGACGTGGTGCTACTTTATCCCTATCCGAAGACTTGATGAAACGTGGAAACTACTTTGCAGCAATGATGGTTAAAAAAGGTCATGCTGATGGAATGATTACAGGAACAACGCAGAACTACCCAGACTGCTTTAGACCAATGATGCGAGTTTTATCAACAGAAAGAAAAGTAAATGCCATTGGAGTTATTATCTTATTGTTTAAAAATAAGATTCTCTTTCTTTCTGACTGTACTGTTTTTGCAAGACCAAACTCTGAACAATTGTCAGATATTGCCTTAGCAACAACAGAGCTTTATAAAAGTTTAATGCAAAAAGATCCAGCCGTGGCTTTTTTGAGTTATGCAAACTTTGGCTCTAATTCCAATGAAGAAACACAAATTGTAAAAAAAGCAGTTCAGATAACTAAAGAAAGAATGCCAGACCTTATGGTTGATGGTGAAATGCAAGCTGATGTAGCTGTAAATAATGAAATTTTAAAAAATCTTTTTAATTTTTCTACGTTAGATAGAGCTGCAGATGTTTTAATTTTTCCAGACTTAAACTCTGCAAATATTAGTTATAAACTACTTAGTCAGCTCAGCGAATGTACTCCAATAGGCCCTGTTATCGCCCCATTAGATTACGCCGCGAATATTGTTCAACGAACTTCTACTGTTGAAGAAATTATAAACATGACACATTTAACGGCACTAATTAGTGAGTTAAAACAAAAGGAAAACAATGCATAAGAATATTATTTCTACTGAACTTGCGCCTGCAGCAGTTGGAACTTACTCTCAAGGTGTTGAATACAATGGTGTTTATTATTTTTCAGGACAAATAGGTATTGATCCTAAGACCGGAGAACTTCAGTCTTCCTTTCAAGCACAATTA
>CATLVU010000143.1 GCA_950061135.1 uncultured Oligoflexia bacterium
ATAGAAACTTTCAAGGATAAAGAAACTCCAATGGGTTTTCCTGTTATATCAAATGAAGTTTTTGGTTGTGATATCTGCCAAGAAGTTTGCCCGTGGAATACAAAGCCATTACTACAAGTATCTTCACAAAGTAGTGAGTGGATTAATTTTTTTAATAAAGACATTGGAGAGTTATTAGAAAAGATCAAGTCTATGAGTAATAAAGAGTACAAGAATTTTTTTAAAAGAACCTCTTTTGAGAGGCTTGGTAAAAAAGGCCTAATAAAAAATCTAACTAAATACTCTAAAGATTAAATTCTTTTTTTACAAAACTTACAATATAAGAGCTGGCCATACTTGGTTCATGATGAGGAAGTCTTGTAGGCTCCGCGGTTGAAACCATATTATTCGCACTTAGTATTGATGCCATATTTTGCATTCCATCCTTACCAACAACAACATCATCTTTACCCGTAATCATATGTATTCTTTTACCCGAGAGTTCTAATGATTTTTTCTCTTCCTGAATCCAAGGGAAGACAAAGTTTGAATGAAGCTCAGGGGAAACAAATTGGTTTCTTATATGCAAGGTCTTTTCATAAAAATCTGAATTGAATAGATGCCCTTTTACATTTAAGTTCAAACCAAGGCCTACGGAAATAACCTTTAGATTATAAGCTTCAAAGTCTTTTATATTTGATGCTTTTAAGGAAAGTAATGCTCCAAGAGAATGACCACCGAGAATCAAAGATTCGCAGTTTTTTTGTGCGTATTGTCTTAAGTCTTGAAATACATCGATGAAGCACAGATGAGCATTTTCTTTAAAACTATCAAAGCTTTTAACTTCGTTATAACTTCCTAAGTAATGGCCTGGGAGATCAAAAATACTGCAAGCAAAGCCTTTATCGCTTAGTCGCGTCGCCCATGAGATACAGTCAGACTTATTAGCTGTATAGCCATGGGTAAACAGTGCTATTTTGTCATATTTTTCTGGAACAAAATGCATACAGTTAAATGTAAAATGTTTATTTTTAATAATAGATTTTGTAATTGTAACGCTCATAAATAACCAATTTAATTGATAATTCTAATTGACTTAAATAAATTAAAACATTAACTTAGATTCTACAATTTTCAAAGTAAAATGCCCTGATAGCTCAGTTGGTAGAGCAAAGGACTGAAAATCCTTGTGTCGGTGGTTCGAGCCCGCCTCGGGGCACCATCTTTGAAAATTAAAATAAAAAAGCCCATGCCTTGTGCGTGGGCTTTTTTGTTTTAGGTCTTAAAAAAAATAGTTTCTGAGATGGCGGGTGAGAAGTGAATGAGCGCCGTAAGGAAAAGTGAGCGTGAAGCGAACGTCAGCGAAGTGAACCGGCTCGAATGAGTCATCAGGAGATGACGAAATAAGAGCGAACCCGCGTCGGGGCACCATCTTAAAAACCCTTGTTTTTACAAGGGTTTTTTTATGCCCTAAAATGAACTCTCGAACCAAGTAATGGAGTTTTTATGAGTGGTAAATATCTAGGGTCCTGTCTTTGTGGAAAAATAAAATTTGAAGTAGAAGGCACTTTTGAAAGTTTTTTTCTCTGTCATTGTAAATACTGCCAAAAGGATACTGGCTCCGCTCATGCTGCAAATCTTTTCTCTTCAACTTCGAGATTAAATTGGTTGTCTGGAATAGAATTTGTTAAAAAATTCAACTTACCTGGAACAAGGCATTCTAAGAGTTTTTGCACAAATTGTGGTTCAGCAGTTGCTAGTAATCAAAGTGAAGGTAAATTAGTTGTTGTGCCCGCTGGTTGTTTAGATGTCCCGATTGAAGTTAAACCTACAGCCCATTTGTTTGTGGCAAGTAAGGCTAATTGGGAAGACAATTTATCTGACATACAAGCGTTTGACAGATTTCCTAATTAGATACTGATTTTAAGTATTGCAGTTCGTTAACCGTTGACGTCGGGGCACCACTTTTAAAATCGTTTAAAAAGCCGGATTTTATGCTGGCTTTTTTATTTCTATTAATTCCTGAAATGGTTTTTTTTAGCTCTTTAAACGGCTTTCTTAAATTATATGGCGCAAGTATTTAAATATTTATATACTTTTAATTATGAAAAGAAACTTTGCTGAAAAGCTCATGGGAATGTCAGAAAGCTCTTGGGAGAGACACGCTAATCCATTAAGTGTTTATTCAAGAATTTTTTCTTTTCCATTTTTTGCTTTTGCTTTTTGGTCTTATCACATTTGGGGGTTGGTTCCCGCGATAATATTTGCTTTTTTAGTATCATTTTGGATTTGGATGAACCCTAGAGTTTTTGGAATTCCAAAAACTACGAATAACTGGGCGTCAAAGGTTACTTTCGGAGAGAGGATTTGGCTAAGACATGACAGAAATGATCTGCCGAAATGGCACTCTAGATTGTTTATTAATACTTTGCTAGGAGTAAGCGGTTTAGGTTTTTTTGGTATGGCTTATTTTACCTATATTAAAGATTTTGGAATGTTTCTATTCTTCAGCTCTCTGTGCTTCTTTGGTAAGACTTGGTATTGTGACCGTATGGCTTGGTTGTATGAAGATATGAAGTCTCGTAAAGGCTATTCGGAATGGCTACGGAGCTAATTACTTGTAAAATCAAGCGGAGTTATTAAAAATTTAAGGAGGAAGCTTCAATGACTGTTGGGATACATCACTTGGGATTAACTGTCACAAATCTTGAAGAGGCAAAGACTTTCTTTGTGGAAATTTTGGAATGGAAGGTTGTTAAGGAGGACGAGTCATATCCCAGTGTTTTTGTGAGTGATGGTTCAATTATGCTCACTCTTTGGAAAGTTCAGACTCATGTACCAATAAGCTTTGATAGGAAGAAAAATATTGGTCTTCATCATTTTGCTATAAAAGTTAAAGATGAAAGTGAACTGAAGGTCATTTTCGATAAGATTGATAAGTCTAGATACGATATAGAGTTTCCTCCAGAACATCTTGGCACTAGTCCTCATATTCACTTCATGTGCATAGGACCTAGTGGAATTCGGATTGAATTTGTTCAGATAAACTAAATTTCAAGGTATTAGCTTGTCACTTGTAGTATTGCAGTTCGATAACCGTTTACGTCGGGGCACCATCTTTGAAAATTAAAATAAAAAAGCCGGCTTTTTTATTTCTATTAATTACTCAAGTGGTTTTTTAAAATTATATTCGATAGTTATCTCACTCAGACCATCAACGGAGAAGAGCCGAGTTTAACCTCAGCAAATTGCATATCATCGCCATAAATTTTGTAATCTAGTTTATGTGATTTCATTTTTAGTATCCGGAAACTTTACAGTTACCATTATTCATAGCCTCTTGTAGAGGATTGGAAACCTCTTTGCCATCAATTTTATAGGTAGTTTTCGTTGATTGCATGTTGGTGGATACTTTAGTTGATGTCGATTTTGCATTTGTAACATTTTCTAAGTATTTTGCGATAGCAACTCTCATCTCTTTTCCCAAGGTACAATCCATTTTTCCGTTATTGGGCATCTCTTCTGTGGTTTTGCATTTATCTCCTTCCAGTCCAATAACTTTCTTCTCCATCATTTGCCCGGCAAAAGGATGTTTAAGTTTGCAGGAAAATGAACTGCAGTCGATTAAGTGTGAAGGGTAGTTGCTGCAATCAGCAAAAGCTACTATTGGCAAAAAAAATAGTGTTACTGTTAGAGACTTATACACTGAAAACTCCTTTTTCATATTGTTATGCCAGTTATTATTTCAAAATGATCGTTAAAACTTAATCAAAAATATGGAATTATTTTTTTGCGATCTGACTTGATCAGTGGAAATAAAGAATGAAATATATTGCTAGTTCGAGACTTCCTCGAGGTAGTATTGAGCTCAAAGAAGTCAAAATGCAAATCAACACCTTGTTCGATAATCGAAAACGAAGGGGCACCACTTTTAAATTTTGTTTTTAAAAAGCTCTGTTTAACCCACAGAGCTTTTTTTTTGCCTAAAAATCACCTAATCTCTACTAATGAAATTTTTTGAACCAGAGGAGTATCAAGACAAAGTTAACGAACTTTTTGAAAAAGTTAGAGAAGATATATTTAATTGTATATCTAACTTGAGGTTTGAACACATAGGAGCATCTTCAATTAAAGGCTCTGTCTCTAAAGGTGATCTTGATATCTTTGTTGGTGTTAAGAAAGATCAATTTAATCTGACAATAGAGAAGTTAAAAGAGATTGGCTTTACCGAAAAGGAAAATACTCTTCGTACTAATGAGCTTTGTATGATGGTTACAGATAAGTATAATTATGATGTGGCTATACAAATAGTTGTGAATGGTAGTGAGTTTGAAGACTTTATAAAATTTAGAGATTTTATGATGACAAGACCTGATCTTGTTGAAGAATTAAATGTTCTTAAAAGAAGTTGCTCAGATTTTACTCCGGATGAGTACAGGGCCAAGAAATCGAATTGGGTTGAAGGCATTTTAAAAAATATTAAAAATTAAAACTGGAAATTTCAAATATAAAATAACTGTACACTTTTTTAATCTTTAAATTTAATAAATGTCAAAAATATCCTATCAAACTCTGTTATTTTAAACGGAGGAAATAATGGATATTCATTTAGATCAAATTCAAAACATGATTTACTTAATTAGAGGGCAAAAGGTGATACTAGATAGTGATCTAGCGAAACTTTATGGTGTTGAAACGAGAAGGCTTAATGAACAAGTAAGAAGAAATTTAGACCGGTTTCCTGAAGACTTTATGTTTCAGCTTACTTCTGAAGAATACGAACTTTTGAAGTCGCAATTTGCGACTTCAAAAGCTGGAAGAGGAGGTAAGCAGAAGCAACCCCTTGTTTTTACAGAGAATGGTGTAGCAATGCTCTCAAGTGTATTGAAGAGCAAACAAGCAGTACAGGTTAACATCGCGATTATGAGGGTCTTTACGAAATTAAGAAGTTTTCTTTTGCTGGAAAAAGAGAATACAAAAAGGATTGACTCTATTGAGCGTGGAACCAATGAATTATTTAAAATCGTTTTTGAGAGACTAGATAATTTGGAAGAAAAGCTACCCTGTCTCGATGGTGACAGGAAAAAGATTGGGATAAAGTGTTAAATTCAGTATCGTAGTTCGAGAATCGTCCATTTGATATTAAGCCGCTAATTTTATAATTTCAGCTTTTTTAAAGCGGTAGTCTTTGCCTTCTTTGGTGAATTTAACTTTTCCTTCTTTGATACGTCTTCTCATTGTAGACTCTGAAATACCTAGAAACGCACATGCTTCTTGTAGAGTCATTAGATCTGAACTTGCAAAAAGTTTCATTGAATCAGTAATATCAATTCCAATAACATGACCTTTCTTGTCATATCGAACGATCACACCATCCTTATAAATAGATTTGGATTCAACTTCATCAGTAAAGTCGATAGAGAGATAATCAATTTCAGAGTCGTGATGAATTTTCATTATTGCACCTCAAAATCAATCATTACTGTAATAATCTCAAATTCGTTTTTAGATTTGAGTAACGTTACAGCTGCGACTGAATTATCATTTCGTCCCTTGATTTTTTTATAATAAATATATTTATCTCGGGACTGTTTTATTGTACCGTCCGGATCTGCTAAGATTAGCTCTACTTCGATTGTTGAAATATTTCGCTCGAGCATTCTATCCACTGCATGTGGTCGATACTTGATGTTCATTTATCTATTGTAAATACATTGCCTCAACTTGTCAACTTGTAGTCACAAACTACTCATTAATAAGGAGCGGCTTGCTCGTAATTTAAAGTATTTGTAGAATAGCAGTTCGAAAATCGGCCACTTCGGGGCACCATCTTTGAAAATTAAAATAAAAAAGCCCATGCCTTGTGCGTGGGCTTTTTTGTTTTAGGTCTTAAAA
>CATLVU010000144.1 GCA_950061135.1 uncultured Oligoflexia bacterium
CATTTTGCAAAGTCATATTAAAAAATTCCTCTACTTGTATCTTTCTTGGAGTTAAGGTCTTTCATACCGACTCCTTAGATTTCAAACACTTAACACTTGTTAAGATTTTAAAAATCTTCCTTTTTTATCGCCTCTTTGCTAAGCTGGCGCCATCTTAATGGTACAAGTATGCCAAAATTTTTTCGTGGAGTCATGAACAATGCCAAAGAAACTAATTCCTGAGTATCTGGACAAATTAAAGCCTTATCAGGCCGGTAAACCTATTGAGGAAGTTGCTAGAGAAAAAGGAATCTCCCATATTTCTAAATTAGCTTCAAATGAAAACCCACTTGGACCTAGCCCTTTTGCGATTAAAGAAATGACCATTTCTCTTTGGGATGTTCATAGATACCCAGACATGCATGCACGAAACTTAAAAGATAGGCTTTGCGAGTTGTATGATGTTAAACCTGAAAATATTGTTTTAGGTAATGGCTCTGAAGGGATTATGGCCTATATTGCAAGAGCATTTATTCAAGCAGGCGATGAAGTTTTAACTTCTGAGAAAACTTTTATTGGTTTTCATATTCTTGCAACAGCTGCAGGTGCAAAGCTCGTGACTGTTCCTCGAACAGAAGATATGCGCTATAACACTAAAGCTTTAGCAGAAGCAGTAAACGAAAAGACTAAAGTTCTTTATATCGCAAACCCTGACAATCCTACAGGGAGTTATATCACGCGAAAAGAGTTTGATGAATTGATGCTATCAGTACCATCTCATACCATAGTTATTCTTGATGAAGCCTATTTTGAGTTTGCACAATCAACTTGGGATTATCCAGACTCAATGAAGTATCGTTATGATAATGTTATCACTTTAAGAACTTTTTCAAAGGCATATGGACTAGCAGGAATTAGAGTTGGTTATGGATTTGCGAATGAAAAATTCATCTCTGCTCTTCATAAAGTAAAGCTTCCTTTCGAGCCATCATTGATTGCACAAAGAGGAGCTGTTGGTGCGCTAGATGATTTTCCTCACTTAGAAAGAACCCTTAGAAATAACACAAAAAGATATTACGAAACTTTAAAATTTCTAGATAAAAACGATTTTAATCCTATTAGATCAATTACCAATTTTATTTGTTTTTACACGGGTTCAGAAGAAGCAAGTACTTATTTGTTTGAAGAACTTTTAAATCGCGGTGTTATTATTAGACCTCTTAAAGCAAATAACCTACCAGAATGGTTACGTATCTCTGTTGGGCTAAAAGATGAGATGAAACATTTTTTTAAAGCGATGGAAGAAATTCTTCCTGAATACAACAAAAAATTTCGTTAGAATAGTGCCAGAACCAATTTCATATCGTACCCTATGGGTATGAAAATTTGTCATTTTAGAGAACACGGTTACACACGTCTTGGTATTTTAATTGAAGATGAAGAAATTATTGATGTGCAAAAAGTATGGTCAAAGTTTTATCAAAAAGAAGGATATTACTCCTATGATCAGCGAGCTCAGTTAAACGCTCCTAGCTCATTATCTGATGTCTTAAAAATTTATCAAGAAAATAGCATCGATTTTTTTAAAGAAACTCAGGAAAAGTTTAAGCTTATTTTTGAGCAAGGGGATATTGATTATACTCCTATAATTAACACCTCTCTTTTAAAACCTCTTGATCAGATTAATTGTTATAGAGATTTCTACATACACGAAAAGCACGTGAAAAAAGGATTCGAAAAAAGAAACGAGCCTGTTCCTTCTCCTTGGTATGAAATGCCTGTGTATTATAAAGGTGCGACTTCTGGCTTTATAGGTCCAAAGCAGAACATACCTTGGCCTTCTTATACCGACAAACTTGATTATGAATTAGAGCTTGGTGCAGTTATTATGCGTGATGGCTTTAATATAAAAGAAGAAAAAGCACTCAATCATGTTTTTGGTTACACCGTCTTTAATGATATCTCTGCCCGAGATATACAAAAAAAAGAAATGGCGGTAAGGCTAGGTCCATCAAAAGGTAAAGACTTTTGTTCTGTCATCGGCCCAGTGATTGTTACTGCTGATGAATTCAATGGAGCTGAACCAAACTTAAAAATGAAAGCATATATTAATGATGAGTTATGGTCAGAGGGGATGTCCGGTGATGGCCAATTTACTTGGGCCCAAATGATTGCTCATGCTTCACATGATGAATGGTTAATCACAACTGATTTTCTGGGGAGTGGTACTGTTGGAACAGGTTGCGGCCTTGAGCTTGATAAATGGATAAAGCCTGATGATATCATTAGACTTGAAATTGAAAAAATTGGAACCCTCGAAAATACTGTAGGCCATAAAAGGATATAAAATGGAAAGCTTTAAGCAATCTGGAGTTCATACAAAACAGGCCCATGTTAAAATCCCTGAAGGTTTATTTGAAGAAGAGCATGGAAGAAAAGGTTTTTTTGGACGCGTCAGTCAGCTATACCATGAGCAACCGCCGACAAGCTGGTCTGATATTCAAGGGGATTTAAAACCCAGATGTCTTCCCCCATCGTTTAATTCAAATAGCTATGTTCCACTTCTATATAATAATGATGTTATCATCTCTATTGGAACAATCGAGGATACAAAAAATTATTTTTTCAGAAATGCTGACTTTGATGAGATGGTTTTTATTCACGAAGGTGATGGACGCCTTGAAACAACTTATGGCCATTTTGATATTGTTAAAGGTGATTATATAATAATTCCTCGAGGAACTACTTATAAGTTTTATCCAAAATCTTCCTTAAAAATTTTAAAGACAGAATCTGCAAGTGAATTCGAACAACCATCGCGAGGGATATTAGGTCCAAATGCACTCTATGATCAATCAGCGATCACAACTCCTGAAGCAGCTGTTGGAACTGAAACAGGGAAAGAATTTAAGATTTATATAAAAAGACTTGGTGAAATTACAGAAGTGACCTATCCCTATAACCCTCTTGATGTAAAGGGGTGGAAGGGAAGTCTTTATCCTTGGAAAATATCTATCTATGATTATTGCCCGATAAACTCTCATCGTTATCATATTCCACCAAGTGGCCATACAACTTTTGTTTGTAAAAACTTTGTCGTTTGTTCTTTTGTTGCCCGTCCACTAGAAAGTACAAAAGAAGGTGTTTTGAAAGTTCCTTTTTATCATTCAAATATTGATTATGATGAAGTGCTTTTTTATCACCAAGGAAACTTTTTTAGCCGCGACAATATAGATGCTGGTGCAATAACTTTTCATCCTCAAGGTATTAATCATGGGCCACATCCCAATGCTTTTAAAACAGTTGATGATAAAGAATGGACTGATGAATTTGCAGTAATGATCGATACTCGTTATCCTTTACATCGAACAGATTTTTTCACTTCTAATGAAGTGAAAGATTACTGGCAATCATGGATGGAGAAATAATGAAAAGCTTTACTACCGATGGAGACTTCGCCCAAAACTATCGTTTTTTAATAGGCGCTGTTCAACCTCGCCCTATTGCAGTTGTTGCAACTAAAAACGAAGATGGTAGTAATAATTTAGCACCATTTTCTTTTTTTAATGGCTTTAGTGCGAAACCATTTATTATTGGATTTGCTCCATTGATCAGAACAAGTACAGGCCAAAAAAAAGATACTCTAATTAATATAGAACGTGAAAAAGAATTCGTTGTTAACTTTGTAACAGAGGCCAATGCAGATCAAATTAATCTTGCTTCAACAGAGCTTGCTTATGGCGAGGATGAATTTGAATATACAAATCTAACACCGGTGCAATCTGATTTAGTTAAAGCTTGTCGTCTAAAAGAAAGTCCTATTCATTTTGAATGCAAGTTAAGGGATATTGTATCTTATGGCGATCAACCAGGCGCAGGAACTCTAATTACTGGAGAAGTTTTAAAGATACATGCAGATGAAAGTATTCTGTCTGATACTGGACGAATTTTAACTTCGGCCTATAAACCTATGGGAAGAGGTGCCGGAAATGATTGGTACTCAATTTCAGGAATTTTGGAAAAAGAAAGATTAACCAAGGCACAAATCCAAAAATGAGATATTTTGTTTTAGTTTTATTATTCATTTCCTGTACAAAAGAGCACGAAGTTAAATACCGCAATGGTGTTTATTTTTTTGAAGAAATTAAAATAGAACTCAGTAATTTAACTGAAGTAGATTGGAAGGTTGGAACAAAAAGAGAAAAAAATGTCTCCAAGGGTTTTAGATTCGCTGTTGATTTGCCTAAAGTAGATTCAGATGCACAAAAATTACTAGCTAAAAATTATGGTGCAGACTCATGGCTTTACCGAGTGATCAAAGTAACAAGAGGAAATAAACAAACCTTGGCCCATCTTTATTATAGCTTTTCAAATATGACTAGAACTTCGAAATACTTTACTCTTAGTACCTACTACCCAGCAGCTGCTGCTTCAAAAAGATTTCGTTTATTTCACTGTCCTGCTTTTGCCCACAGAAAAAAAATAACAGGACTTGAAACTCAAGATACAGGTTTAAGAGAAGATCCTAAATTATATGTTCGTCCTATTGAAAAAGTACCAGCTTCTGTCACAAGGCTTCGGTTTGCTCCAATGGTTATAAGTGGTGGAGCTTCTTTAAAGGCAACATATTTTATTGAGTACGCTTTGTATAACTCTCAAACCAAGCAACGCCTGAGCTCTTGGAATAAATCTGTTAATATGATTCAAATTCAGGATGAAGACGAAATTAGTATACCTAGTTGCGCAGGTATTAAAGAAGAACAAATACCGCTTCCAGAGAGTAAAATGCCTACTTTAGAGGACTTACAGATAAAGTAAACCACTCTTTGTGCCGATAAATTTCTGTGAGATTTATTTTAATTTTCTTAGTTCTTATTCAGTCGGCTTTTGGCCTTAATCATGAAGTTATTCCTGATTGCTATCTCTATTTCTCTAAGGCCTATAAAAATCAAATTGAGTTCGGGCCACATTCAGAATTAAAAGTCTTATCTTATAATACGTTAAACTTAAAAAAAACCGTTGGAAAATATAAGTTAATTGACGGTAAAAAATATTTTGAAAAAGGCTTTCATCCAAAACCTGAATGGCAAACAAAATGGATAGCTAAAATTATAAAGGATCAAGATCCAGACATTATGGTTTTACAAGAAATAGAAGGACGCCAGGCCATTTATGAATTTAATAGAGTTCATTTAAATAACCAATATGAGATTTTCTATGTCGGTGGTAATGATGCCAGAGGAATCAACGTTGCGATCTTAATGCACAGAAGATTACCATTTAAGTATGAACTTCATTCACACCGAAAACTAACAATGCAAGACCCAACTCCAGGAAAAGACGGAGTAGAAATTGATTATTTTTCCAGAGACTTCCCTGTTGTAGTAGTAAAAGATAAAAACGAAAAACCAGTTTTTCTAGTTGGAGGAGTTCACTTAAAATCTCAACGTGGTCGAGGTGATGATCCTACTTCATATCATTTACGTGCTGCTCAGGTTGAAAACACCTTAGAAGTGCTTGATGACTATAAAAAAACTTATAATAATATTCCTATGCTCGTTGCAGGAGATTTTAATGCCGATCTTCGTGTAAATCCAGAGTTTAATCCATTAAAAGATAGTTTTATCAAAGACTCATTTGACTCTCTCGCCTCGCCGCTGGCCAACGAAGCTCGTATCACTCATTCTTTTCATCCAAGAAAAGGAAAAACTCAATACAACCAATTAGATGGGATTTTTCAATTTAATTTTAATGTCACCAAAGCAAAGGTTCTTCGTTATAAAGATCCTCAAACAGGACAAGAAAACCCCCTTGCAAA
>CATLVU010000145.1 GCA_950061135.1 uncultured Oligoflexia bacterium
TACTTTATCAAAATCAACTTTAACTATTTTCGCGTGAAGTGCTTCACTGCGATCAAAGTCAATCTGTCCTATAATTGAGTTCATATTAAAAGAACCATTTTGTGGAAAAAGTTTTGAGTCGTCTAAATATTGAAACTCTTCACCTTCTTGAACTTCGTCAAGCCCATCAGGCAACTGCTCGTCAAGATTGACTTCAACTCCTGTTTTATCAAAGAGTCTTTGCGGCGCTCTTTTTGAACTAACAACAACTTCTAGGTCTTGGAACGGAGGAGGTGTATTCTCAGGAGAAGGAGTTACACATTGTATTGAGGCAATTGTTTCTGTTGCATTACCCTGATTGTCTTCTTGATAAACTGCTTTGTACGTATACTTTGGACAGTTCGAAACCATGGCAGCAAGGTCTTCTTTTTCAGCACAACCACAATTATTGTAAAGTCGCTTCATAACTGTTTCAAAATATAAAAAGTCTGAAGTGTCTGTCTTTTCACATTTGCTATAGATTTTTGTTGAGTCGATAGGGTCAGTGTGAAAAGGATTAGCTGGTGATTTTTCAATCAGTTCTTCCACACATTCAAAGTCTGTGATTAATTCATTTAGTCTTTCTTGCGCTTCTCTGTCAGGATCTTCGGGATCATTAGGCTTATCCGTTTCTTCAGGAGGTTGTTCAAGACAGATATAGTAAAACTGTGGATAGTCTTTGTACCAATTTGGGTTACC
Source organism: uncultured Oligoflexia bacterium (assembly GCA_950061135.1). GTDB lineage: Bacteria > Bdellovibrionota > Bacteriovoracia > Bacteriovoracales > Bacteriovoracaceae > CATLVU01. The sequence continues at coordinate 718 of CATLVU010000145.1, forward strand.
TTCACTTTGAGCCTGAGCAAAGTCAAAGCCATCGGGGTCAGCTTGTGCTGCCGCTGTTTTTACACCTTTATTGTCTACACATTGTCCTTCGACACAACAATCAAAGCCTTGGGCAACACATTGTGAATTTGAGCAGGAGCTTTGTCCTGATCCTGAGTTGGAATTGATATCAATTCGTAAAGTTAAGGAGTTATATCCAATATTTGTAGTGGAGACTCCTTCTAAGAAATCAGTTCCTTGATAATTTCTGATTTTATAAACAGTGATAGAATTCGAAGTAATAATATCTCTACAGCCTAAGCATACTTCATCAGAAGCAAAAGCTATTGATGCAGGAGCTGGAGTCGTAATCAAGTTTCCGCTGCTATTAACTCTTCCTATCGGAAGTGCGCAAGCATTATTACCTGTATTAGAATTTAAATTTACTCTTAATGATCTACGAGATTGTCCTACAAAAGTTTGGTCTATGAAAGGAACGAGTTTTATATACAATGGCAGTGGAGTATTACTCACACTACCTGGATATGTCGCAACCATACAGTAAGTACTTTGAAATTGTGATGAGTTACTTAGGAAGTTATTTATATCGTCACCGCGAAGAAAAAAGTTCTTATCATTATCAACATCAATTGTTAATGTTTCAAGTTCAAGACCGGAGCTAATCCACTTAGCAGTTGTAACTATTTCTTCTTCTACAACGATTTCTTCATCTTCAGGTTGATTGATATCTAAGGCACCATCATTTGAAGGTAAACGTGTTGGGTCTTCAGGTAAACATGAAGTTAACAAGGCAATGATTAATAACAAAATGAATTTATTCATATTCAAAATTAGCACTTCTCCTCTCTACCTTTTCGGGGTTTTGGCCAAATATTTTAAGTACTTACTTTATTTTAAATCAAAGCAGGAAAAAGCTTCAGATAAGGGAAAAATAACTTCTAACTAATTGATATTACAAAGACGGTAGGGCGTCTGTTTCTCTCGTATGCCGAGTATTATAGGCGGTTAAAAGGAATGATTAATATTCTTATTAAAGTACTCTTTTATTATTGACTGTCTGTGGCCAAATATTTTGTTTAAGTCTTTTTTAATAAATCGGGAGGTAAACATATTTCCTAAAATACCAAATGGTATTTGATAAACGATAGAGTCTTTTATAAGGGTTCCGGACTTGTAATCTAAAAAAGAGTGAGTATGAACCCATTTTTTATATGGCCCTTTTTTTTGCTCATCAATAAATTCGATGTTTTCTTCAAACTTTGAAATATGAGTTTTCCAATAAAAAGGTATTCCATAAAGCTTTAATTTGTAGTTTATGATTGTTCCGGCTTTAATCTTATCTGTATTTTTATTTAGTATTTTAAAACTTAATGAAGGAGGTGTGATCTTCTCTAGATTATGTTCATTACTAAAGAAAGAAAAAACATTGTTTTTTGTAGTTGGAACCCATTGGTACGTTAGCAGTGTCTTTTCACCTTTTTTTTTATGAGCTAAAAGTTTCTCGAGCGCATGTTGTAGCGTAGGGTAGTTATATTCGTAATTTTCACTCAGAAGATTTTTAGGTAAGACTCTTTGGCTTTGAAGTAATAAATCCGTCATTTCTCCCATAATAAGTTTTAATACTGGTGCAGGGACTGAAAAAAATGTTGGGCGCTTTAAAGCTTTTCCAAGTGCTTTGGTGAAAGACAGATTTGTAATTGGAGAGGGTGCTACTGCATTATAAACTTGCTTTGAACGCTGGCCAGTTAGAAAACTGCAAAAAATGTTAATAAGGTCATCAATATGAATCCAACTCATATATTGTTGTCCATGTCCAAGTTTACCTGCAACTCCCATAGAAAAGGCAGGTAACATTTTTGTTAGTGCGCCACCTTCTGTTGATAAAACTATACCAATTCTTACGATATGTTTTTCAATGTTGAGCCTCTTGGAATTTAATAGAGAGTTTTCCCATGCCTGACAGACTTCACTCAAAAAGCCATTTCCTTCTAAGCTATTTTCATCTAGAACTTCTTCTTTTCTATCACCGTAATAACCTACTGCAGAAGCAGTGACGAACCTTATAGATCTGTTGCTCTCTTGAATATTATCTAATAGTAGATTCATGCTTTGAGTTCTACTTTGAATGATAGATTCTTTTTGTGAATTATTCCATTTGGAGGCTGCAATGTTTTCACCTGCAAGATGAAAAATTGTTTGTATATCTTTTAGAGCATCTTCTTGAATAGTTTTGTTTTTTATATCCCAGTGATAAAAAGATATTGGAAAAGGAAGTGTTTTTCTCGCTTTATCTGGGTTTCGAGTAAGGACTCTTATGTCTTCATAACCAGACTCTATCAGTTTTATAACTAGTTTTTTACCGATTAGCCCTGTTGCTCCAGTGATTAAAATACTCATTAAATTATCCTTTCTTGTCATTATTCAGAAAAAGGATGTTTTTACAAGCTTAAAGCAACATTAAAAATTAAACTCAACTACGCTAGACGAGGTACCAGATGAAGAAGGCGTAGTGATACTATCACTAAAGTTAAATGAGCTTCCTGAACTTGATCCAAGCCCTTGAGAGGTAACAGTTACTGGTGCGGGAGTAAATTGAAAGCTTTGCAATGGGTTAGTGTTAAAAATTTGATTTTGGTTCGTACTTTGAAAATTAGTAACTCCTGAGTATTGAAAGTATGAGTCACCGGTGTTGGTGTACATGATGGGACTATAATAAGGAGCTTGCGAATAATAATTTTCAAGATAATCGCTATATTGATCACTTAAGGCATTTATTTGTCTCGCCCTTCTATTATTAGTTCGTGTGATATCATCTAAAGTTAAAAATGTAACTAAAGCTGAGGGAGCAGTTAGAGCAAAGGCCTTTCCCAAGGTTGGTAACAGAGGAGGATCATAAATGGCCCTTTCTTCATCTGATAATTTTAGAAGTGGTGGAGAATTATTTCTAATACGAACTCGTCTTTGCTCTCTTGCTAATTGACGCTCTTCTCTTTCGACATAGAGTCTACACATATTTTGAACATTTCTAAGTAATTCTTCTTGGTTTTTACAAGCAGCTAAAAATTCATTTTTGTATTTATTAATAGTTCCTTCTGCCAATTCTTCTTTATAAGCATTTTTTACAAGTTCATTATTGAGACTTATGGCAATTTCTTCTCCATCAACTGCTAGAGAGACGGCCTCATCGCTAATTTTGTTATTACCAGATTGATTGCATATTGTGCTGACAGTAAACTTATTATCTTCATCAATACATTTTTGTGATCGAAGAGTGGCAACTACCATTGATTTTGTTCTGTTAATATCGACATAAGGCTTTTTCTGATAGAGGTTATCGATTTCTCTTCTTTTGTCTTCAACATCTTTTCTAAGTTTTGCAATATTACCCAAATCAAGACCAGCAGTTAGTGGTTTTATACAATCATGCATTTCTTTAGCAGTTTCTTTAGTAAAACAACTAGATGTAATATTATCAAGTGTAGTCGTTATAGTATTATTATCCTCTAGAGCATCAATTTCGTCTTTATATTTTCCTAGGCCATATTCATTTTTATAACGACAACCAGAGCTTTCAATACATCTTTTTACACAGCTAATATATTCGGACTCATTTGAGCAACCAAGGTTTTGCATTTGTGGTCCGATATCTTCTTTGATTTTTCTATTTAAAATCTTATTTTGTAATTTTAGAGCTTCACTACTTTTTTGCTGAGTCTTTTTAAAATTATCCTGTGTCGACTCGCTTAATAATGTATAGGGAAGATTAAGTTTTGTTATATTTGATAATAGATCTTCGTTTATAACTTTTTTAGCATTGGAATCGTTTTGCTCCTCATAGCTGACTTTCATTTGGTCTAATTGATTTGATAGTTTTAAAATTTCTTGTTTGTTACTATTTGAATCTTCGGCTAATTTCTTTTTAAGCTCTAGCACCTTGCTGTAGTAATCAGAGTTTGGGTCTTTGAACTCTGAAATACTCATTTCTTTCCCATCAACCTTTAAAGTTAAATATTCTTTGTATTCCTTATACCTGATTTGTTTAGCACCTTTACTATCTAAGGTATTATCTACTCTTGAATCAGCGTTTAAAAAACTGTTTAAAAAATCAAGTTTTTGTTCGTGTACTTCTGGATTAGCAACAATGGTTTGAATATTATTACAATAATCACTCGCAACTCCATCACATTTATTAATCATGTATTCATCTAATTCTTGAGAACTAGGATCATAATCTTTGTAAAAAGTATTGTCTGCAGAATCGACTTCTATGGATTTAAGAAAAAAGTCTGCAATATCTAAGTTTTGTTCTAAGCTTTCAATTTGACTTTGAGCTTTTTTAATATAACTTTCGTCTACATTATTTAGAGCATTATAATCGGACTCAATACTCATTCCAAGATGAGTTAGAGTTTCAGCAATCATCAATTTGGCCATTGCAGCTTCATACTCTAATTGATGCTCTTGCATCGTTTTAAAACTACTTGGATCATCTTTTTTTCTACAATTAGTTGATGTGATATTTTCACACTCTGGAAGTTGGGCAGTTTGAAGTTGATATTCAATGCCAAAAAGATCCTCTTTAAGATCATTACAGCTAACTGCATAGACTTCGCTTATAATAAATAGAGAAAACAAAATAAATTTTATCACAAACTGCTAATCGGATTTTTTAAGAAAAACTTGAGCTTTGAACTCAGTAAGATTTAGCCATGTCCAGAGTTCATAAATGCTTCTTCATAATTGATATTTTTTCTGGAATTTTCAAGACTTAGATAATAATCTTCAGAGATTTTCATACTATCAGTTAAATCTTTAGAGCTGAAAATCTCTCCTCTAAATTTTGCAGCTTTAGGAAGGCCGGCTGCAAACCAAACAATTAGTTTTCGCATTTGAACAAGACATGTTCTCTCGTTTTCATAGTGGGCACTTGTATATTCGTACAACCTTTGAATAACTTCCCAATAATCTCTACCGTTAAAATAGGTCCCATCATTTTCAGGAAGCAGCG
>CATLVU010000146.1 GCA_950061135.1 uncultured Oligoflexia bacterium
TTGGAATTAAAACTAAGGTTCTTTTGAAAAATGCTTCTAATATATAGTTCTATAACTATGTATATATTTAAGCCTTTAAATGTCTGACAGTGTCCTTTTCCGAGTTAATCCATAAACCAGAGCACCAAAGCGGTCATACCTTCTTTCTAACTCTTTGTGCTCAATAATCTTGATAAGATATTCCATTTAGGAGCTATGATTTATGTTCTAAACCGTAATCTGACCGAAGCCGTTGCCGAAAGTGATACTGCAACCGAAAAACAATAACTTCAACTAAATGATATAGATACTTACGTAATATTGACTGTAGATCTTTTAGACACATTGTTTGTAATAAACACTCTGTGAGTGATTCAGTTCGCGCTTTAGTGCATAATTATACTCAATGAAATTATTGATTTTATTAGCATTGTTTTTGAGTGCTCTTTGCTATGGGCAAGAGCATAAACCTGTTGATCTTTCTAAAGTTCAGAAAGTATATTATTTATTGGCTTCCTCCCAAGGATTCAGTAGGTCTGCATTTGGTCATGGTTACCTACGATTGAGTGAAACAGATAAACCCAGTTCTCAAGATTATGTTATAGAATTCGTTGCTGATGTTTTAGATAAGGATCTTAATTATCTGAGAGCTTTAGGACTAGGCAAAAATTATCAAAGAAAAGTAGTAATTAAAAGATATGCAGAAATTATTCCAGAGATGAATAATATTAAAGATAGAGACCTTACGAGTTATGAAATCATTTTGGATGATAATCAAAAAAAGCAATTAATAAATTTAATCTCTGAATCTTACGAGAAAGAATCTTATGGCGAATATACTTTTTTAAATAAAAACTGTGCACAAGCAGTTTCTAGTCTATTAAGTAGTGTAGGTGTAAATATAAAAGGTCTAACGTCTATAATACCGACAGAAGTTCCTAATCTTTTATTTAAAAAAGAATTAATTGGGGATGTGTATATAGATTATGGTATCTCTGGTAAAAGGCGTGAGCTTTATTCTAAATACGAAGATACGATTATCAAAACAAGCGCATTTATGGAATACCAGATTAATGAAAGTGATTTGTACTCAGATGATATCTTTAAAAGAATGACTAGCTATGCTCAACTTAGTAATGTTTTAGATGTACTTCCCAATACGCAAAAACTAAAATTAAAGTCGTATCTAAGGTCTTTTTTGTTTTTCGAAAATAAGGTCACGAGAAAAAGTTTATTAAATCAACTTGATAACAAACAACAGATTAATAATGTTGAGTTTGTGGAGCTTGGTAAAAAAGTCAATTCAGCTCTATCGAATTTAAGTATAAATTTTTCGGCTAAAATAGATAGCGTGAATTTTATTTATCAAGATAAGATTTTATATCTTGAATATAAAATAAAAATATTCGGTAAAAAAAATGGTAGGTCAGCCTCTAAGTTTGTAAACAAGTTTTACAGGCATAAGCTTAGTAATGTTACCATCAAAAATGAGACAGAAATTTATATTAAGAATATGCTTGTAGGGAATATTGTTAGCGATAACTTAAATGATAGAAATGTTATCATTACCAATGCTTGGGTTAGTGATCATAGTTATTTCGATAAAGCCTCAAAAGAGATAAAAGTTAGATCCAAAGTTACTATTCAAAAAAACCTTAATGATTTAGCTAGTAATACTAAGGTGTTAAATGAGAGTGATGAGAACATATTAAAAAACAATATCAAAAATTATCCAATGTGTTTTGCATTAGTAGACTTACAAAAAAAGATGTTAGAGAATCTTATCTTTTTGCCAGAATATCCAGCTCTTGCTGAGGACAAAAATTTTCAATTATTTGGGCAATTATTAAATGATCAAATCGTTGTGGTTCCAGGGTACAATAATATTCGAGAATGGACAGCATCTTTAGATCAAAAAAAATTAATAAAACTCGTTTATACCTATCAGAAAAAAAATTATACAAGTATTAGTAGTGCATTAAATATTTATACTGAACAAATAAGTTTAAACAAGCAAAACCTTTTACTTTTAAAGTCTTTAGCAAATAGGAAAATTTACACCCCTGTTTTTTTTAGAACTAAGTCAAAAAAAGGTCATGCTGTTTTGGTAACGAATATAATTGAAGTTGATGAAGCCAATTATCTACTTGAAGTCTACGATCCGAATTCTGGTTTTAGCAAAGATATTTTTAGATTTAATTCCAACACTAATAAGCTTTCCTCATTTTTATATGGTGAGGGCAGTGCTTATTTTTTACCTTCAAATATCCTATACAATCTCTATAAAAGGGATTTAGTTGAAGATGAAGAGCTAAATAAGCTTATGATCTGGGCGGCTAAAAAATATGACACTTTTTCTTTTAAACCATCAAATTTTCAAAAAATTTATTAGCATTACCTTTTTACAAGCTGATTGCGCAATGCAGTAATTAGTGGTAAAAACTTAAAAAAAACCTAATTAGGAGGAAATATGAAAAAATTATTATTAGCAGTAACTTTATTATCGTCATTTACAGCTTTTGGAATGGTTATGGAAGATGGAGACTTGTCGTGTAATGATAATCCAACAGCTTATCATCAGTCAACTTTTGCTGATGCATTCACTATTACATCAAATTGTGCAATCTCTACAACTTTCTCACTTCCTACTTTGTTAATCGAAGGTCAAGAAATGGATCTTCAAACTGAAGAAGCTTCAATGAGATTGGTTGCTGAAGCTAATGGTGATTTAAATCCAGAGTTATTAGCAGTTATTGCAAATGAAACAAATGTTGAAATTGATACAGTTGCAGATGTTGTTTTAGAATTAGACCATTTTGGACAGGCGACTGTAATAAATGTAATGAGTGAATTAACTCAAAATTAATAATTATTCTTTAAAATTGTATAGATTAGGCCATATTTTTATATGGCCTTTTTTGTGCCAAATATTGACGGTTTAACTTAATCGTCTTGAATCCTCAGGAATAAAAGTTCTGTTTATACATTAAAATTTATTGAATGTTATAATTCAAAAATGAGGGCGCAAACAAAAAAGGAAACTTTATGTTTAAGTCATTTTTGATTATGAGTTTATTTATTTCATTTTCTTGCTGGGGGAGAACTGCAAACACAACTGCTATCTCACAAGGAATCGTTTTCCCAACATCAACATCGACTATTAATTTTTCAAATGGTTTTACCAATGAAAATCCAGTAGGGGCGCTTTATCAAGAAAAAGCTAGAGTTTCATTGATGGCAGACTTTGGTGATGACTCTAATAATTCTGGCAGTGGCTTTGAGGCAGGTTATGCTAATAAGTCTATTGGTTTTGCAGTAGGGCATTATACGAGAGAGAATTCAGATGGTAGAACAGCTGGGGCATTTGCTTTTAGTATTGCTCAGATCGCTTTTGGATTTCGTTTTGAGGAAGACTTCTCTACTCTAGGTGCAGTAATTAATCCAGATGGTAAATTTAGAATTGGAGTTGTAACAGAAATTGATTCTCGAGAGGATAAGAATAGTGACGATGATGACCTAGATGATATCGACATCCAAGCTTATGGTATTGGCGTTGCTTATATAGGTGGTAGTTTTAGGCTTGCCTTAGATGCTTCTCAAAGAGATATTGATAATAATTCCTATGATGATGATAATGAGGTTATCATGGTGAGTCCTGGATTTGGTGTAGGTTCTGACAAGCTAGAGATAAGTATTACTCACGATACATTTATTAATCTTCCTGATAACTATGAAGTCGATGACAATACATGGTTTGGTATTGCTTTTCATGGCAGCGATTTTCATTTAGCAGTTTATAATGATTATGTTAACGAATGGTCAGCATCGCTTTCTTTCTTTTTCTGAAGTGATACCTGTAATTGGTATCATATTTAAATCATGAGAAATAAACAGTCTTTTATTTATATTCGGATTTTTAATTGTTGTATTCTCTTTCTTGCAACGAGAAAACTATGAAAAAGAGATGTATCAGCTATATATTGATCAGCAAAAAGATAATTTGATAAAAGGATGGAATCAGAGTTGGCATGATTACTTACAAATAAAAAATGGCCCCAATTAATCTTGGGGCCTTATATCTTTTAATTATCTAACTGAAAAACCAGAAATACTAAAACCTCTTCCAAGTGTTCTTGTATCTGTAACATATCTAAGGATTAATGTATCGCCATCAACCCATCCCGTTGAAACAGTATTTGTTTCAGGTCTAGCTTTATCAGGATTAGTTAGCCTTAAAACTTCATTGCCTCTGGCATCTTCAATAAGAAGATAATCATATCTGTGTTCAATATCATAACCATGAATATCAAGTTTAATTTGTCTTGCCCCTCTTTGAGAAAGAACAACTTCATTTTCTATTCCATCAAGGTTATCTTGATTTAAACTATTATACTGAAAAGGAATGTATGATGTACCTGTAGGGTTGTTACCGATATCATTACTACCATCACAATTAGCATCATCAACTAGTACTTCTTCATATCTTACAAGGCGATCGCTTTTACAAACTAATTCATAAGCTTCGTTAACACCTTCTTTTGCCGCATAACCTCTGGTTTGAGAGATCATGTTTACTGCTTCTTCACAGCCTTGCCCGTTGTTTTCAGAAAATATTAATAGCGCCCTCTTGAAAGCCACTCCTTTTCTTGCTTCGTACTGAGTTTCCATACATCTTTCTGTTCTAATAGCAAGACGTGCATACCTTCTTTCTGTGGCTTCAAAATTTGAGTTTTGTTGATTTCGTTGATCTACCATGTTTTGTAATTTATTTTGAAGTTGAGTTAATGTTGGTGCTTGGTTTTGCTCTCTTTGAAGTGCAGATCTTGCAACTTTTGTAGAACGTTTTGAAGCCGAAATAAGATTATCAATATTATTTAGAACTTGAATTTCTTGTCTTGCTGTTTGGATATTTGAATTCAGAGTGTTAACTTTATTTTGAGCTCTATCTTTTTCTCGTTTTGCTTCTCTACAGCTACTTCTTAAATCTCCTCGCCAGTCACATTTATCTTTTTTTCGCTTCGCCCAGTAGTTTAAGTCTTCTTGAGCTTTTGGAAGTTGTGCATTGGAGTCAGCAATTACTTTCTTATTTTGTGACATTAGCTGAGGTTTCTTTGTTTTTTTGTTCTGAAGAGTTAACAGCTTTCTATTTTCCGCATTGAAATTATTTTGTTTTTTATCAATAGACTCAGCTTTAATTTGCACTCTATTTCTCTGAGATTGAATTTGTCTATTAATTGATTCAAGTCTAGTGTCATAGTTTTCAAATTCTACTCTGGCAGCTTCTAATTCTTTTTTATCATCCCGACAAATATCCATGCCTTTGAGCTCTTCACGGTAGCGTTGACCCATTTCTTGACTTCTGAATCTATGATTGATTTCACTACGTCTATAATCATCTCCTTCGATGCTAAAGTCTTCAAATCTGGCACTAGCAGTTCCTGTTGCTATTAGTAGAATTAGTGGGATTGTTTTTTGAAATTTCATAGTTTTTCCTTCATTTTTATCAAAATAGGGTATTAGTAAATGGCGAGAATTGATACACTGCATTGCCGTGGTGCGCAATGGTTATTAAATAAAATGTAACTTTTATAAACTGACCGCGAAGATTGGTGTTAGAGATTATTTAAGTAGTTGGATTTATGAATAAATACTTGAAACTCTGTTATCTGCCAGTTTAATGAATAATGCTTG
>CATLVU010000147.1 GCA_950061135.1 uncultured Oligoflexia bacterium
TTATTTCTAGATCAGGCAAAACTTTTATTTTGACCAATTCAAATCAGTTACTTAATAAAGGAGATTTTATAACTCTCCTTTTTAAAACAGAAGGACCAATCGCTCGAGCAGTTGTGGCCAAAACAATTGACGATAAAGCTGGAATTAAAATTCTTAAAGTTTATTCACTCAAGCGTTGGCAAAAACTAGGAAAAGAAGTTGATGTCGACATTCTTAAGGGTGATGATTCAAAGCTTTTTGTAAAAGCTGAACCAAAGCCTGAAGAAATTATAGAAGAAAGTATTATCGATGAAGAAGACTTATTTAACGATAAAGGCATAGACGAAGACCTAGAGAGCTTTGACACATCCGCCAGAAATATCAAGCCTGATAATTTAATCTCTGCTGGTGGAGGTTTTTATAGATATACAAACACAATCCAAAATGAAACTTTATCAGATCCTCAGTTTCATTTTGCTTGGGCCTATCAATTTGCCGATAATTACTGGGCGGAAGGTCTTTTTAGTTATGTGCAAACCAGTAATTTAACCGAAGATACACTTTTTGCTGTTATTAATACTTATACTCTACGTCTAAAATACGTTTTTAAAGCGCCGTTATATTCATATTTTGTTCCCTATATTGGATATCAAATTCAAACTGCTAACAGTCCAGAAGCGGGAAATGTGAGCGACGAAAACGAAGCTGCCAAAGAGCTTTTATTTATTGATGAACAATCTCGTAATCAATTTGTAGCAGGTATCACATTACTTAGGCGGCTTGTGCCAGGATGGTTTATAAAAGCAAATTTAGGAAATGATATTTATAATATCGGAGTGGCGATTGAATTTTAATTGGTTAATTTTAATTATTTTTTTTAGTATCAGTTGTGGTGTAAAAACCAAACCAAAACCTCCAAAAGGCACTCTGGCTCCTCCTGTTCATAAAAAATATATTCAAAAGTTTAAGTCTTAAAAACACTATGTCTTTAATTATCGTTACCGGTTCAAATATTGGAAACTCTTTGCAAAACCTAGAACTTGCAAAAAATCTATTATCTCAAGAACTTGTGTTCATTGCTCAAAGCCGAGTTTATAAATCAGAACCCGTTGACTATCTAGAGCAACCTGATTTTTATAACCAAGCACTTGAGTTCAAGTCCCCCAATAAAAAACCTGAAGAGCTTTTACTTCTTACTCAAAAAATCGAAAAAAAAATTGGGCGTAATAAAGTTATTTATAAAGGTCCTCGCAATATTGATATTGATATTATTTTTTATGACGACATAAGTTTTAAAAACGAGACATTAGAAATTCCTCATCCTGCATGGAGTCAGCGAAGTTTTGTTGTAAATCCAATAAAAGAGCTTCCTGCTTATCAATTGTTAAGAAATCATTTCAAATTCCCTGTAGACTTTGATAGTATCGCAACTCCAATATAAGGATATTAAATGGATTTTTCACTAAGCACGGAACAAAAAGAAATTTTTGATACAGCGATCAAGTTTGCTAAGAACGAAATGATTCCTCACGCCTTGGAGCTTGATGAAAAATCTCAATTTCCTCATGAACAATTTAAAAAAGCTTGGGAGCTAGGTTTTATTAATACTTGTATTCCAGAAGAATACGGCGGTGTTGGCTTTACTGCTTTAGATTCAGTAACTATTGGTGAAGCACTTGCTTATGGCTGTATGGGAATGAATACTGCATTCATGGCCAATGATCTTGCCCTTCTTCCAATTGCGATTGGTGGCTCACATGAGCAGAAGGAAAAGTTTTTAAAACCGTTTACTGAAGAATATCGTATAGCAGCTTTTTGTCTTACTGAACCAGGAAATGGATCCGATGCTGCCGGATTAAAAACAACTCTTAAAGAAAGCGGTGATCATTATATTTTAAATGGTGAAAAAATGTGGATAACAAATGCTGGTGAGGCTCACCTATTTGTTGTTTACTGTACTGTCGACCCAACTTTAAAACACAAAGGTATTACAGCTGTAATCGTGGAAGCTGATCGAGATGGTATCGTTCTTGGCAAGAAAGAGGATAAAATGGGCCATAGAGCTTCTGATACAAGAGGTGTTCGGTTTGAAAATGTAAAAATACCTAAAGAAAATATTATTGGAAATATTGGTGAAGGCTGGAAGCTGGCGATGAAAACTCTAGATCATTCTAGACCGCTAGTTGCTTCAAGTGCTGTTGGCGGGGCTCAAAGAGCTTTAGACTGCGCAGCTAAGTATTCCAAAGAGCGTAAACAATTTGGTGTCGAAATTGCTGGACATCAAGCAATACAAATGATGATCTCAAATATGGCCATGAAAGTTGAAGCCTCTAGGCTTTTAGTACAAAAAGCTGCTTGGTTATTAGATCAAGGCCTAAAGAATACAGAAGTGGCCTCTTATGCAAAAGCATTTGCAGCTGATGCTTGCATGGAAATCACAACCGATGCTGTTCAAGTTTATGGCGGCTATGGTTACTCCAAAGAGTACCCTGTTGAGAAGCTTATGAGAGATGCAAAACTGATTCAAATTTATGAAGGAACCAGTCAAATACAAAGATTAGTAATAGCAAAAGAAGTTTTAAAAAAATACTAAAGGAGAGAAAATGAATATTTTTGTCTGTGTAAAACAAGTTCCAGATACGGAAACAAAAGTTAAGCCTAACGGCGATGGTACATTTATTGAAACAACTGCAATCAAGTGGATTATGAATCCATATGATGAGTTCGCAGTAGAGCAAGCACTTCAAGTAAAGGCAGCTAATGCTGGTTCAACTGTTACTGTTGTAAGAGTTGGAGGAGTAAAAGATACTGAAGCCCTAAGAACTGCAATGGCAATGGGTGCTGATGATGCTGTACTTGTTGAAGCTGAAGATAATCTTGATTCATACTCAATTGCAAAAGCCTTAAAAGGCGCTATTGATAAAACAGGAAAGAGTGCTGACTTAGTTCTTTGTGGAAAACAAGGAATTGACGATGACTGTCTGCAAGTTCCTCAAGTTTTAGCAACAATGATGAACCTTCCTTCTGTAAGTGTTATCGTTGGCTTTGAACAAAATGGTGAAACAGTAACTGTAAAAAGAGAAGTTGAAGGTGGAGCATTAGAAGTTTACGAATTAAACACTCCATGTATTCTTGCGACGAACAAGGGTATCAATACTCCAAGATACGCTTCACTTCCAGGGATTATGAAAGCAAAGAAAAAACCAATGGAAAAACTGAGCTTAGCTGATGTTGGAGTAAGTGCCGATGACAGAAGAGTTGTTTATTCTGACTTTACACTACCTCCAGAAAAACCAGCTGGTAAAAAGTTCGATGCAATGGACGAAGCAAAACAAGAAGAAGTTGTAAGAGAAGTTGTAGGTCTTCTTAGAACAGAAGCGAAAGTAATTTAGGAGAAAAAAATGGCAAATGTATTAGTATTTTCAGAAACAAATAAAGGAAACGTTAAACCTGTTACTCTAGAAATTTTAGGAAAACTTGCAGGTCAAAATGCTGAGGTTGCTGTCGTTGGTGATCTTGGCGATGATCAAGTTAAAGTTTTAGCAGAGTATGGGGCCAGTAAAGTTCATAAACTTAAAGGTGATAACTTAGATAAATATTCTCCTGAAGGTTATTCAAATGCGCTTCACGATTTCATATCAAAAGGTAGCTATGACTATGTTTTAGCTGGTGCTACTGCTCTTGGTAAAGATATGCTTCCAAGACTTGCAACAAAATTTGAGGCTGGACTAGCATCAGATTGTACAAATTTTATTTTTGATGGAGATCAGTTCAACGGAACAAGGCCATTATTTGCAGGTAAATGTCTTGCAAAGGTAAACCTTCAAGGACCAAAGCCTCACTTTGTTACAGTAAGACCAAATGCACTTGGAATGCCTGAAACTAAAACAGCAGGTGCAGGAGAAGCTTCTGATGCTACTGTTACAGCAGGTGAAATTAGAGCAACAATCAAAGAGATCATTGCTTCTGCTAGTGAGCAAGTTGATTTAACAGAAGCAAATATTATTGTTTCTGGTGGTAGAGCGATGAAGAACTCTGATAATTTTTCAATTCTAAGAGACTTTGCAGAAGTTATCGGAGCAACTGTTGGTGCTTCTAGAGCAGCTGTTGACTCAGGCTATGCAGCTCCAGATATGCAAGTAGGTCAAACAGGTAAAACTGTTTCCCCATCATTGTATATCGCTTGTGGAATTTCAGGTGCGATTCAACACTTAGCTGGAATGAGAACATCAAAAGTTATTGTTGCAATCAATACTGATCCAGATGCACCAATTTTTACTAAAGCAGACTATGGTATTGTTGGTGATTTATTTAAAATTGTTCCTATAATGAAAGAAGAATTTAAAAAAGTTCTTGATCAATAAAATTTTTTAGGAAAGCCTTCACGGGCTTTCCTATTCTTAACAATGAAAGCCTATTTAATTGGAAAATTTGCCGCATTTATTTTTAAACTTTTAGGTTTAACTTTTCGATATAAATTAAATTTTTTAAACCCAAATGATGAAACATTTTTTCATGATTATTCTAAACATCGAATCATCGCTTTTTTTCATCAAGATGAATTATGCCTATTAAATTACTTTGCCCACAAAAACTTTGCTGGAATGATTTCCATGTCAAAAGATGGCGAAATCATGAGTCATGTTATCCAAAGTTTTGGATATTCACCAATTAGAGGATCGTCATCAAGAGGTGCTGTTAAGGCCCTCCTCTCAGTTATAAAAAAAGTAAAATCTGGCTCTAACCTTGTTCACGCAGTTGATGGGCCTAGAGGACCTATTTACAAAGTTAAAGAAGGCGTTATTTCGATTCAAAACAAAACAGAAGTTCCTATTATTCCAGTAAGAGTTAGTATTGAGCATGTGAAGATCTTTGAAAAAGCATGGAATAAAGCGAAGCTCCCTCTACCTTTTGCGAGAATTACGATTAATATTTCAAATATCAAATCAAATTACACAGCACTTGAATTAGAAAGTACTCTTAAGGACATGGGTTAGCCTGAGCTGAATCCATCATTAACCCTCTATTCATCGCCCAAGTTTGGATTGAAGTTATATCAACACCGCTTAATGCATCGAAAGCATCTATAATTTCTGTTCTTTGCGCTTCCGTATAGCTATAGGCCTGGTTAAAAATTCTATAGTCCCCAGCTCCGTTAAATGCAGGAGGAGGCCCAAAGTCATTGTCAAAATAAAACTCTTGAAGTCCCCCAACTGAATCACAAAAAGGAGCTTCACCATCTTCGACTAGTTTTGCTGTTTGATAATTTGCAGTTGTTACATTTGAATTCATAACAATTGTAGTTAAGGCTAATTCAACATATCGGCTTAAGCCTTGAATTGGAAAATCTAAGTCTCTTCTTTGATAATTTTGATAGATAAATTCTACCAAGTAATCAGTCTGTGCTCCCGAAGCCACTATAAATGACGTATCGCAATTTCCTACTCCCCCGCCATTTAATAAGTCTTGGCAATAAGAGTCCGTCGGGTCCAATTGAGAAATTTCAAAGGCTGGAGGAAAAACAAAATTAAAATCGATATCCATATACGAAATATATGTATTTCCTATTTCTTCCAGCTCTGTAACGATCGCAGGATCAAGGACTTCTTCCTCTTCTTCTGGAGGGGCTTCTTCTTCC
>CATLVU010000148.1 GCA_950061135.1 uncultured Oligoflexia bacterium
AGATGCTGCACAAGCCGCAGAGGAGCAAGATACAGGAGGCGGGGTTTTTCCATTTAATGATGGCCCTGCTGAAACACAAGATGCTATTGCAACACTAAGAGAATACACTTCAATCGATCAATGTATGGATGAAGATATAGGGATGGTTGAAAAATGGCATGCAATATTTTTTGAGACGATTTTTGAATGAAGTATTTAATTGGATTACTCATATTTTCAAATACACTTTATGCTTTTGAAACAAGATACATTGCTCAAAGTCCTACCGCTCTATTAATGGGGGGAGCTTACACAGCAATTGCAGATGATGAATATACTTTATTTTACAATCCTGCGACTCTTGCACGCCATGATGGTTTCTCATTTAATCCAGTTAATATTGAACTTATGGGAACAAATGCATTAAAAGATCAGGATCGTTTCAATGATCTTGGTTCTGACCCTGCAGATGTATCAGATGCTATATTGGATTATCCTATTTTTTTAGGAATGGGATACAACCCAGGGCTGAAACTTGAAGGGTTTGGAATATCAGCTATTGTAAACTACCAAACAAAATTTCATTTACAAAACCAAGTAAATCCAATGCTTGATGTAGACCACCGTTACGATAGAGGTTTTATTATGGGCTATGGCCATGCCTATAAAGGAAACTTTTCAAAAGAGGGAGGTGGAGAACATTTAGCATGGGGAGTTAGTACAAAGTATCTTCAGCGAGAGGGAATATATGGTTCTTATAATTTAGCAGGGACTTCCTTACTTGGAGCTTTAAATAATGATACAGCGGAAGAGATTTTAGAAGACTTAGGTCAAGTTAGAGGAAGTGGTTGGGGTTTTGATATTGGTTTTGAGTACGCAAAAAGTTACGGTAGTTCTCAATTGCTTTTGGGACTTGCTCTTATAGATGTTTATACAATTTTACACACAGATAGTAATGAGCAAGATTTAGAAGTCGCCCCACAACCATATCGTGCTACATTTGGTTCTGCGTTCAGAACTTCAATTGCTCCTGGTTTAAACTTCACTGTTTCCTTAGATGTTGACCATTTGGAAAAGCAAATGGAATTTATGAGGCGTTTAAAACTTGGTACTGAAATAGGCTTAACACCAGCTGTAAGTTTATATGGCGGTATTAATGCTACTGATAACTATAGTTATGGATTAAAACTTAGCACAGGGCTAATAAAATTATTTGCAGGCTTTTACACTGTTGAAACAGGTGAAAAGTTATTACAGCAAGAATCAAATCGATTTGTTATCTATTTAAGTATGTTCGACTTTACATTTATGCCATAAATTTCCTACAATTGAGTTAAATCTTGCATTAAGCATTTTTACCTCACGCATGGAGAGCATTCTTGAACAAAAAATCAAAAAAAACCTTCGTACTTGACACAAACGTTCTGTTATTTGACCCAACGGCCATAAATAAATTTGGTGATAATAATATTTTTATACCACTAATCGTAGTTGAAGAATTAGACCGATTTAAAAAAGACCAAAATGAGAATGGTCGAAACGCCAGATACTTTGCAAGACTTGTTGATAATTTACGAGCGCAAGGGTCTTTAGTTTCAGGAGTTTCATTAGAGAATGGTGGAATACTTCAAATAAGTATTCTTAGAGAGCCTGCGACTAAACATGCAGGTATAGATTTATCGATTAACGATAATTTAATTTTAGCGGATGCTCTTTCATTAAAAGAAAAAGGTCATGAAGTTGTTTTAATAACAAAAGATATTAACTTAAGACTTAAAGGTGATGCTTTAGGTTTGGCTGCAGAAGATTACGAAAGTACAGAGATTTCTACTGCCGAAGAGATTTTTTCCGGACAAAGAAACTTCGAAGTAGATATAAAGAGACTAAAAGAATTTGAGAGCAGTCGATTTTTAGAATTATCAGAAGCAGAAGCTAAAACTTTTTTTCCAAACGAATATATTATCGTTCATGAAGAAGGAAACCCACAACATCGTTTACTTGGAAGATATCATGGTGGAAAAAAAGGAATTGTACCTTTAATTAAAATGCGCGAAGGTGTTTGGGGTATCCATCCTAAAAATGTTGAACAGCAATTTGCATTTGATGCCTTATTGAATCATGAAGTAAATTTAGTTTCTCTCGTCGGTAAGGCCGGAACGGGAAAAACATTATTGGCGATTGCAGCAGGACTTGAGTGTGCTATCGGAAGACAGCAATTTTCTAGAGTTCTTGTTTCTCGTCCAATTGTTCCAATGGGAAGAGACCTTGGTTTTTTACCTGGAGATGTAAATGAAAAGTTAGGTCCTTGGATGCAACCTATTTTCGATAATATTGATTTTCTCTTTGGAAATCAAAGAGCTAATAATCAAACAACAACATGGGATGAGCTCATCAATCAAGGTCTTTTACATGTTGAGCCGCTAACTTATATTAGGGGACGTTCACTGCCAGGACAATTTATGATTGTTGATGAAGCTCAGAACTTAACTCCACATGAAATCAAAACAATTATCACAAGAGCCGGAGAAGGAACTAAGATCGTCCTGACAGGAGATAGTGATCAGATCGATAACCCGTATCTAGATTCGATTAATAATGGTCTGGTTTATTGTATTGATAGATTAAAAAATGAAGAGATTGTTGCCCACTCAAGACTTGTTCAAGGGGAGCGTTCTCCATTATCAGAAATCGCTAGTGAGCTTCTCTAGTATAAATATTTGGGCCCCGTATAAGGCGCCAATTATTTATCAATTTAATAATAAAGAATATACATCTCATATAAGTGGTATTTCTCGTACTCACATAATAATTGAAGACTCAATAACTCACTCTGCAGTAGGCAGTTGTATATTCCAGATGAATCAAGACTTTTATGAGTACTCTAACATGGAAATGGAAGAGCTGATTGCTTATAAAAACTTTCTTTTTAAACAAAATACTATTCGCTTAAAAGTTAAAAAAAGCTTAGAGGAAAATCAGTTAGAAGTTGTTTGCGAGAATAAAGCTCTTTTACAAGACTATCTTTTTTATTACAAAAAAAATTTGTTGTACCTAAAAATGCTAATTGATTCAAATAGTACTGATGAGAAAGTTTATTTAATTGCAGATTTGATGGGATTTAATTTGAGTTTGTCTTTAAAAGAAATTTCATTACTAATTTCAAGGCAGTATGAGTGTTTAACTATGAAGTGAATTTAAAATGGAGAGTTGTTTCTCTAAAGATTCTTTAAGATCGATATATAATTGATCTTCCACTTCTTTTTTTTCTTCTAAACACTCACAAATAAGTTTTTGTATAATCTCTATTCGAAGAGACTGGTTTATAAAATCATGCTTAAGATCAGTGGACGTTTCCATTCATTTTTTCTCGGATTTGTGAAGAATACTTAGTAATTCGATCAGAAAGCTGAGATGAGTTTACTCTTTGAGCAAGTTCTTCCATCAATAAAGCACTTTTAAGTAAAAAGTCTTCTGAAACACTTGGGTTATCCATATGCTCTAAAATGTAATCGGCTTCATATTGTAATTCTTCTTGTTTTAAACTTCCTAGATATTTTTTAAATTGCTTTTCCTCTTCTTTTAGAAATTTTTTGTCTCGAAACTCATTAAATGAAAAAATCTCTGCCATAAACGTGTACTCCTGCGGGGGCCATGGAAATCATTATTAATTTCCTATATCTACTCGAGCAAATAAGATGCCAACTTTCTCTCTCAAATTACCTGTCGAATGTACTTGGTTATAGGGATGAAAATATGCTTATTCAAGGGGGAGGGGCCAAAATGATAGTAATTGTAATATTTTCTTAAACCAACTAGATAAAAATTACTTGTGCGATGTGGCCCCGGCAAAGATTTCTGGTGAAAATATGGGACTAATTAAGAAAACGTTTAAGTTATTAAATTAATTATGTTTTTACCTTGAAAAAGCGTACAAACAGCGAAATTATTTTTAAAGGTAAGGTTAATAAGAACCGAGTAGTTATATGAAAATTATCAATTAAAAACAATAAAGTTGGAGTGTGAAATGGTGAAAATGTATATCCCAAACCCAGTAGTTATCGAACAAACAGCCCGTGGGGAAAGACAATACGATATTTATTCAAGATTACTTTTAGATAGAATTATTTTTCTTGGGACAGAAGTTAATGATACGGTAGCGAACCTATTAGTGGCGCAGATGCTATTCTTGGAGCAATCTGATAGCGAAGCACCGATCCATTTTTATATTAATAGTCCAGGCGGTAGTGTCTATGCAGGACTTGGTATTTATGATATTATGCAACACATCTCATGCCCTGTTTACACTTATTGTGTAGGTCTTGCGGCTTCTATGGGCTCACTTTTATTAGCTGCTGGACATAAAGAGCATAGATACTCTTTGCCTCATGCAAGAATTATGATTCACCAGCCACTAGGCGGTGCCAGAGGACAAGCTAGTGATATTGAAATTCAGGCAAAAGAGATTTTAGATTTAAAAGGACAATTGACTCAAATTTATGTTGATCACACATCAACAGCAAAGAGTTTTGAAGAGTATGAAAAAGCAATGGATAGAGATAGATATCTAAGTCCAGCTGCTGCAAAAGAAATGGGTCTGATTGATAATATTATTGAGCCTAAAGGTAAAAAGTAAAAAAGGATTGTAATGACTACAAAGAAAAGAAGCGATGGACAAAGCTCACTAAACTGTAATTTTTGTGGCAAATCTCAAAAAGAGGTTAAAAAATTAATTGCAGGGCCTGGTGTTTATATTTGTGATGAATGTATTGAACTTTGTAATGATATAATTTATGAAGACTCAGTAAAAACAGTCACGAAAACCGCATTAGATAATGTTCCAAAACCGCACGAAATAAAAAGACACCTAGATGACTATGTGATTGGACAAGACCGTGCTAAGAAAATTATTTCTGTTGCTGTCCATAATCATTATAAGAGAATTGCTCAAAATCCAAAAGATGCTAAAAAAGGTGATCAGGTTGAGCTTCAAAAATCAAATATTCTTTTAGCTGGACCTACTGGTTCAGGGAAGACTTTATTAGCGCAATCGTTAGCAAAGTATTTAAACGTGCCATTTGCAATTGCAGATGCAACATCTCTTACAGAAGCAGGTTATGTTGGTGAAGACGTAGAAAATATTATTTTAAACCTTCTTCAAAATTGTGATTATGATATTGAAAGAGCTCAGCGTGGTATTGTTTATATTGATGAGATCGATAAGATTGCAAGAAAGTCAGAAAACCCTTCTATAACAAGAGATGTTTCTGGTGAAGGTGTTCAACAAGCTTTGTTAAAATTAATGGAAGGAACTACAGCATCTGTCCCTCCACAAGGTGGTAGAAAACATCCACAGCAGGAATTTTTACAAGTTGATACTACTAATATTTTATTTATTTGCGGAGGTGCTTTTTCAGGTTTAGAGAAACTTATTGATTCGAGAGAAAAAGATACATCTATTGGTTTTGAATCAAAACTAAGAATTCATGATAGATATGAAAAAACAAACTTACTTAATAAAGTGGAATCAGAAGATCTTTTAAAATTTGGTCTGATCCCAGAATTTATTGGCAGATTACCGGTAGTAGCTGTTTTAGGGAATCTAAATAAAAGTTCTCTAGTAGAAATACTTACT
>CATLVU010000149.1 GCA_950061135.1 uncultured Oligoflexia bacterium
ATGTTTATGAAGAAGAATTCGACGAAGAAATAGAATTAAGACAAGATTATGGATTTGGTTTTAGATGGTTCTCTCCAATAGGGGTATTAAGATTTGAATTTGGTTATCCAATCGATCCAAAGCCAAGAGAAGAAGGCCAGCAATTTCACTTTGATATAGGCCAGTTATTTTAGGAGATTAGTATGAAAAAATTTTTATGTATTTTAGTTGCTGTTATGTCTATCAATGCAATGGGAGCAGTTAAGATAGGAATTGTTAATATTGGAAAAATCATTGATACAGTTAATGAAGGAAAAAGTGTTAATGATACTTTGAAAAAGTCCTTTGATTCAAAACAGGCTCAGTTGAAAAAAGAAGAAGAAAAAATAAAAAAATTACAAGAAGACTATAAAAAACAAAGTATGGTTCTTACTGATGCAGCTAAAGCTAAAAAAGAAAATGAGATGCGAGCAACTGTTCAGAAGATTCAACAAATGCAGGCTAAGTTTCAAAAAGAAATTCAAAAACAAGAAGCTGAATTAAAAAAACCACTTTTAGAAAAGCTTAAACCAATTATTGATGCTGTTTCAAAAGAAGAAAAAGTAACAATGACTTTTGAAATTACTTCTTCACCTGTTGTATATGCGGAAACAAAAGTAGACCTAACAGAAAAAGTTATTAAGGCCTACGATAAAAAACACAAAAAATAATGCAAATTGATAATTTAAAGCAATTAGACTCTAGTTTAAACATCATTAGAATTAGCAATGATGATCTTAAGCTAGAGGGTATTTCTCCTGCGGACTATCCTGTTGATAAAACAATTGTGCTTGTGAGAACTCAGCGATTTGCAGACAAACTTGAAAAAAGTTTCTCAAATAACTCAGAGTCTATTCTTGTTGCTGTAGAAGAGAAATGTTTTAATGCTTTAAGAAATCAAGAATGGTTTGATAAAAATATTAAAAACCTGTGCACAGTTAAGAGCGTTGATCAGTCAATGTGTCTATGGTCTGAAGATTTTTTTAAGAAAAAATATGATCATTTAAATTATCAAGTTGATGGCCGTCAAATGGGAACTACTGAAATAGACCCAAGCGCGCAAATATCTCAAAATGTTTTTATTGGCGAAAACGTGACAATCGGAAAAGATGTCATCATTATGCCAGGGGTCGTTATATTACCTGAAGTTATAATTGGAGATAATTGTGTCATAAACCCAAATGTGACGATTTATCCCTACACTCAGATTGGAGTGAACACAAGAATTAATGCATCAACAACCATAGGTGCAGATGGTTTTGGCTATAACTTTATCGATGGTGAACATAAAAAGATTTGGCATTTTAGTGGTGTTAAAATTGGAAATAACGTTGAGATTGGTGCTGGAACAAATATTGATGCTGGTGCATTTACTCCAACAGAGATAGGTGATGGAACTAAAATCGATAATGGTTGTCAGATTGCTCATAATGCAAAAATTGGAAAGCATTGTATTCTTTGTGGTAAAGCAGGAATAGCAGGAAGTGTTGTTTTAGAAGATTATGTCATTTTTGGTGGAGGGGCAGGAGCCGCTCCAGGTGCTCACCTTGGTAAAGGAGTCCAAATGGCAGCTTATGCAGTTGCTTCTGAGAATTCGAAATGGCCAGCAGGAACAAAACTCGCAGGTCATCCAGCAAGGCCTTTATCCGAATGGCTAAGGGCCCAAGCAAAATTAAAAGGACTTTAACCTATGTTGCTAAATAAAGAACAAGTAAAAAAAGTAATTCCTCATAGAGATCCGTTTTTATTTATTGATGAAGTTGAAACTGTGGTTATACCTAATCCGGACATTAAAAAAGAGAACTTCAAGGACTTAGTTGGCACTGAGGTTATTGCTTGGTTTGAAGTAAAAGATGATATGCCAATTTTGGGAGGACACTTTCCTGGAAATCCTATTTTACCAGGTGTAATTCAAGTTGAAATGATGGCTCAGTCCGCAGCATTTGCTTCTCTTGGAATGAATGGTTTAAAAATTGATGGGGTTAATGTTGATACATTACTTCTTGGAGCGGAGGCATGTAAGTTTAGAAAACCAATTGGTCCAGGTATGAAACTGAAAGTTACTTCTTACTTAGAAAAGACGAGAGGGCCTGTCGTTCAATATGACTGTAAAGTATTTCATAATGACGAAATTATGGGACAATCTAAAATTTTAGCTAAATTGATTGTTCATAAAGGAGAACGTAAATGAGCTCTATTCATCCAACAGCAATAATAGAAGATGGAGCGATATTAGGTGAAAATGTAACAGTCGGTCCATACTGTATGATCGGAAAAAACGTTAAAATAGGCGATAATTCATACTTAAAATCACATGTTGTAGTTGAAGGACATACTGAAATTGGTAAAAACAATACATTTTATCAGTTCTGTGCAATTGGTCTTCCTCCTCAAGATAAGTCTTATAACAATGAGCCTACAAAAACGATCATCGGAGATAATAATTTATTTCGTGAAGGATGCACTGTTCACCGTGCAACTCTAAAGCAAGACAAGGTTACAGTGATTGGCGATAACGGGTATTTTATGTCAACGGTTCACATAGCGCATGATTGTCGTATTGGAAATAATGTAACGTTGGCAAGTGGTTGTGCTTGTGCAGGTCATGTGACTTTAGGTGACTTTGTACAGATGGGAGGACAATGTGGTGTCACTCCTTTTGTCACTCTTGGCAATGGAGCTTTTATTGGTGGTGCCTCTGCCGTTGATAAAGATATCCCTCATTATTGTACAGCTTATGGAAATAGAATACGCTTAAAGGGTGTAAACATAATTGGGCTTAAAAGAAGGGGATTTGATAAACAAGAAATCTCTGAGTTTGTAGAGTTCTATCGCTTAATGGAGAGTTCAACATTATCACCTCGAAGCTTTGTCCTTCATAAAGAAAATCTAACAGAGTATGAGCAGAATGCGATTGTTCAATCTTTCGCGGAATTCATTGCAATGAGTGAGATGGGCCCAGCTCCATTCATGTCTTAGGAGAATCAATGAAAAAAGTAAAAGTAGCGATAATAGGTCATGGTCATCTTGGAAAGTGGCATGCGCAAAAAGCAGACCAACTTGAAAAGTCAGAACTCGTGGCAATTGTTGAACCAAATGCCGAGAGTGCAAAGAAAATTAAAGAGACATATTCTCAAATAAAAGTTGTAGCTAATATAGGCGATATTATTGATGAGATTGATGCAGCGATAGTTGTAACACCAACATCTGTTCATTTTGAATGTGTAAAACAATTACTTGAAAATAAAAAACATGTTTTTTGTGAAAAACCATTGTGCTCCACTGTCGAACAAACTAAATCTTTGGAACCATTGATCAAAGATAGAGTGTTACAGGTGGGTCATAGTGAGAGATGTCATCAAGTATGGGACATTGCCAGAGACCAGTTAAAGAGTATGCAATCACCGCGAACAATTAAAATTGATCGCTATGCTCCCTTTAAAGGTCGAGCAACTGATGTTGATGTGGTTCAGGATTTAATGATTCATGATATCGATCTCGTTAAGTATTTAACAGGAGCTAGTTTTGTTAAAGTTAAGGCAAAAGGCCATAAAATTAGAACTAAGCATTGGGATCATGTTACAGCTTTTTTCGAAACAGAACTTGGTGATACTGTAATTATCACTTCTGGAAGAAACCACACCGAAGAGAAGAGATCTTTAGAAATAATGTCTGAGCAAGGATGCCTATATGTTGATCTTTTTTCTAATCAATATTCTTTTGCAACTGATGGTCAATTTGAAAATGGTGAATTTGTAAAAACAAATGGATATGAAAAAAGAGATCATTTACTTGTTGAGCAAGAATATTTTTATAATTCAGTATTAGAGGGAGCTGATGTTTTTGTGAATTATGAAGATGGTGCCTACGCAGTTAAGGTTGTAAATGATGTTTTAAATTCTTTAGAAACACAATCAGAAGTGAAAATATAGATAATGGATACAAAGTCTTGCTTAATTATTGCAGGGGAAAAGTCTGGTGAAGACCATGCTTTAACTTTTCTTCCAAGATTAATAAGTGAAAATCCTCAAATTAATTTCTTTGGAGTGGGTGGAGAACGATTAGAAAAATTAGGCGTTGAACTTATTTATCATGTTAGAGACTTTTCTGGCCTTGGATTTACTGAAGTTTTTACTAAGATTCCTTTTTATTATAGGGCCTTTGATCGCTTAGTAGAGGAAGTTCACAAGCGCCAGTGTAAAACTGCAATCTTAATTGACTTTCAAACTTTTAATTTAAAACTGGCAAAAAAACTAGAGTCTCAAGGGGTAAAGGTTTTATATTATGTCGCTCCTCAAGCTTGGGTTTGGAAGCCTTGGCGAGCTCGTGTAATTCAAAAATGTGTACACACTTTATTTACAATTTTGCCTTTTGAAAAAGAATGGTTTTCAAAACGGGGTGTAACTAAAATTAAATCTGTAATTCATCCCCTTATGATAGAGCACGGACCGAAGTTATTGCCAATGACGAAGAGTCTAAATACTGCTTCTAGATTAAATATACTTTTATTACCTGGTTCTAGAAATAATGAGGTTTCTAAACTTCTTCCTATTTTTTTAGATACAAAAATTATTCTTGAAAAAAAATATCCCCATGCGAAGTTTGGAATTGTTACATCTGATTCTGTAAATGTTGAGAACTATCAAAACATGAATACGGGAAAGGTTGATAAGGTATGGAATTCTGATCAACTTTCAGAAGCATTGGAGTGGGCAGATTTATCAATGGCCGCTAGTGGTACAGTAACCTTAACGACTGGTTTATTTCAAGTTCCAACGGTTGTCTGTTATCAGGTATCTTTGTTGTCTCAGTTAATTATTAAATTTCTGGTTCCATACAAAGGGCCTATAAGCCTTACGAATATCGTCCATGGTGAAATGATTTTTCCTGAACTTGTCCAAAAGCAAGTTAATCCAGAGAATATTTGTTTACATCTAGATAAGTGGATAGATAATAATAATGGAGATCAACTAGTAAAAAAACTTGCACAGACAAAGACATTATTAACAGGTGATCAGATTGATATACCAGATTATATGGCACGTGTAATAAATGATTAAAAACTTAAGTCAAAACTTATTTTTAAAACCACTATCAGTCTTATGGGATAAGGTTTATCAATTTCGTCGTTTTTTATTTGAATACAATATAGTTAAAAAAAATTACTTTAAGGTTCCTATCATTTCAGTTGGAAATATAACTTTTGGTGGAACAGGAAAAACCCCCTTAACGATCTGGCTAATAAAACTATTAGAAAAAATGGATCAAGAGGTGATGGTTTTGTCTCGAGGCTATAAAGGAAAGCGAGAAAATAGCTCCGGTATTTTACAC
>CATLVU010000150.1 GCA_950061135.1 uncultured Oligoflexia bacterium
ATTGAATTAATCAGATAGGAGCAAATTGTGGCCAATCATAAATCGGCAAAGAAAAGAATTAAAACTTCTGAAAAGCGTAGACAAAACAATAAGTGGAAAACAACTAGACTTAGAACTCAAGTAAAAAAACTTAGAGAACTAATTACAGATAAAAATAAAGATGAGGCATCTAAGCAATTAACTGTTGTTCAATCTTTATTTTCAAAGCTTGCAAAAAGCTCGGCATTAAACAAGTCAACAGCTGCAAGAAAAACTTCAAGATTAGCATCTCAAGTTTCAAAACTTTAGTAATAAAATTATAAAACAATAATACAAAGCACTCTTGTTAAGAGTGCTTTTTTTTGTCTAAAAGATTAGCTCTAAAAAAAGATTCCAATTATTTACTTTTTCATAAAAGGACGAATTCTTAAAATCATTAATTCTACTCTCAAAAACATATTGGCCGCTAGGTAACCATATTCCCAGCGCTCTAAATTGACCTAAGAAATAATTTTGATTCTCAAAATAAGAAGCCCCATAGTAATAATTCAAGATCATACGATCCAAAGCATCTTCTGCTTTAAGCAGCTGATAAAAAACCACTGGGTTTTCAGAAAAAATATCTTCAAACTGCGCTAATAAAAACTTTATATCAATACTCTCACCTAAAAAACGTGGTAATTGCGCTAACTTAAATTGTATCGCTAAAAGCTTTTCAAAGTTCGCTGACAACTCAACATTTATAACTTTCATCAATAAATCAAACTCATGGAGAAAGTCATTATGAAGCTGACTTAGGGCCACCACACTCATCGTACTTTTTTGATACATCAATTGCTCTTTAGCTGAAATATCAAATAGCTCTGGAAGCTTTTTGGCCAAATAATAATCCTCAGACGAATCAGAGTCACTTGAATCAAGAGCGAGGGCATGATTCATATATGAAAGAATTTGATCATAAGGAAGACCTCGGTAATCTTGAATTTGCGTTGACCCTACTATAAATTTCACTTCGCTATTGAACTCACTCATCACTTCAAGGGTTTGCATCAAGCAAGCATCAAAAGCAACAATGTTTAACTCTTTATTACTTTCTTTATTATAAGCACTAATTACGTCATTGATTTCAGATATCGTTAATTTACTTTTCGGATTTTCATCTAAAGCAATACCACCAAAAGCAGAATTTTGATCAAAACTATAACCTTCTCCGTGTCCCCAAAACACCAGTAAAGTATTTTCTGTCGGATATTCTTTCTCTGATTCAATAAGAAAGGACAACAAGCTTTCTTGCTGATTTTGATCATTTGTTTCAGGAATCTTTTTTACAATATGCTGTTGGATATTTTCGATAGACCACTTATCAAATTCTTCCTTTGAAAAAACAATTTCCTTTTCATCTCTTTGCACTTTTAAATGATAAAGATTTTCTTTATCTGGTAAGTCCAAATGAACAAGTACTGGAATCTGATCAGAAATATTTTGCTGAATCTCTGCTAAATCCCAAAACGCATAAGAAGCAAGGTTGTTATCTGCTTGCATATAAATAACAACCTTCCAAGAGTTCTTAGCTGCGAATAAAATGCTTGGAGCTAAGAGAAAAATTAAAAAGAAATAAGCTTTCACTATTTTACAGTACTAGCTTCCTCTAATAATGCCTCTACAAGTTTTCCTACAGGTTGTTGTCTCTGAGAAGCATAAGGAGCATATTTTTTCAAACTAGATAAACTTAGGTTTTCCAAATCCAAGTATGAAGGAAGATAGCTATCAACTGCTGAAACAGCGTGTGATTGCTCATAAGGAGTCCATAAAAAGTCAGGGTGCTTATTAGTATACCACTCTCCACCGATAATATTAAAGTTTGAATCTAATTCTAAGTCATAAGTATAATACGCAAAATTAAAAGCATCAGTTGATTCATCATCAAATGCATTTAAAGAAGGCATCGTTTCTACCAAGTATTTCACTTCCATTTTGATCCCGACAACATAAGCTGCATTTCGAGATCTATACCTTCTGAACTTATCATTAGAAAATTTAGAGGTTGGTAAGATGCTATTTTCTAGCTCTGCTTCTTGCATCGTTTTAGGATTAAAATATGTGTAGCTGTACTCTGTTACGGGGTGGTTCCAAACTTCGTAATCATAAGTTGCATCCATAACAAAAGTTTTTTGTAAGCGCCCAAGCTGATTGGTTACAGCTAGATGCCATGTTCCAGGATTATTATCAAAACATTCTTGATCTAAAATACGCCCTGTTCTTCTATCTGTACGTGGATTTTTTTTATTACATCTCCCTCCAATAATCTTTGTTTGCTGCTGTCCTGTGGCCCAAAGCTGAGATGCAAGTGACTTTAAATCTGAGGGCCTAAACTTTACTTTTGTATAACCGTCGACGGCCGTAACTTCGATTGTCTTAATAGGTCTTGGAAGCATATAACTTGCAGGTGCCCAGCCATGACAAATTCCCATCCAAGTTTCAACATATCCTGCTCTATTATAATAAGACTGTCCTGTTGAAAGCATCGATCTTGTAAAAGTAAAATTAGAATCACCTACTAAGATATCGTATTTTTCAGCTGGAGATAAATATAAGTTTTCTACAAAATTTGTAGGTCTATTATTTTGATGCCAGTCTTGCATCCATGGCCATGCTTCTTTACCTTCTAGTCCTGAGTTTTGAAATGCAGTTAACATTGAATTATCTGCATATCTATAACTTAACTGCCCTACAGCTATAGGCCAGTACCAATCTGACCAAGGCTGTTTTTTTACTTTACCTGAAGTAAACTGATCAAGAGACTTAATATTTCTAACGACTGTAGAACTAGAAACTAAGTTTTCTGCCCTGTCT
Source organism: uncultured Oligoflexia bacterium (assembly GCA_950061135.1). GTDB lineage: Bacteria > Bdellovibrionota > Bacteriovoracia > Bacteriovoracales > Bacteriovoracaceae > CATLVU01. The sequence continues at coordinate 2,833 of CATLVU010000150.1, forward strand.
ACACTTTGGATAGGTGCTCTTCCTTCTAAAACATCTTCTCCAGCTTCAATATCTTTTAGACAAACACGCTGCCCTGTTTTCTTATCTGTATGACACAAGCTTTTTCTAAAACTATCTTTCGCTGTAATGAAATCTTGAGACTCTACAATACTCCCCTTGAAGTATGAATATTCTGATTTTTTACAGTTTTCATCCAACTTTAAAACAGGAGCATTTAAAAAAGCTTTTGGGTCCTTGTGAAAACTGGATAAATCGATATTTTGTTCGCAATTGATGGCCATTGCTTGAAAAGTGAAAAATATCATCGTAAATGCGCTTAAAAAGAATTTATTGATCATAATACGTACTCCTAAAAATTCAGATAAAAAACCAAGCATTTATTTATAAAATTTGAATATTTATGGGAATCGCCATGTAATTTTTTCACTTACCTGATCTTAACTTATGCCCTCTGCAACAGCATGTTATACGAGTTTTTAGATTCACTAAACTGGAAATTTTAAATGAAAAAATGGACTCTATTACTTACTTCTATGGGCTTTATGAACTTTGCTTATACAGCAACAACAAGTCAAGCGACTCTAAACCCTGTTAAATCATTCAATAAAAACATTGATTTAACTTTAGAAGCTGAAACCTTATTTCAAAGAGCTGATCGAGATGAAGATTATGAGATAAATGGATCATCAACAATGTACAAAGTAGAGCCTGGTTATCGTTTAAATAAAAAAACAACTGTTAGTTTATCTCAACAGTATTTTGATAGAGTGAGCGATGAAGGGAGCAAGGATAAAAACATTGATGACATTGGAGAAACGACGTTAAAACTTTTATATAAGCCGACTAAATTTAAAGAAAATGGTATTGCAGATGTTAGACTTCAAGCACGAGCAAATTACCAGTCGAGCGACTTTTTTAGAGAGTATTACGGAAACAATGGTGACCTTCAAGTAAGAGCTTACTTTGGTAGACCTCTTGCTGGTAATTTTAAAATTAACAAATACACATCATACATTAGATACAAAAGATACTTAGTTAATGACTATGCTAGTGCCTATACTAGAAATCATGAATACAGACTTAGAGTTTCTCCGACTTATCAGGTTACTGATAAATTAGAAACAGGGCTTACTTTTACCTACAACCATATTATAGAAGTAGACAAAGACGATAGTGAAAAATTTGAAGTTGCTGCTTCTGCAAGGTATGCGTTCACAAGAGAGTACGCGCTACTAGGTATCGCAACTGTTCCAACTTTAAAGTCTTCAGATGATAATCGATTAGAAGAAGTGCAAGATAAAATGGATCAAGTTGAATACTTAATTAATTTTGCTATTTATCTTTAAAAACTAACAGCCACAAGAATCTATATTAATATTCATGGGATCAAAACATTTGATCCCTTTACTATCTAAACATCTATTAACGTGATTATACATTGTTTCACACTCATCGTTACCGATGATATTATCTGATGTTTTCATTTGATTTTTATCATAAAAATCTAGCTTATTAATAAAGCTTTGACAGTCTAGAACGATACTTGGTGAATCTTTTTTTGTAGATTTCAAGTGAAACTTAGCATGAAAATTATCCATCAGAACCATTTGATTAATTTTAATTTCATTTGCATTTATACAAAAAGAAAAAAATAGTAAAAACTGAATAAGTAAAATACGTTGCATGCATTACTTATCGTCTAAAAGCTTAAAATCTAGAGTCTATAATCGCCGAGAAGTTCTCTCAGTTACTTTTTTGACCAATTATCTCTTAGGCCTACAGTCCTATTAAAAACCGGACGATCCTTTGAAAGCTTAGAATCCGCAGTGAAATAACCCATTCTTTCAAACTGAACTGTTTGCCCAGATTTTAAACTCTCAATATATGGCTCTACTTTCGCATTTATAACTTTTAGTGAGTCTTCATTAATTACTTCTAAAAAGTTATCGAATGCTGCTGGATTAGCCTCCTTAAATAGTCTGTCATATAATCTGACCTCTACATCTTTAGCATCGTTTGCATTTACCCAATGAATTATACCTTTTACTTTTTTCTCAAGGCCAGTAGGCTGAACACCGTTAAATGAGTCTGAATGATAAGAACATTTAAGCTCAATAATATTACCATTTTCATCTTTAACATAATCATCACAAGTAATTACACATCCATACCTTAAACGCACGCTTCTACCAGGACCTAAGCGAAACCATTTTTTTGGACTTGGTGGTTCTTCTAAAAAATCACTTTGTTCTATATA
>CATLVU010000151.1 GCA_950061135.1 uncultured Oligoflexia bacterium
ATTGCATATTGGCAAGGGGAGATTTAAGAAGTTATCTCTAAAATTACTCAAGACAAACTTCAATTCTTAGAAGTCGGAACACAAGAAAACTTTGATGATAATATAAACAATTTGACTCCTGTTTTAAGTTTTGGTGTTGATCATATTGATTATAGATGTGTTGAAGATGATTATGGCGACTGTACAAATAAGGAAGAAGTTGATTCTGATAAGCCTTGGGAAAAAAGAAAATATATTAAACTAAACCTTGGTGCATTTGCTGTTCAGGAAGTAAATTCTTTGCCTATCCAATATGGAGAACTATTTGCACAAGGGTGTTTTCAAAAGACAGGTGAAGATGTCAGCTTATTTGATGTCACTGAAAACTCAATGAATATGACTGTTAAAGCAACTTACAAGGCAAGTAGTATCAATTGCGCAAATTATATTCAAGAATGGGATGATATTAGATATTTAACTTTCAATATTGATTATAAATATTCTATTGCAAAACTTTCGAGCCTAACAGATTCGAAATATAAAAAAGTAGAGTATGGTGTTAAGGATCAAGCTTATTTTGGTTTTTTCAAAACAGATTATAAAGAAAGTCTATCTGACCATCAAGATAATGTAATGGGTATTAGAAAAAGTCTTTTAAATAGATGGTCTCCAAATAAAAAAGAAGTGGTCTATTATTTAAACTCAGCTTTCTATACTGATGAAATGAAAGATATCAAAAATGCGACAGTTAATGCGATTGAAACAGTAAACATGTCTTTGAAAATGGCGAATACCAATCTTTCAATAAAGCTTAAAAAAGGAAATGATAAAGAAATTGGTGATTTAGATAAAAACTTTATTATTCTCGTTCCTGAGCCGCAGGCTTCAGGGGTTATTGGTTATGGCCCTTCTGTAGCTGATCCAAATACTGGTGAGATAATAAATGCACGTACTGTTATGTACTATGGAACGATACAAAAATATGTAGGAAGGTCTTGGGACGAGATTGTTGATGCGGATACTGCAAGTAGAACTGAAAACATTGAAGACTTAGTTGTTTTATCTTCACAGTCAGAAAGTAGTAATCAACTTTTGAATATGGTTGAGTCAACTGAAGATAAGTTTTTAAATTTAATGTTAGCAAAAGCAGATTTTGACAGAGTTTCACCTGAAGTAGTTTTTAATTCAGACCGCCATCTATATGATATTCTACAGGAAGACGGACTAGAGTTTTCTGAGTTTTTCAGAAGAGACCCGGTTAAGAACTTTATGAAAGAGGCTAAAACTCAAGATAGCAAACTAGCACATCTATCAAAGAATACTTTTTTCCATGCTTCTTTTATGAACTTTGATGATGCGGTTAAAAGTGTCATTGAAGAACAAAGAATTTCTCAAGATAGAAAACTTCCATATTGGTCAGAGCTAACAGAAGAGCAGCGTAAAGGAATAATGAAAAACCTTTTACCTATGGTTTGGGTTCCAACACTAGTTCACGAGTTCGGCCATAACTTAGGGTTAAGACATAATTTTTATGGCTCAACGGATAAAGCAAACTTTTTTACAAAAGAAGAAGCTCAAAGTATTGGTATGAGCAATATCCCACAATATTCTTCAATAATGGATTATGCATACAGATCAACCAATGAGCTTTCAATCATGGGGAAATACGATGTAGCGGCATTAAGATTTGGATATGCTCGTGCGGTTGAAACAAAAGATAAAAAGTTAGCGGCCATCCCTGCAGGTATTACGGATGAAGTGGTTCAAGTTATGAAGCCATTTAGATATTGTACAGATGAACATGTTTCTAATGATTTAATGTGTAATCGTCATGACGAAGGAACCTCTAGGCAAGAAATTGTAGAACATTATATTGATAGTTATAAAAAATATTACGACAAAAGAAACTTTAGAGGGCGTAAGTATAATATGAACTCAAGATATGAAGACTTTGACTATCTAATTGGAGTTTTTAATCGTTTCTTAAATATTAGAACTTTCTTTGATCAGTATGATCAAAGAGCGTATACAGGAACTTATGATGGAGAGGAGTGGAAAAAGAATCCGACTTTGGTTGATATCAAAAATGCATCTAAAAAGTCTTTTGATTTTTTCTTATCTGTACTAGAGGAGCCTGGTTATCATTGTATTGAAATTGATAAAGAATCAAAACAGATCACTCGAGTAGCACCATTTTCAGAAATGGCCTTAGGGACACAGCTTGAAGACTTTGGGATTACTTTTGATATACGTTTTGGATGTTTATATTTAAATCACTATGGGGATAAATCTAAGATTTACGCAGAGTTTGGTAAGTATATAAATAACTCTTTAGACTTAAGTGTTCCAAGAGATCAAATTGTAAGAACTGATACTTCGCAAATTGATATTAGAGGTGTATGGATGGATAAAACTCTAGCGGGTTATGCATTATCTCTAAGAATTAAACAACCAACAACGATTGGAGCAGCTTCTGCTGGTAATTATTTGGATTATGAAGAATACAGATCAGATTTTGAAAAATATATGAATGGTCTAATGAAAAATAAATACAATAAAGAGGTGGTAGCAAGTTTTATAAATGGTGCAAAGGCTAAGGTAAAGGTTGATTATAGCTTTGACCAAAGTTACCAGGTTAATCAATCTTATAATTATGGTGTTAATTACTTGATGGGACTTGCTGATAGCCGCACAAGTCTTAAAAAAGTAATGATGAGATGGTTTAAGAGAGGATTAACATCAGGCAGTGACGGAAGTTTAGATATTGATGATTCATTATATGATCAGTTTAATGTAACGAGACTAAAGACGACTGTTCCAATTGAACATTTTTCTTTTGATCGCTATGCTCAGTTCTATAAAAAGGGAGATGATGAAACTATTCTTTATCGTTTTGGAATGAAAAAAGATAATGTTGAAGCGATGAAATTAACTGATACCCTAACAAAGGTTCAATTCCTCGACAAACAGAAAGTTGAAGACATAGAAAAAGCAATAACTGCGCTTAATAATGATGAAGAAGTAATAGATACATCAATCTTAAAAATAACTGAGGTAGGGCTAGAAACTTTACTCGATTACAAGTTAGGAATTCTTAGTCAGCAATCAATTCTTTCTTCTTTTATGGCATTAAATCAAGACGGACTATTCTAAAAAAATAATTAGGCCTAGGGATTTTCTCTAGGCCTAAATTTCTTGATAATTTATTTCTAAAATAAAGTTACCTAAATCGGCACTAATTGTAGTTTCAATTGTTGTTGTATTTTTTGATGATTTCATTTCAAGGTCTTTACCCCGAAAGGTTGATGGTGTGGCCATTCCTATTTTATAGCCAAGAGGAGCAAGATCCTTTTTAGCATTTCCCATTACGATATTTATAATTTCAGCTCCGACATCAGAGATTTCATCACTATATTCAGTATATTCTTCCATCAACATTCTTGAGGCAATTTTAATATAAACGTCTTTACTGAAAGAGATTGAAATTTGTCCTCTGAAGTCTTTTATTTCTCCAGAACTTTCTAATGTGCCATTCATTCCAATTATCGCAGTGATATCACCATGTGTAATGGAACTAGTTTTAATTTTAGGAGAATGAGCTTGAATTTCAGTCTGTACCATAAGGGAAAATGTTTCTTTGAGGGCCTGAATGAATGGCCTTGAAAATTTAACAAAATTTTCATTTGAATTTGAATTCATATTTACTACTTTTGATTGAAATTAATCTTAAACAAAATTGTAACATAAATTATAAAAGGCGATGAAAAAATATGTAAAATCAGGTGTTTGGATCAAGTATTTTAATTCTAAAAAGTATAAAAAAAAATTAATAAAAGCTAAAAAATGCCGATCAGATTCTTATGGATGATTTAGACGAACTATATGGTGAATTTATTTCGGATACTCTTGAGCTTATCGAGATGGCCGAAGAAGCTTTATTGAAAATAACAGATGGTGATCGATTAACAGACCACTATGATCTGATTTTTAGGACATTTCATAATGTTAAGGGATCTGCAGGTATGATGGGTCTTATTGACCTTCAAGAGATTGTTCATGAACTTGAAACTGATTTTGTTGCCCTTAAAGGAGCAGATACGTTATCTGAGAATGATGTACAAAAGTTTCTAAAGGGTTTAGATCAGATGAAATCATTTATTGAAAAGCTCTCGGGACAGGAGAGTTCAGAAGAAGTATCTCATGATAAAGATGTAACTAGTGATAAATCAAATGATAATGTAGAAGTTGAAAATGATACAGCTGAGTTTTGGTTAATGAAGCTTAAAAGCCTATGTGGCCATTTTGTAAATCAAGAGAGCTTTATTAAGCATGAGGAAGCGATCGAGGACTGCCTTGATCATTTGAAGTTACAATTTATGATTACAGGTGACGATAATGTAGGGACGACTTCAGAAATTCTTCAAAAGTGCCTTAATAATATTAAAACAGATATTGAAAATAATCAAAAATGGATTTTGCTTTTTAAAAAGGTAATTGATTCTTTCAAAGAAGAAGATATGCCAATTTCAAACGTGGTTTCGGAGAAAATTGATATGCCAAAAGAAAAAATTGAGCCTGTTATCGAAGAAGTAGTAGTGAAGGAAGCTGAAGGTCCCAAGAATACATCGTCTGCACAACAAAGTTTCGTTAAAATTACAGTCGCCCATCTTGATAAGTTAATGAACTTAATGGGGGAGATGGTTTTAGTAAGAAATCAGGTTCTACAGCATACAAAAAATAAAGATGATTATGAGTTTTTAAACTTGAGTCAGCGTTTAGATATTGTAACTTCAGAGCTACAAGAACAAGTAATGCAAACGAGAATGCAACCTATCGGCAACTTGTTAAACAGATATAAGCGTATCGTTCATGATATTTCTAAAGAGTTAGGAAAGGAAATAAATCTTAAGCTGTCAGGTGTTGAAACAGAGCTAGATAGATCGCTTTTAGAATTCATTAAAGACCCACTTACTCATATTGTAAGAAACTCATGTGATCATGGAATTG
>CATLVU010000152.1 GCA_950061135.1 uncultured Oligoflexia bacterium
TCATTATAACTCAAACCATTTAAAACATAAATATCATTTGTCAGGCCCGTAACTATCTTTAAACTTCCCTGAAAATCATTTTCTGTTGTTATATAACAAACTTGCTCTTCTAGATTGATTTTATCTTGTAAGCGCAATATTGAAAATTGGCTCTCACGACTATCTAAATGTAGTGCAGGAACAATTTCCCTTAGATAAAATGATAATTTCGACGCATGCTGGTAATTATCCGAGATGATCTTTGAATCTGCACAATGTTTTTGTATCCGTACAGATATATCATTCTCCCAGCTTGTTACTTCATACAATCGATTAACTTCTAAGTTTAGTTTTGGTTTTACAAAGTTCGGAAAATACATCGTCAATCTAAAAACAATTAAGATCAATAACGAGGGCAACATCAGATATTTAATTTTTTTAATATCTAGTCGATCACAAAATAAAATTAGCAGTGCAATCACACAGCTTAAACTCCAGTTAGCCTCGATCGGGTTTCTCACTGATACAATTAGTAGAACAAGATAAAATCCCATTGTATTATACAAGAGTACCCGCTCAAATGAGTCTTGGAGGTTAATCGTTTTTAATTTACTAAGAATGGCCAAGAATATTAAAAAGCCCGCAAGTACAAATTGGCCTCCCAAATAATCAAAAATATTTGCAATATCAAAGTGTTTTTCCTTTCTACCAAATAAATGAAATTTAAAACTGATGAAGTCGTGCTGATATTGCCACCAAAGATGAGGCAGATAGCATGTAAGAGCTACAACAAACACTAACCAGAAACTTCTCTTTAATACAATTTGAGGTATTGCAAAAATACTTAAAAGAACCATCAAAAGGCCGTGATATTTGCTATAAAAAAGCATCGCTATTGTTAATCCAAGCAACAAAGAATTTGTAAAACTGTCTCGCTCTAAATATTTTTTTAAAAAATAAAAATATAAAATGCTAAAGATGAATAATCCTGTGTCGGGTAGGGCAAACATTCCCGAGAACTGAATCAAGAAAAAAGAACTCAACAGTACAATGAAAACCCAAGGGTTCTGTCTTCTAGTCATTTTCCACAAAAATAAACTTCCTAACACAAACAAAATATTTGGTAATATTCTGACTCCCAAAGAGTTATTTCCAAAAATTGAGGTTCCCATTTTAATCATGATCGCTACAAATGGAGGGTGATCAAAATAGCCCCAATCTAAAAACTGAGAATAAATCCAGTAATACGACTCATCAAAAGTAAGTTCAATAGTACTAAAAGTTACTAGGTTTAAACAAAAAACCAAAAATAGATATAAATAAACGATCTTTTCAGACTGATTAATATTGCGTATAAAGTCCTTCATAAGTAACTAAAATTAAACCATAAATTTGGGGTTGTGATGAGTAATTATTTAGATATTTCACAATTTAAAAGCTGCACATGTGGAAACACAGTGGAATCCGAAAATGTTAAAATTGATTTTAAATACACTCTTATCGGATGGTTTTTTTGGAGTATGGGAACAACTGCCACACCAACACATGTTAAGTTTACATGCGAAGACTGCAAAATTGAGTTTGAGAGTTTAAGCGATAAAGAGCAAATTCAATATTTTACTAAATATCGGAAAAAATAATGCTTGTTTCCCCTAAACATCACCGAACTTGAGACGATGCGAAGACGACAATGCCAAGGGATTTTCTCGTTAAAAACCCTTACGGCTTTTTAACTTCGAATAATAGAACTAATTAATCTTGTCTTACGAAATCAAACAGTGGCAGAAATGGCGCACCCTGAGAGATTCGAACTCCCGATCTTCTGATCCGTAGTCAGACGCCTTATCCAGCTGGGCCAAGGGTGCGTAATTATTTATGAATTTTAGATAAAAATTCCTCTTTGATCATATCGATAAGAGGTTTTTCATGAAACTTTATACAAAAATCTGAACCAAAACTCAATTTTATTTCGCTTGTATGTTTTTTATCGATTCCAGATGTATCAAATTCATGTTGATTTTCTTTAATAAAATCTTCTAAAGAAGTATCTGTAACAAACTCTGCGTGCTCAAAGCCTTCCTCAAAAACCTTACCTGCTTTTGGCGCAGGAAGCTCTAGCACATTAACGCGATGTTCTCCGTAACAAAAATCCGTATCTAAAACAAATGTTGATATTTCTCTTCCTGAAATTAACTCTTCGCTTATCAATTGCCCCCAAGTTTTTAATTTTGCCTTCCATGATAAATAAACTTTCATATCTTTCACCCGATAACATATATGATCGGGAGTACTATTCGCACTCGAAATTTCTTGTTGCTCAAATTTATCAATAGCTTTTTCTAAAAAACTTGAAGCTTCTTGATAAAAGCTTTTTTTAATTGAGTCTAAGATCATGTCACTATAACTCATACTCATTATCTGTCTGTCATGAATATCAAAATAGTCTTTATAATAATCACATTGCTCCTTCAGTTCTTGAAGACTGAATTCATTTTTTTCATCTATGGCTTCAACCTCAAAAAATGTTCCAAGGTGATCTACTGTATCGATATGAATTTTCACATTATTTTTAAAATAGATTTCTCTTTTTTTTGTAACTTCTACTAAGATTCCATGAGATCTTTCTAATAAATTTTTTATATTTGAATCTGCAGAAATTTTTTCTAAATAAATAAGGGACTCTTTTGCTTTTTTAGTATTTTCTCTTTTATAAAAAATTAAAGTGTTTTCAATCGGCCCTTTTCTAATTTTTAATCGGCCATCATTAGTTGCTATATAGGTATCGCACTGTCTATCTTCGCCAATATATTTGGGAGCAAGTTGGTCAAGTTTTTTACGAATTTCATCGTGATTATCAACCTGTGCTTTAAATTCAAAGTTCTTAATAGATTCTTGCATAAAACTACCTTTATAAATTACAATTAAACAAACATATACTAGGAATCACTATGCGAATAATCTTGTTTTTACTCTTTCCCATACTTGCTTTTGCTGAATCTCAAACCATTCTTTGTAAAAAGGGTGAGTATCAATACTTAACTTTTGATACAACAATTGTCACTTCATACACTTCAAAAATTGGTGATTGCACATTTAGTGTTAGACCATCAAAATCATATGATGCATACCGATCTTATAATATATCTAGTACCGGTCATTTTTTTATTTTTAATGTTTTTAATCTAAACGGGCCTGTCTCTACCTCTACCGGAGCTCGGTCCTTTTATTTTTTACCAGAAAAACAGGGTATCTCTTTAAGTCTTGTTTATAGCAAACAGAATAAAGAGATAAAATTTAATTTGAGTAATGGAGAAAGTATTCTCTTTAATAGCGAGACAACAGATATAAAAAACATTTCCCAGTATGAGTGGTCTGAAGACCCTGTTATCAAACCTGAGAACTTTGGAGGTGTAGAGATTATACAGCCCAAATCTCACAACTCTTTTTTAGTCGATATGGGCTGGAGGTTAGGGGGAGATCCTCGTATTTTATTGAAAGGAAATGCTCGCCTTGTAAGTAATAGTGATTATTGCAACTTATCTAGAGGTGACTTGGTAAAGCCAATATATGATCAATATGGCATTGATGATTTTATTTTAAGATATACCGATACCTCAAACCTCTTAAGCATTTTACAAAACTGTAATTAAAGCTCTTGCCCCAATAAACTAATTGCTTGTTTTATACCTTTCTTTACATCTATAAGTTTTGCATCATCATACATATACGCAGGAGATGAAATCACCTTGTATTCTTCGTCTAAGTAAGCCTCATGGGGACTCAAAATAATATTTTTATTTCCAAGCTTTGTTATTTCCATTGCAACGTTTTCGTCTGCACCTGATGATAAAGTCACCCCTTTATTTTCTAATGCTAGGGCCATGACTGCAGGAGAAATACAAATGGCACAAATTGGTTTATTAGAATCCAAAAAAGCATTTATCGTTTTTTTAAACTCGCCAAGTAATGAACCTGCACTTCCTTCAAAAGCAAAAGAAGAAAGATTTTTTGCAACCCCAAAACCTCCAGGTAAAACAAGGCCATCGTATTCCGATGAATTTAACTTTTTTAAATCTTCAACTTTTCCTCTCGCAACCCTGGCAGCCTCAACTAAAACATTTCTTTTCTGAGATATTTCTTCACCTGTAATATGGTTTAATACATGGTGCTGATCAATATCTGGTGCATAGATGTCATATTCTATCTTTTTTTCTTCAAGCTCCACCATAGAAAGAATTGATTCTCTAATTTCTGCTCCATCAAAATGGCCACAGCCAGAAAGAATTAATGCTACTTTTTTCATTTTTATTTCTCCTCTAGAAGCTCTTTTATCTTAGGTTCTAAATCTTTTACTGCAGTGGATGGTGCATATCTATCAACAGGCAGGCCATCTTTATTAACTAAAAACTTTGTAAAATTCCATTTTACGGCTTTACTTCCCAAAAGCCCTGGAACACTTTCTGTTAAATATTTATAAAGTGGATCAATGTTTTTTCCCTTCACATCTATTTTTGAAAAAAGTGGAAATGTGATATTGAACTGTAAATCACAGAACTGTTTTATTTCCTCATCTGTGCCTGGTTCTTGTGCCCCAAATTGATTACATGGAAATGCAAGAATTTCTAGACCTTGAGCTTTATAGTTTCTATAAAGTTCTTCTAACTCTCTATACTGAGGAGTAAACCCACACTTGCTTGCTGTGTTTACAATTAAAAGTGCTTTTCCTTTATATGTTTCCAACTTAACCTGATTGCCTTTATTATCGATA
>CATLVU010000153.1 GCA_950061135.1 uncultured Oligoflexia bacterium
AATTATCGGTTGAGAGTTCTATATGTCTGTCAGTAGGGCTTGAGTGCGGTGCGCTCCACCATTAAGGGAGAAGAATCAAAATATTGAGAAAAAATGGAGCGGGCGAAGGGGTTCGAACCCTCGACCCCCAGCTTGGAAGGCTGGTGCTCTACCAACTGAGCTACACCCGCTTAGGTTTTGGTCATCATACACTAAAAATGGTGGCGCGGGAAGGATTCGAACCTTCGAAGGTATACACCGGCAGATTTACAGTCTGCTCCCTTTGGCCGCTCGGGAACCACGCCCCAATTTTAATAAATGGAGCTGCTCACAGGAGTCGAACCTGCGACCGTCGGTTTACAAAACCGATGCTCTACCAACTGAGCTAGAGCAGCCCGATAGTCATCACCATTTAGTGAATAACGAAGAATAAATTTATAAACTTTGTGACTAATAAAATCAAGCTATTTTTAGCGAAGTCACTTAAATTATTATAAACTGCCTGACAAGATTGGTGTTGAGTAATATTCAATTAGTTGAAATTTAAGACAAATTATTACTACTAAAAAGGCCGTTACATTTATCTTGGCAAGTACTCTATAAACTCAACGACTTATTAAGATATCAACACCAATCTTGTCAGGCAGCTTAAAATTATTAAGAGAAGCATTGTTCCATTGCTATCGCAGCTGCAATTGAAACGTTTAAAGACTTTATTTGCCCTTGAGATTTTAAAGACAATGTGGCTTGAGCATTTCTCATGACTGCATGACTAACACCTGTGTCTTCTTTACCAAGAATTAAACAAATTGCATTGGATTTAGATAATTTCTCGTTCAAGTTTTCTTCTGAGTGCTCACTTAGAGCTATAGTCAAGGCACCAAGTTCATTCATTTTGGCAACGGTTTTACTCATATTGGAAACAGGATAAATATTTACATACTCAGTCGCACCAGAAGCTATCTTAAAAAATGACGGTGTCATACTAAAACTTCTTTTTCCTGGAACAATGACTGCATCCACGTTGTAAAAAGCGGCGGTTCTTAAAATAGCCGCGGCATTGTGAACATCCGAAATTTGATCCAAACAAAGAACCTTTTTGTATCTTCCATCAGTAATATTTTTATACAATTGGCCTATATCATTTTGAACAAGTTGTTCTGCTAATAAAAAAACACCAGAGCTTACTCTTTGATACTCAAGTTGTTTTTCTTTAAAATACTCTTTAGCTTTTTCTTGAAGTGCGTGGGGTGCGAGAAGTTCTACTTTTAAATTCTTCGTTAAAGGTTTTATAAGAGCTAGGCCATCTTCTGTTGCATAAACTTTATTTACAATTCTTTTTGAGTTTTCAAGAATACTTTTTATTGCATGAATACCTATGACGAGATCTTGTTCCACTATAATTTTTCCAATATTTCTTTCAGTTTCACACAAAGGTTTTGTGGTGTGGCCGCTATTGTTTCTCCAGTCTTACGAACTTTTATTTCAACTTCACCTGTTTTGTTAAAGTCTCTTTCTCCAAGTAATACCCTAACTGGAAGTCCAAGTAAGTCCGCATCTTTTAACATCGCACCAAATCCCATTCCTCTGTCATCGTAAACGACATCTAGTCCGGCTTCTTGTAAAGACTTATAAATATCGTCACAAACTTTTTTTGTCTCATCAGACTTTGCAATAATTGCAAAATACACATCATAAGGAGCAATAGTTTTTGGCCAGATGATTCCATTCTCATCATGACTTTGTTCAATTGCAGCTGCTACAAGTCTTGAAACTCCAATTCCATAACAACCCATAAGAGGGTTAACTTTTTTGCCATTATTATCAAGAACTGTAACGTTCATAGATTTTGTATATTTATCACCAAGCTCAAAAATATGTCCGACTTCAATTCCTTTTCTAAATTTAATAGGATTGCCATTAACTGAAATATCTTCTTCTTTTGCCAAACGAAGATCAACTGTTTTACTATTTTCAATAATCAAAGGAACAAAACCTTTTTGATGATAATTTTCTTTATTGGCACCAACAATATAGCTGGCTTTCATATCAATTGCTGAATCAAATAGAACTTGAAAATCCACGTTTTGAGGGCCCATATATCCTTTAACAAGACCAAGAGATAAAAGTTCTGTATCGCTAGCAAAACGCCATTCTTGTTTCAAATGATTACTTAATTTAACTTCATTTAATGAGTCATCTCCAAGTAGCATCACCATATAAAAATTGTTATCACTATTAATTACGATACTTTTCAAGGTTTGATGTACACCAATTGTTAGAAACTTTGCTACTTCTTCACAAGTAGGAAGGTTTTCTGTTAAGACATCTTCAATTTTATCATCGTATGAAAATTTTAAATCTAATCTTTTTGTTTGTGCCTTCTCAATATTCATCGCGAGGTTCTCAGCAGAAACCTCTACAATAATATCTTCGCCGTTATCAGCGATTACCTGAAACTCGTGAGTTTGAGCATCTGCATCTGCGATTGCTCCACCGTCTGCTTCTACAGCAATAAATTCTAAGCCCATACGAGTGAAAATATTTTCATAAGCTTTATAATAGTCTGAATAAGATTTACTCATGCATTCTTTATCAACATGAAAAGTATATCCATCTTTCATGAGAAATTCTCTACCTCTCATTATTCCAAAACGTGGACGAATCTCATCTCGAAATTTCGTATTCACTTGAAATAAATTAATCGGCAATTGCTTATAAGAAGTGATCGTTTTATCTATAATATCCGTAATGGTCTCTTCGTTGGTTGCACTTAAGCAATAATCGTTATCTTTGCGATCTTTGCATTTAAGCATCAAAGGCCCCATTGTCTCCCATCTTCCAGACTTTTTCCAAAGGCTCCCAGGAGTTACAAATCCCATTGATACCTCTTGTGCATCAATTGCTTCCAACTCTTCACGAATGATTGTTTTTATTTTTTGAAGAACTCTTACCGCCATGGGCAAGTAGGAATAGATACCGGCAGCTGTTTTTGAGATAAAACCTGCTCTTATAAGTAGCTGATGCGAAACAACTTCAGCATCTGCTGGAACTTCTTTGATCGTTTGCCAATAAGCTTTAGAAAGTCTCATTTTAAATCCAATTTTTTATTATACTAACTGAAGACCTGCAATTTGAGGTAACTTATGTGCTTCTAACACATTTTTATCTAGATTGCTTGCAGAAACAATCTCATAACACGATGGTGTCTCTAAAATTTTTCTACACAATTGATTATGAAGATAATGGCCCGATTTATAAGTCGTAATTTTTCCCGTTAACTCATGACCTAATAAACTAAAATCTCCAATCGTATCTAAGATTTTATGTCTTACAAATTCTGATTGAAAACGCAAACCATCATCATTAATAACCTTAAAATCATCTAAGACAATCGCGTTATCTAAAGACCCACCCTTAATTAATCCGCGTCGCTTTAATGCATCAACATCTCTTAGCATTCCAAACGTTCTGGCCCTAGAGATTTCTTCTATATAATTAGTACAGCTATACTCGAAAACCTTATTTTGCGTATTTATAGTTGGATGAGCGAACACTATCGTTGAATCAATAACTAGATTTTGATGAGGCTCGATTTCAGCCCAAGTATCTTTATGTTCGACCCTGACCTTTTCAAGTATGACCATAAATTTTTTAGTTTGATTAAGGTTCTCAACACCAGACTCTTTTAAGACAAAAACAAATGAACCACTCGAACCATCCATAATCGGAATCTCAGGCCCATCTATTTCAATATAAACATTATCAATTCCAAGGCCGTAAAGGGCAGATAATAAATGTTCAACAGTGTGTATCGCACCAGCGCCAGAGCCAAGTGTAGTATTATTATCGGTAGGGCCTACGCTATTAGCATCAGCCTTCATCGGCTCAGCATCTTTAATATCTACCCTTTTAAATATTATTCCTGTATTAGGATCTGCGGGGTACATTTTTAAAGTAGCTTTTTTGCCAGAATGTATTCCTATTCCAGTTAGCTGGATATCTTTTTTAATCGTTCTTTGATAAATCATATGTAATTCCAAGTATAACACTTAACATTATAAATGAAATTTTTTTAATTGCACGTTGTAATTTATGCTTGCAATTTTACAGCGACACAACGCCCTGCAACACCCTCGATCAGATTACGATTTATGGATTTACTTGGATTAGTCGGTAGAAATCTGAAAAACATATTAACTTATTTATTAAAAAGTCTACCTCGTTGAGCAACTAAGACCAAAATTTGGTTGTTCCGCGAGGTCATAATCTGAATCAGGGTACAAATGAATAAGTCCCATTTTATCATCTAATTGCAATCTTACTTTGTCTTCATGATAATAAGACATAATTGAATGTCTTGTTTCTTGTGGATGATCAAGCCCAATACAATGTCCTATTTCATGAGTGAGAGTTGAAAGAAAACTTGCAAGATCATCCTCAACATCTTCGATCATTACAATCTCACAACCAGTTAACTTTCCTTCTTCAATAATTGGTAAGGCATGTCCACCTTCAAATGGATTGTTAGAATTTTGTAGGCATACATCTATTGTTCTGTCTTTCGCTTCATCTTCAACATCATCAGTATAAACTTCTAACCTCAAATAAGATGCATTAACTTCATTAAAGTCATCCAAAACTGAAGCAAGAATATTCGTCATCGTAGGAGTAACTCCATCAAGAGGATCTTCATCCGGAAGATCATTAATATCATCTTCATCAAATTCTATCTCATTGATA
>CATLVU010000154.1 GCA_950061135.1 uncultured Oligoflexia bacterium
CAATGGTTGATGAATTAATGTATAACCTGAAACAAGCAGGTCTTACGATGATTTCTCTAGAGGGTGGTAATGACAGCGATTGGATTTTACTAGACCTTGGCGATATTATTGTTCATCTCATTCACGATATGAGCCGAGATGTTTACGATCTTGATGATCTTTGGAAAGACTTAGAGCAAGTAGAAATACCACAGGAATACTACTTCGGCGAAGGTCAGGAAAAACTAGAAGGCAGCAAGTCTGATACTGAAAACTATTTCTAATCAATGAAAACAGTTCATCTTATCACAGTTGGAAAACTCAAAGACAAAAACTTAGAGCAAATAGAAAATAATTTTTATAAAAGAATTAAATCATTAAAGTTGCTTATCCATGAACTCAAGTCTTCTAGTGAAAACAAAGAAGCAGAGGGCCAGCTTATTTTAAAAAAACTTAATGATCTCTCTTCAAGTTTTGTTTGTGGGTTAACAGAAAGAGGCAAAAGTTTTGATAGCCCTTCATTTTCACGCTTTTTATATCAAGAATTAGAAAAAAATTCTTCACTATGTTTTGTGATTGCAGGTGCAGAGGGTTTTTCAGCTGAAGTCATCAAAAAGTTTAATATCGAACTATCTTTATCGGCCATGACTTTCCCTCACAAATTAGCAAGGCTCCTATTTATTGAACAATTCTATCGTGCTATAACTATTCATGAAAATCATCCCTATCATAATTAAGGACTGAATATGAATAGAGTTTTATTAGTTATCTGTGATGGTATGGGCCAATCAGATAATACTGTTAAAAATGCTGTGAAAGATGCAAACACACCAAATCTAGATTATTTTTATAAAAATCATCCATACGCATTAGTTGAGCCCGGCGGAGAGGCTGTTGGACTTCCTGATGGGGTTGCGGGCAATAGTGAAGTTGGACATATGAACCTAGGCGCGGGAAGACCTGTTAGGCAGGATCTAGTTAGAATAAATGAGGCCATTTCTAATGATTCCTTCAAAAGCCTTTTGGAATATAAGAAGCTTATCGAAGTAACTAAAAAAAATACAAAAAGACTTCATCTCTTATGCCTCTTATCTGACGGAGGTGTTCATGCACATATTGATCATCTCAAAGCGATTGCCACATATCTAAAAGATGAGCCTGAAATTGAAGTTTTCTTACACGCTTTTATGGATGGTAGAGATACACCCAAAACCAATGGCCTTAAATATCTAGAGGATATTGAAGCAAGTACAAATCTTAAAATTGCCTCGATTCAAGGAAGATCGATTGGAATGGATCGAGATAGGCGATGGGAAAAAATCGAACTTTCAATGAATACGATTTGTGGCCATGGAAGTACTAGCGATTTATCACCACAAGAATATATTAAAAATGAATATAGAAAAGAAGTCTTTGACGAATTTATCACTCCAACTCTATTCAATAAAGACTGGGCAATTAAAGATGATGACAGCATTTTCTTTTTAAATTTTAGACCTGACCGAGCACGACAAATTAGTTTAGCATTTAATGATCCTAAGTTTAGCCACTTTATCAAACCTGTCTCAGTAGGATATTTTTTATGTATGTCTCCTTATATCGACGAAGAAGTTCCTGATGTACCAATACTTTTTAACCGTGAAAATATTCCAAATACTTTAAGTGAATACCTATCAAAAAAAGGTTTAAAACAATTTAAAATTGCAGAAACTGAAAAATACGCTCACATCACTTATTTTTTTAATGGCGGCGCGGACAAACCATTTCAAGGAGAGGATCGAGTTTTAATAGACTCCCCCAAAGATGTAGCAACCTATGACCTTAAACCGGAGATGAGTGCTCCCCTAGTCTTGGAAAATCTTCTCAAGGCTTTGGACAATAAAGACTATTCGTTCTACCTCGTTAATTTTGCAAATCCCGATATGGTAGGCCATACAGGAAACTACCAAGCAGCAGTTAAGGCAATGGAAGTGGTAGACAACTGTCTTGGAAAGCTTTACCAAAAATGCCAAGACAATAATATTAGTATGCTTATTACTGCAGACCATGGAAATTGTGACCAAATGGTTTATGAAGATGGGTCAGCCCATACTTCCCATTCAAAAGCAATGGTGCCTCTAATCTTATTGCAAAATAATTCATTAACTTTTCAACAAAATAAAAAATATGCATTAAAAGATATTGCGCCTACAGTTCTAAAGCTATTAAATATAGAAAAGCATCCACAAATGAGTGGAGAGGCCATCTTTTAAAGGATACATATGAGTAACAAAATAAAAACAATTGCAGTTTTAACTAGCGGTGGAGATGCCCCCGGAATGAACCCTGCAATACGTTCTATTGTTCGAACAGCAATTGGTAATAATCTAAAAGTATACGGAATTAAAAGAGGATATGCGGGCCTATTAAATAATGACCTCGTTGATTTAAATGCCTCGTCTGTAGGAGATATAATTCAAAAAGGTGGGACAATTCTAAACTCTTCTCGTTGTCCTGAGTTTAAAGAAAAGGCTTCTCGAGAACTGGCCTATCAAATTCTTACTGACCGTGGAGTAGATGCACTAATTGTCATTGGCGGAGACGGCTCATTTAAAGGAGCACACTCATTAGCGAGTGAGTTTAATTTTCCTGTGATTGGTATTCCAGGAACAATAGATAATGATATCTCAGGCTGTGACTATACTTTAGGCTTTGATACTGCAGTTCAAACTGCTGTAGAAGCGATTGATAAAATTAGAGATACTGCAGAATCAAATGAAAGAACTTTTTTTATAGAAGTCATGGGAGCAAATGCACCTTCTATCGCTCTCAAAGTAGGAATTTGTACAGGCGCTGAAAATATCATCATGGGACATGAACAAACTGATATCGACAAATTGGCCAGCGATATAAAGAGAGGTATTCGTAGAGGTAAAAACTCTTCAATTATTGTTGTAGCTGAAGGTAAGGCCCCTGGTCGCTCTTATGATTATGCAAAAGAACTAGAATTAAAACACAAAATTAATTCTCGAGTTTGCGTTTTAGGCCATATTCAACGAGGAGGTAGTCCTTCTGGAAATGATCGCTTTTATGGATCTGTAATGGGACAAAAAGCAGTGAAAGCATTACTAGATGGCCAATTTTGTCATGCTATCGTTTGCCAAAAAAGTGAAGTTATAGCGATTGATTTAGATAAATGTCTAACCAAAAGCGATGATGCGATGAAATCTTATATTGGTATCGCTGAAAATTTATCAATTTAGTATAACTCATAACGAAGACCTTTAAAGTATATTAACAAATTACTTAAATCTATATGTTTTATCGAATCCAGTTTTTGAGTTGTTATTATTGTTTTTGTTATAGATTTAAAACTCTCCGGTAGATTATATTGCGAAATAACACCATCAGCACTAATCGTTCCGTAGCATAGACAGTCATCTATTTTCACTAGACTTAAGTTTTTTGCCAAGAATAGATAAACTAAGAAAATGGGAAGTTCCAATTGTCTTAAAGATTGGGAAGACAGCTTTTTATTAGTATCAATCTCTACGCAAATAACATATCTGTTCATTGGTATAGAAACGCTATTAACTCTAGTTAAATAAATAATTTTATCTCGAATATTTGAAACTGATCGCCCCGTTCCATTTATTTCAAGTCCAGGAATCCCCTTGGTGGAGTAAGCGAATATTTGCACATGATAAATATCAAGTTGGTCAATAATGAATGAAGTGATTCTAGCTTCCATGGCATAGTAACTTGCAAGGATAAAGCCATGCTAAATTTTCTAACTACATAGAATTTATGGACATACAATTTAAGTCACGACAATTTTTCTTATTGATTATCAAAATTGTCCCAAATCGAATTAATACTCTCAAAGTCAAATTCATAATATTTTAACTTCTTCTCTTTCAGATCACCCTTACTATTAAATAACGGAACCCTGTCCGGATATTTCATTTCAGTATCAGAAGCTTGGTCGATCTTACCTTCAAGATAATGATGCTCCTCTCCTATAATCTCATTAAAGATACTAAGAATTTCAACATTATAACTTCCATTTTCTTGCCAATTTGCTTGTGAAAATGCATCAACAACATACCTATATTTCATTTGATCTGAAGTGGCCCTTTTCGCTTTATCAAAATAGTTCAACACCTGTGTTAGTTTTTCCGCGACTTTGTACTTGTAAGTCTTATGGCCTCGTCTATTACCTGCTTTAAAAGCAGTAGTTAATTTTCTCTTAGAAAGTCCTGTTCTACTTGATAACCTATTCCAAAAATCACTTGCAGAAGTATTCAGTAATTTATTAATTCCTTCCTCATCATAAAGAATATGAATATTAAGATGTGTTTCTCCCCATAGATTATTTTTGGAATGTAAGCTCGGACTAAAGTTTATAAATTGATTATCATTGGCAAGCTTATTGATTGCATTAATATAACTTGTTGAAAGTTCCGATGTATGTGTATTTTTATCTTCAATATTAAATGTCATATGAACTAAAGGCTTTTTTATTTTATTCCCTTCAGCTTTTCCAGCAATAGCGATTTGATAATCTTTTGTCTCTCCATTTCCTAAAATATTCCACTCCATTTCAGAGTTATATAACATCTGAAATCTATGAGATTTTTTATCTGATTTATTTTTTTCAATATGGTCTATACGTCTACGACCTTCTGTTT
>CATLVU010000155.1 GCA_950061135.1 uncultured Oligoflexia bacterium
TTTTATCTAAATAAATAAAATCTCCCGAGCCAATATATGGGCTTTGAGCACTACCGCTTGTCGTATTTATATTTGCACTGACGATAATTTCAGAAGCTGTTGAGTCTATACAGTCATTATTATTTGCTTCTGTTGCAAGCCCTACGATACCACCTCTTTGTATTCCTGAGCCTGATAAGTCGATATTGATATTGCTCGATTTGAAATCAACAGTATTTGACTCACAGTAAACCTGACCTGCAATACCACCATGATTTGTGTTACCTGAAGCACTATTAAGATCACTGGAAAAATAGACTCGAGCATTTTCAATTTTTGTAGGACCGCTAGTTGTTTGATTATAAACTTTACCAACTACACCTCCAACATTTTGGCAAAATACTGAAGTGGCAGACTGATTAATAGTTAGATCGCTAAAAATATTTCTGATTTTTACACCTTCAGAACTACCATTAATCGTTTCTCCAGCAATACCTCCAATAAAACTACAATAAGTCGGGACAGTATTGTCAGTTAGAGGTTTTACATTTAAATGAGATTTATACTTCATTATCTCTGTGCCAGATATTTCGCCACCAAGACCACCTATAAACCTGTAACCTGTTATGGTTCCAGAGAATTCAGAGTCACGGACAGAAAAATTACTGCCTCTTCCAATAAGACCACCAAGGTAACTTGTTCCTGTAATATTAAAATTTGATTCTTCTCCTTGTGGATTAATTTGAATATTTTCCAAAAGAGCATCTCGAGAGATTGGCGCGTTAGAGTTTAACAAACCAATTAAGCCACCAATGTTTTCTGTGCCTGTTAGATTTGCATTATTAATTGTAATATTTGATATTCTTGCTTGGCCAGATGAAAGATTTAAACTTTGAGCTAGAATACCTAAGTTTTCAATGTTTTGATTTATATTAATGTTTTTCAAATTTAGGTTATTTATACGAACCCCTTGATCCAGACTTGCAAACAGGGGAGATGAAATATTAAAAAGAGTTTTGTTTCTTCCGTCTAAGATGCCTGAAAATGGATTATCATTCATAGTATAGTTAGCCATATCAATATCTTTGCCGATCAAATATTGGGCATTGTTTGGAAAGTTGGCGTTACTACCAATTGTTTTTAATTGAGCTGAATTACAAATATAAAATCTCGCACCAACACCAGGTAAAGTCGATTCAAATGGATTTGAGCTTGAATTGTTTTTACAAACATCTGAGTTTATGAAAAGAGTAAGGCTATCATTAAATATTTCTGCTCCATGGGGGATATCATCAAATGCTTTTTCATCTTCGAGTCCGTATTTAAAATAATTATTTAATGCACCTGAACTACAATTCTCATCAGTATAAGAGATAATATTAAATGGAATTGGTAGAGCTGGTAAACGAATATTGAATAGGTCTTTATTATTTTTTAAAATACATTTTGAGTAAAATGGATTTTGTCTTTGATTAAACATTTCATCAGGGTGAGAAAAGTTATAATCATAGAGCACAACCTTAAACGACTTAGCATTTCCTGATGAACATTCTTTTGAATCTTTATTTAGATAAGCGCAGCTATCAATAACAAGTTCTTTGGGTTGTGTCGGATCATTGGAGTCCTTCAATTTTTCAGGTCCAAAAAACTCATCATCACAATTTGCCTTAGATAAATTGAGTGCAATATCAGTCTCTGCACCATCTAACTCAAAAAACCTGTTTGAGAAGTAGCATTTTATATCACCAGATATAGGTTCAATTTTATTTCCGTTTTGCCCTTTCCATCCAAATGCACCAAATTCCCACTTACCATTTGGAAGTTCAATTTCAAAACTATTACCTTGAATTCTTTTAACAAATACCGTTTCATTACTTCCTTCAGGTGTATGACCTAGAATATATAATCCTCCTGGAAATGCATCACCATCAATCGCGGCACCAATTGATATTTTAGCTTTGGTTTTTGGTACCTCTTTAGCACAAGAAACAAGGCCCATAATTAGTGATAGGAGAAGGAAAGAGTTTAATAGTTTTTTCATAACGTACCTTTCGGTTAGTTCTTGAGTAATATTAAGTGTTATTATATGTTGCTGGATTTTGCTGCTCGTAATTACAGGGGTTTAGTCTGGTTAAAGATATTTATTTAGCTCAAACTAACAATAATAATGGGCAAAAAAAGTGTTATTCTAAAATATTAAAGATTTAGTGATATTTAATCGATAATAACACCATGGATAAATTAACTTATGCGTTTATGGCGTTAACCGAAGATTTTGAAGTTTCAGATGCCTTAGATCAAGTTCTGAAAAAAGAGCATAAATTGATCTATTCTTCATCGCTTTCTGATGCTCGAGTGAAAATAGAAAATCAAAAGTTTGATTGTATCATTGTCGATCTTGAGTTTATTGGAAAAAAAACATTAGAGTTTGTCTTAGAAGTAAAAGACAGAGAAAGATTTAAAAGTGCAAAGGATAAAACTGCAATACTTGTTGTTGGCGGTGATGCTCAGACATATGCTCAAGAGTATATAGTTTTAGATAATGTCATCTATTTAGAAAAACCTTTTGATGATGATGAACTAAAGGCGAAACTTTCTTTTATTAAGTCTAACACCAAAAAAATTGAAAAAAATACTCGAAACCTTTCACCCGGAGAAGTCTTGATAGATGAGGGGGGGAAGAACCATGATATGTTTTGGGTTATTTCGGGTACGTTAACTGTTTATAAAACTAATACAAAAGGTGAAGAAAAAGAAATCGGTAAAATCGTAACAGGAGAGCTTGTTGGAGAAATGAGCTTTTTGGATAACCTTCCCCGTTCTGCTAGTGTTAAAGCTGATACTGATTGTGAAGTACTTTGTATTCCAAACCGAAACTTAATGAGTATTTTAGACTCGCAACCTCGCTGGTTTCAATCAATTGTAAAAACTCTTTCGAAGAGGCTTAGAGAGGTTAATGACCAGCTGGCAAAGAATTAATTTTTTCTAGTAATAAAAAAAGTGCATAATCTGAAAAACGTTTTTTTAGCGAAAGCCTATTCCCTTTGAATTGATAGAGTTCCGATGTGGTATCTTCACTACTGCTGATACCAATACCTATTGTTCCCACTGGTTTTTCTTTTGACCCACCTCCAGGTCCCGCAATTCCCGTAGTGGATACAACAATATCAACACCAAGTTGCTTTCTTGCTCCATAGGCCATCTCAAATGCAGTTTCTTTAGAAACAGCTCCATGCTCAATAAGAGTCTTTTCTTTTACTCCTAGAACATTCTGTTTTACGGAGTTATCGTAAGCTGTAATTGATCCCCAGAAAACGGAAGAGCATCCTGAAATATCTGTAATTCGTGATGCGAGTAATCCTCCGGTACAACTTTCAGTAAAACCAAATGTAATATTTTTTTCAATCGCTTTTTGGATAATGATCTCCTCTAGGGATTCATTTCCTATATAATAAATCGAATCAGAAACTTTGGAGCTATTTAATATATCCATAATCTTTTTTTCTTTTATTTGTAGATCATTCTCAGTTTCACCTTCAATAGTAACGCCAATATCAACACCGTATGTATGAGGTAGTGATGCAACTTCACCTATTGAATTTAAGTTGCTCCATAAATCAGGATCAACTTGTTTAAAAATTTTAGATTCAGGTATCTTCCATGTTTTAAAAGTAATATTTTTACTAAACTTTGAATTACTAGTTTTAATTAAAGGTAGAACTTCTTTAGAAAACATTGTTTGAAACTCAGCTGGTATTCCAGGCAAGGAAAATATTTGTTTTGATTTATTTTGATAATATAAGCCTGGGGCATATCCTACATTATTAAATAGGAGCGCAAAGTCTTCTGGAACTCTATGATAGTGATAATGGTTTGTATCATAATCTCTATTTTTTTCTTGATAGATTTTACGAATAAGTTCTAAGTGCTCTGTTTTTTCAACGAGTTTTTTTGAAAAATACTTCGCAAGTGTTGGCTTTGTTATATCATCAAGAGTGGGCCCAAGCCCTCCTGATAAAACGATGACGTCTGAGTTTTCGAATGCTTCATTAATGGCCATAAAAATTTCACTTTCTTGGTCAGGGACAATATGAATTTTTCTAAGTTTTAGTCTGTTCTTTCCAACATTTTTTGCTAAGAAAAGGCCATTAAGATCGCTTATCTTTCCATTTAGAAGTTCATTGCCAATAGCTATATAATCTATATTCATAATGGATTCCTTTGTGGATAATTTAGAGCTTCTAGTGTAAATAGCTCTAAGGTGAAAAAGCAAATAAATTTCAAATTACCATTCGAGCAAAGTTTAGAACAGTATATGGGTATAAATTATCCTGAATATACTGATTACCAGATATTGCAAAAAAGCCTTGATGCTCGGGGAGCTCCTAGAGGCAAGGAGCCTGTTTATCATTACACTGTTTTACTAGATAAAGACGAAAGACAAAAAGAAGTTTTCAAGCATATTGAAACAAATGCTCGTCCTATCATTATTGGGGCGGGGCCGGGAGGTCTTTTTGCAGCGCTTCGTTTGTCAGAGTATGGTATAAAATCAACGATTATAGA
>CATLVU010000156.1 GCA_950061135.1 uncultured Oligoflexia bacterium
TTCTCGCATCTCTCTGGCTGCTTTGTTAGAAAAAGTTACAGCAAGGATTTGAAAAGGACTGATATCCATTTTTTCTAATAAAAACTGTATCTTAGTAACTAGGGTTTTTGTTTTTCCAGAGCCTGCGCCTGCAAGAATCATTAATGGCCCTGTAGTATGCTTAACTGCTGCTAATTGTGGTTCATTTAAGGTTGAAATATCCATTATTCAACTGTGACAGATTTGGCAAGATTTCTTGGCTTATCAATATCTGTTCCTTTCAGCTTAGCTATATTGTAACTTAATAATTGTAAAACGAGATTTGTAACAAGCGGCTCAAAAACTTTTAGGTCTTCTGTAAGTTCAAGGCCAATAAAATAGTCTGCTAATTCTTCTAACTCCTTGTTACTCTCATCACCAATGACAACCATTTTCCCCTTTCGTGCCTTCACTTCTTGGGCATTTGAATATGTTTTCTTATATAGATCTGGAGTAATGATTGCAATGTTCACCATATTTTCATCAATAAGAGCAATCGGTCCATGCTTTAACTCTCCCGCGGCATAGCCTTCTGCGTGAACATAAGCGATTTCTTTCAGTTTCAAAGCTCCTTCTAAAGCTATAGGGAACTGAATACCTCTTCCTGTAAAAATAAATCCTTTATAATTATAAATTTTTTGAGCAACCTGCTTAATTTTATCTTCTTCATCTAAAATTTTATTCATTGCAGATGCTAACTTTTTAAAATCTAGAGCAACTTTTTCATAATCAAGTTGTCTTAAGAAAAGTAAGGTTAAAAAATGACCTACTAAAACTTGTTGAGTAAAAGCTTTAGTGCTTGCTACTCCTATTTCTGTTCCTGCGTAACTTAAAAAGTTATAATCACAATTTCTAAAAAGTGTTGACCCCTCTACGTTAACAATAGAGTAAGTTTTTAAGCCGTGCTCTTTACAAATTTCCTGACAAGCAAGTGTGTCTGCCGTTTCTCCTGATTGACTAATAAAAAGTGCAACCTCTTCTGTTGAAAAGCGATGATTCTTATATCTAAACTCAGAAGCAAAGTCCCATAGAACCTTTACATCTGATCTTGCTTCAATAAAGTTTTTTATAACCATTCCTGCATAGAGAGCTGTACCACAAGATACAAGATGAACAACTCGAACCCCTTTAAATAGATCGTCTGGTATATCCTTATAGTCTTTTTTAAAATGTTCGACCAAAGAACTAACTAACAGCGGTTGTTCATGAATCTCTTTATGCATAAAATGATCAAAATTACCTTTACTGATTATTTCTTCATTAAGTTCTTTTTTCTGAAGTTTGAATCGACTAGATGGAGTTTCATTTTCTTCTAAAAATATTAATCTTTTTGAAGATAAATAATCTGCTACAATTAAAACGCCATCTTCAGGGAAATACAGATTATCAACTTGTCCCATTAGGGCGTAAGGATCCGAGGATACAAAAACCTCTTTTTCATTTTGTTTTAACCCGCATACAATTGGAGCTGACCTCTTTATTGCATAAAGCTTGTGACTATCTTTTTGCATAATAACAAAAGCCGAGTTTCCTTCAATCTCATTGTACGCTTTAAAGATTGAGCTTTGAATATTCTGATTCTGTTTATAATGATAACTCAATAGTTCTAAAAATACTTCCGAGTCTGTTTCTGACTTAAATTTATGGCCATTTGTTTGTAAAAACTCCCTGAGCTGATTCGCATTTTCAATAATCCCATTGTGCACTATAGAAAACTCTTCATTTTGATGAGGGTGAGCATTAGTATCATTAACTTTGCCATGAGTTGCCCAACGAGTATGGCCTATTCCAATTCTACTCTTGATTTTTATTTTAGAAATTGCATTCTCAAGGTTAACCAGCTTTCCTTCTTTCTTTACTAATTGCAATGATCCATTTTCTTGATAACTAATTCCTGCTGAATCATAACCTCTGTATTCAAGTCTAGATAAACCAGTTAATATAATTTTCTGAGAGTTTAAACTCCCCGCATATCCCATTATTCCACACATATTATTTCTCTTTTGTTTTGATAAACTTTTTAGCTTGGCCTTCTTTTGTTTGCTGCCTTGATCTTGCGATACCAAAAGCTCCAGTTGGAAGACTTTTATTTATAGTTGAACCCGAAGCGATGTATACTTCATCTCCTAAAGTTATCGGAGCAATAAGTTGCGTATCACTTCCAATAAAACAATTTTTACCAATTATCGTTTTATGTTTATCTGCTCCATCATAATTACAAGTAATAAAACCACAACCAAGGTTAGACTTTTCTCCAATTTGAGCATCTCCAATATAACTTAGATGCGAAGCTTTTGAGCCTTGCTTAAATGTCGACTTTTTAATTTCAACAAAGTTTCCAACTCTGCAATCGTTTTCTAAAACAGTTTCAGGTCTGAGATGTGCCATGGGGCCGACTTTGCAGTTTTCCCCAATTATTGATTTTTCAATATAACTTGATGCCTTAATAATACTATTTGATTTAATCTTTGAATTCTTTATTGTACACCCAGCTTCAATTTTGACATTGCTCTCTATTGTGACATCTTCTTCTAAGGTTACGTTTGGATAAATTACTGAACCAGTACCTATTTCAATATTTCCACCAAGATAAACTGTTTCGGGTAAAATAAACCTCACCCCATTTTTTTGTAAGTCATATATTTTTTTTCGATTAATTAAGTTTTCTGCTTCTGATAGCTGAGCCATATCATTAATCCCTAGAAACTCCTGAGAGTCTTCAAATAATTTAGCAATCACTTTTTGATTTTCTTGAAAAAGGTCTGTGAGATAAAATTCATTAGAGCTATTATTATTTTTTAAATCACTTATATGATTTACAAGGTAACTTGTCTTAAAGATGTAGACACCTGAATTAACTTCTCTAACTGTTCTTTGTTCATTTGTTGCATCTTTTTCTTCAATGATTTGAAAGCCTGTTTTCATCTTTATTATGCGCCCATAACCAGTTGGGTTGGCAGCATTAAAGCTTGCACAAACTGCATCTACACCTTTTTCACTTATTGAAGAGTAAAGTATGTTGAGAGATTCTGAAGAAATCAAAGGAGTGTCTGCACATAAAACAAAAGTATATTCTGAATCTTTCAATGTTTCTATTTGATCAAAGCAAATTTTTACAGCATGGCCTGTACCTAACTGCTCTTCTTGATAAGCTATTGCAAAGTTTTTTGTTGTTGATTCCAAATGAGCTAAGATGCTTTCTTTATCGTGACCTAGAACAAATGTAGTATTGATTTTTTTATCAATTTTTTTTGATGTTTCCTTTAAAAGTTCAACAGTATAATCAATCAATGGTTTATTTAAAACAGTACATAAAGGCTTAGGCGTTGCGACTTTTAGTCTTGAGCCTTTGCCTGCTGCTAATACGATAGCATTTATTTCCATATTTATTATTCCTTACTTATTCACTTAAGTATTTCAAACTCGCTCTAGTATCCTATCTGTGCGAAATCTTTATATAGACAATATAACTTAACTGATACTTTTTCTAGTTTTCCAAAAAAAAGTCTTAAGAAATGATTTCTTGTCCCGAAGAGTTTTATGCAAAACATTTGAAGCAAGAGTTCAAAAATTTGGAGGAACTTGATATGGTGACAAACTACGAGGGTGAAAGCATTGAATTTAAAGAAACACTCCCTCTCCTGCCAATAAGAGATATAGTCGTCTATCCATTTATGATTTTACCGTTATATATCGGAAGAGAGTCGTCAATCCTAGCAGTAGAAGAAGCGTTGAACAACACGGACAGATTAATCTTACTCGCGAGTCAAAAAGACATTCATGCAGAGCAGCCAGGCCCTCAGGATATTTTTGATCTTGGAACAGTTGCAATGATAATGCGAATGAGAAAGCTACCAGATGGAAGATTAAAAATCTTAATCCAAGGCTTAACAAAAGCAAGGATTACAAGTTTTCAAAGCACTGACCCTTTTTATCAAGTAAAATTACAAAAAGTTGATCATCCTATAGTCAATGATGAGGAACAAGTTTGCGAAGCGTTGATGCGAAGCGTTCGAGAAAACCTTGAACTTGTGATCAACAAGGGTAAAGTTCTATCGCCAGATATTCTAATGGTATTAGAAGATATACATAATCCAAGTCGACTAGCTGATTTAGTGGCATCTAACTTAAACCTTAAAGTTGAGCAGGCCCAAGAACTACTTGAGCTATTCGATTCGAAAGAACGATTACAGAAAATTAATGATATATTACTGAATGAAATTCAAATTCTTGCTTATCAAGAAAAAATTCAATCAAGTACTAATAGTGAAATTTCAAAAACTCAAAAAGAATATTTTTTAAGAGAGCAAATCAAGCAGATGAAATCTGAGCTTGGGGATGATAAACCTCAAGATGAATTTTCCGAGTTAAAAGATAAGGTACAAGCAAAGCAAATGCCTGAAGAAGTTGAAGGAGAAGTTCTTAAACAGCTTTCAAGGCTTGAGAAAATGCATCCAGACTCGTCTGAATCCAGTATTCTTAGAGGATATATTGAATGGATG
>CATLVU010000157.1 GCA_950061135.1 uncultured Oligoflexia bacterium
AAATGCCGGAAAATCGACATTGTTCAACCAGTTAACTAATTCACATGTTTATGCCTCAGGTATTACCCTTGAAACAGATACAGATGCTTCACAAGTTGGTGGATTTATCGGAAGGGCAATTGATGGTGGGCACCAGATAACAAATTGTTCAACAAATCTAAATGTTAACGGTGCTTCTAATGTGGGAGGTTTTATAGGTTATGTTTTGGCCAATATTGATGATGCAGAAAATACTATAAATATTAGTAATTCTTCTGCTACTGGAAACGTAGAATGTTCAAATAGGTACTGCGGTGGATTCATTGGTACCTTAGGTGCATATTCGATTATCTCAGACTCAAGCTCAACAGGGGATGTAACAAATAATATTGGTGGATACGATCACGGCGGCTTTTTTGGACGCATCACTGGAACTGGAAAAATCACAACGAGCTATTCTACAGGAGATATTAATTCGAATGGTACAGAGGTCGGAGGCTTTGGTGGCTCAATTGAAGGAGAAGGTGATGTGACTGACTCCTATGTAGATAATGAGTCTATTAAAGGAAGAAATTCCATTGCAGGCTTTATTGCTGATGTTCATTGTTTTGACTTCTCAATTCCAGATGATGAGAAATGTGACATTAAAAGAAATTATGTAAAAACAACTTCGATTGAAGATTATAATGATGGCCTTGCAGATGAATATGTAAGTGCCGGCTTTATTCGATATGTACATACAAAAAACAATGGTACTCAACTTAATATTGAAGATAACTTTACTCAATTTACAACTTTAAAAAGTAAAAGTTATGTCGGCGGATTTATTGAATCTCTAAGTGTGAATGGTACAGCAAGTAACTCTACCGATGAAGTGAATGTAAAAAGAAACTTTGTTAGTTCAGGAACGATTGAACGTCACACTGAAGGTAATGCAAGTCATTGGGGTGGTTTTATAGCAAGAACGTTGAACTATACAACTAACTTTCAAGGAACTATTAATATTGAAGACAACTATACAAACGTTATTCTTGATACCTCAAATTTTAATACGGCAACTCCTGCAAATGGACTAGGAGGCTTTGTGGGGTATCATTATGCATATGCGAATATTAATTATCAAAATAACTATACGAACGTAAGTACTGTCGATGGAGATGATGGGATAAGATATGTTGGTGGATTTGTGGGGTATATTTCTTCAGCTGCTAGTGGTTATAACGACCCAAGTTTTATAAATAATATAAGTGCAAGTTCTAATATTACAGGGTCTACTCACGAGAGTGATTACTTTATTGGTTATAATACTGCTGTTCCTGTACTCACAAATAATTATTATAATTCAGATGGAACATGTACTGGCGTTGGTGCATGTGATGGAACACAAGGAGGGACAGGGGTAACGCTTGCAAGCTTACAAGGCAATTCAACGAATGCACCGTATGATCAATGGGACTTTGCATCTGTTTGGGAAATTCGCGCTGGGCAATTACCAGGCCTGCAATGTTCAAGTGAAGGTAGCACTGAGTTCTGTACTGAATGGGCCAATGCTCAGTAGCCCAAATAAAGAATTGAGACTTTTTTATTTTTTCTGCCTTGCTTATTCTGAATTTTCAAATCACCAGGAAGTGTAAATTGATATTTATTTTCTTGATGATATTTTATTAAACTAAAAAGATAACTTTTTTGATTTATTAAAACTTTTTGACTCGTTTGAAATTCGTTACTTCTAATATTAATAATTGCACCATCCGTTTTTAGCTCACAGGTATAAAAGATTTTCTGATTATCAATAACAAAGCTAGCTTCCTTCTTTTCTAAATTCTTCAATGCTATAGTCTGTCTAATATTTTTGTTAACATCTTTGGCATTTATCTTTTTTAGATTCGTTGTGTAAAGATCTTGTTTCAGAGTATCTTCTACAAAGATTTTTATATTACAGTATTGATTACTTTCGTTACTAATGATTTGTAAACTTAATGAGGGATACTCACTTTTTAAATAATTCTGATAAAGTACAAAGCGCTTCTTATTAGTGAAAAGCTCAAGACAATTTTCAGAAATTTTTAGTTTATCATTAGGATGAAAAATAAAATTTAACTTTTGTTTTACTTGCATTGCTTCTTGTTGAGAATCAGTACAAGTTTTCAAGTATACTTCGGCATAGACAAAAGAAGATATGCTAAAAAGTATTAAAATAAAAAATTTCATTTTTTGAGAGTAACTAGGCGAATATTCTCACCAAGCTTGAGCTTTAAAGCGGTCGCAGTCACAGCACTGATAGTAACTTCATCTTGTTCTATTATTGCTTTACCAAGACAGGCCTTAAAGTC
This sequence comes from uncultured Oligoflexia bacterium, assembly GCA_950061135.1. Taxonomy (GTDB): domain Bacteria; phylum Bdellovibrionota; class Bacteriovoracia; order Bacteriovoracales; family Bacteriovoracaceae; genus CATLVU01. Next base: position 2,313 of record CATLVU010000157.1, read on the forward strand.
TCTTACTCCAGAATTGGAGATAACAAATACCGGTGAATCAATTTCAGATTCTTCTATCGCTTTAATTTTTAACACCTTACTCTCTTTGAGGGCGCGAACATTATTAGTTTGCGCTTTTAATACAGGGCCTGGCTCAAAAATCCCAACAAGGCCTGAGAACTCAAAGCCTTCTTGTTCTAAGATTTTTTTAGCTGGTTCGGTCAATTCATGAACTTTACCAACAACTTCCTGAGCATCAGCTGGCAAAAGTTCTTTTACGATTGGGTATTTTGGAAGTAATTCATCAATAAAGTCTTTTGACCTCATCGTCAGGTAATCAGCCTGTACAAATTCAATATCCATAAATTTTTTACCAACAGCATCCCAAAAAGGGGAGCGACCGTCTTCATTTACTTTACCTCGCATCTCTGCAATAACTTGATCTTCAAAGCAAGCACGGTTTTCTGCCATAAAAAGAAATCTACTTAGTGATAAAAATCTTCCATTCTGGCTATTTCTAAATTCCGGGTCTAAAAAGAGTGAACATATTTCAGCAGGTCCTGCATGTATTTTTTCAAAATGAAGAGAAGTAATATCTTTTGATACTTTTAGCATCTCAGACTTCATTGTTTCTTGTTCAAGTCGATAAAAATAATAGGCCTGAAAACCACCAATTTTTGAGATGATCCCGCTAATACCCACCACACGACCAGTGAACAACTCTTCCATAATAAAAAGATAAGTTTCACCATTAGGTTTATCAGCACGGTACTTAAAAGATCGGGCTGAATGTACGATTTTATCTTTAATGATTTTTTCATCTTTTGGAAGTGAAGTAAGGCCATGACCTGCATCAGTGAGCAGATTCATTAATCCTTCTAAATCATCTTCTTTAATAGGGCGTATAACAAACATTACATCTCGCTTAATGTTTGCTCTATAATATTACAAACATTATCAATATCATCAGTTGTAACTGCTCCTAGAGGAACTAAAAATCTTACACGAGTAGGATTGGCACCAGCAATAAATCCCATCACACCATTTTCAAATAATTTAAATGTAAAGGCTTTAGATTTTTCAAAGTCTCCTTTAAAAACACTCATACCAACCATACCACCAACACCCCATGGGCCCTCTAGTACATCTGGCATTTTTGCAGCAATTTTTTCAAGGTTATCGGAAAAGCGTTTATGAAGTTGATTCGTTTTACCGTTCTCTCCTAAAAAGCCTTCTTCTGCTATATGGTTAATCATATAATAAGCGGCATTAATAGCACTTCCTGAACTTGTAAATGTTTGAGAGATTAGACCTGGACGCGGCTTATGATCCTCTCGATAAATAGTGGCACAGACTTGAGAGTTTTTACCAATATTGACCATATCAACATCTTTATCTAAACCGAAATACTGAAAAGCAAATAAAGAACTAGTACGCATAAAAGTTTGAACTTCATCAACAATGATTGAAACATTATTCTTTTTACAGATATCAATAATCGCTTTGGCCTACCCAATAACCGCCTTCTCCTTGAATCAGTTCCATACAAAATGCAGCATACTTTCCAGGATGTCTTTTAAAATATTTATCTAGCATACTGACAGCTTTATCAATTGAGCCTTGGTGATCTTTGTAATCATAAAATGGAATATAATCTACCGCCAATGTATCAGGCAGACCGTTACGATAAACATCTTTATCAGTAATTTGAGAAACTGCTAATGTTCGGCCCATAAAACATTTTTCAAAAGCTAAAACTCTATTCGCAGGACTTCTTTTTTGAAAAACCATCTTTAAAGCATTTTCCGCCGCCATCACACCCGAAGAGGTCATGAACATATGATCAAAGCCCGCACCATTCACATTGGCATGTTTTAAAATAAGATCAAATAGTTTAGGGCTATCAACATTTTGCTGAAGATTTCCACTCATCGTTGTATTGGTTAATGCACCTTCAACTTGAGCATTAACAACACCCGGGTGAGAATGTCCAAAAAAGTGAACTCCAATACCTGTTATAAAATCATATTTAACACTTCCATCTGCTAACTCAACTAAAGCGCCATTTCCAATTCCAGTTCCAAGATAATTATAAAATAATTTTCCACCACGAAGTTTTGCAAAGTCTTCTAAAAGTTCTTCGTAAGATTTTTTAAGTTCAGGGTCGGCAGCTTT
>CATLVU010000158.1 GCA_950061135.1 uncultured Oligoflexia bacterium
CGGTAGTAGTAGAGTTACCTTGTAGTCTGCTAGTAGAAACTTTCGATGAATGAATGTCTAGAAAGTTTAAGTTATCACCGCTCATTGATCCAATAAGTCCTCCAACACTATTCGCATTAGTAACATCTATGCTTCCATTAAATTCAGAGTCTGCAATATGTGCTTCTTGTTCAATATAGCCTACAAGACCACCAATACTTCCTGAGCCTGTACCTGCATTGTGAATATTTGCTTGATAGACTCTTGCGTGTATATCTGCTTTTGATACTGTACCAGCAACTGATCCGATTGCTGTTGCGGGCTGTCCATTTAGGTCAAACTCTAATCCTTCAACAATTAAGGGGTCTTGACTTGATCCGATTTGAGCTTTTGGGCCATTAAAAACACCTGCATTTCTAACAACACCAAGTGCTGTATAATTATCATTTATTTGAAAATAGATATTTCTAAGCTTTTTGCTATTTGGAATGAGTCTTCCTGTGAACATTAATGGATTAACATTCGGTCCGTCTCCAAGTGGTTTAAATTGAATACCAGAAAAATCCAAATCATTCATTAGCTTTAAAGACTTTGAGAGTAAAAATTGTTTATCAGCTAATAAATTCCATTGAGTGGTACTTCGTATTTCGAGCGGTTCAAATGAGTTCCCAATTTTGTAAAATGGTATTCCTGATGGGAGGGTTGTACTTCCACTTAAAGCAAATAAAGCGCGTTCAAATTGTAGATCTCCACTATTCCAAATAGGAGAGTCAGTCGGACTTGTTGGTTTCGTGATAAAACTTTGATTTGGTTTAAACTGCTTTATATTATTGACTTTAGCACCTGAAATAGAAAAGTTTCCAGAAGTAGGAGAGCCTATTAATTGATCAACTGCTTGTATGTTTTTTGAATAAACAAGAACTTGATCAAGAGCAAGAGTATTATTTTCTCCAATTAAATCTCCATTTGATAGTTCATCAGCTTCTTTTCTAAGGTTTACAATAGCGATGGAGTGAGTGAGTTCATCTAGATCACAAGCGCCCGCGCAGCCTGTTTTTCCAAACAAGGCACCTCTGAATTTTCCGTCAGAACCTTGCAAATCAAAGTCTATTATTAAATTACTAAGATTCGCACTGGAGTTATTATTGCTAAATTCTCCGGCAATACCACCATAGTACTCATTTTTTAAGGAAGTGTTATTGACATCAGCCGTTGAGTAGTCTGAGTTGATTTTAACTTTAGTATTGATGATATTTAATTGTTTTGAAATCGTATTTCCATCTGATATTTTACCTGAAACTCCACCGACATATTTACATAAAGTGTTTCCATCAGTTGAATCATTTTGAAGTAATTTCATATCAACAAGAGAATTGCTGATAAAGCCGTCATGATCAGAGTTATATAGATAATTACCAGTGACTCCACCTACGTATTGACATCCAAGGTTGGCATTAACTGAAATGATTGATTTAAATTCATTTATAACGACATTTGTACCTCTACCAGCGAGTCCACCAATATAGGTCTGTCCTTTAACAGTTCCCTCAAAAGAACCATTATTGAATGCCGCTTTTTCAAAATCTCCAACAACTCCTCCTGAATAACCTTGGGCCGTAATATTTGCTCTTGATACAGATACATCTTCTATTAAAAAATTATTTTGTTGATAGCCTTTAGCTTTTCCTGCGAGAGCACCTGTGTAATACCTTGTTGAGCTTATATTTACATCATTAATATCGATACCTGTTATTTCAATAAAACCCGTTGAAGTTGATTCTACTTGACCTACTAGTCCTCCAGTATAAACAGTATCACTTCCAGTCTCGTTAGAAATGTTAATGTTATTCAGATTAATGTTTTTGAGTGTTATTTGAGTAGAGCTAGTGTCTTGAGATAAAAAACTTGCTAAGGCTCCAAGTGTTTGATCTTGGTTTGAGATTTGAGCTTGAGAAAGACTTAAGTTTGATATGTGTGTGCCCGCGGATAGTCGGTTGAATAAAGGACGACTAAAATTAAATAACTTTTTATTGTTTCCAAGAAGCATTCCTGTGAAATTATCAGTTATAGTTTGATTATCACCTTTAAAATCAATATCTCTTGCTAGAACATATGTTCCAGAAGAACTCATTGATTGAAACTGAGATTTATTACAGATGAACTGTGCAGTTACAGCGGTAGCATCATTCTTAGGTAATATTGTTGCTGAATGGATCGTACTTGGGTCAGCGCAGACATCTGATGGAACTAAGATATTAATTCGATCATCTAAAATATGAACCCGATCTATATTGTTGGCATATCTATTTTCAAAACCATGACGGAGTAATGTATAACGCTCATTTTGAGAACAATTAGAGTCGGTATAAGATTTTACACCAATTGGAAAACCTCTAAAAGCCGGAAAAGATAAATCCGTTATACTATCTTTTGTATAACACCTTTTAGTTAAAAAAGGGTTTTGTCTCTGAACATGCATTTCTTCAGGGTGAGCAAAGTTTACATCGTAAAACTCAAATTTAAATGAATTGGCAGTACCTTCAATACATTCATTTTCTTCAGCTAGTTCTCCAACGATGGCGCAACTTTTAAAAGCTAATTTTTTTGGTTGAGATGTTTGAGCTATTTTTGTTTCAGGGTCTCCAAATAAATCTTCATTACATCCTGCCTCAGAAAGAGAAAGTGTGACATCAACTTCTTCACCATTTAATTCTAAAACTCTAGGAGTAATAAAGCACTTTAGCATTCCCGTCATTCGGGAATTACCTTTCCAACCAAATGCTCCAAACTCCCAAAAACCATTTGGTAACTCTTTTTCAAATGACTCACCAGTGATTCGGGTTAAAAAAACTCTCTCGTCTGGATGAAAATCATCTTTAAGATCTTTGGAGGGAACTTTATGGCCTATTATGTATAAGCCACCAGAAAAACTGTCTCCGCTTATTGCTCCTATACTGATTTTAGCTTTAGTCTTAGGAGCTTCTTGAGCACAAGAAACAAAGTAGATACTAATAAATAAAAGAATAATACTATTTAATGTTTTCACTTAGCACCTTTCGGTTAAAACAATTTAACTCTTAGATTTAAATTATATTAGAAAATAGGAGAGTACGTAGTTTCCAATATTTATAGGAGGCTTTTAGTTAATGGGGGATAAAAATAGCATAAAAATTGGGCAAAAAAATAGGCCCTGTTTAAGGGCCTAAGAAAAATTATTTAGTTACAAGTGTCTGAATCACATTGATTGTCATATTCCCAGTAAAGGTTCACGCCAACTCTTGTATTCCCATTATCAAATTCGTCCTCGTAAAAATCAAATTCTTTTGCATTGTTAAAGAAAAACTGGTTTGAGCTCATTAAATCATCAAGATTCGTATTATTTGAAATGGTTAAGTTGTTGGAAAAGTTCAGAGGAAGTAGTCCTCGTTCATTTTCTCTTAAATTAATTACATTAAAGATAAAATCGACTTGTGATGGACCTTCATAAAAACTATATGATGTATTAGCAACCGTAGGATTAAAACTAACATAGTTTTGTTTGACATTAACAGAGTCTTGAGTTGTAACTTTTCCTACAAAGAAGTTTAAAATACCATCGTTTGAAGAGCCATCAAAGTTTCCAGCGTTTACAAATTGATCTAAACGGGCCTTAGAAAATTTTAATTCAAAACTTCGAGTAGATGCAGGTGAATCTACTTGTCCAACAAATGCACCTACTGCAGTTGCACTTGGGGTATTGATATTTCCAGAAAATGACGATTCAAGAATTTGTGCACGGTCAGAAACTTGCCCAGCTAATCCTCCAATTGCATTCACAGTATTACTTGATTGTATACTCGCTTGTTCAACTCTTACAGTCATATTGGCATCATTTATAACACCGGCGACGATTCCTGAATTTGCTGTGGCATTATTAAGGCTTACTTCATAGATTTTTAATGGATCATGTAGACTTCCTATTAATGCTTTTTGCTGATTTGAACTATCATAACTTCCTAAAGATCCGAAAATTCCATTTTGTCCAAGGCTACCATCCATAACAATATTTGATAGAGAGTGACCATTAGGAATAATTTCTCCTATAAATGGGAAACTCGGTGCTCCAATTGATACAAACTCACTTGAACTATTATTAAAGCTGATATTAGAAACTAGCTCAATTGTTTTGTTATAAAGATTTGTATTATTGGCTATAAGTCTCCAATCTTCAGCATTTGAAATTTGTAATGGCTCAAAAGAGTTTCCAACATGAAAATTTGGTATTGCGCTTCCTGAGAACTGAGGGCTAAGTTGTAATAAAGCATTTGAAAACTTAAGTTCTTCAAAGTTAGAGTTACTATCCCATATCTCTGGAGAATTGTTTCGAGTCGTCTCGTCAGGTAAATAAAAGTCAGCATTATTAAACAATTGAGTTAGTTTAATATTGTTACCACTTCCGTTCGCGATTGCCGTGGTTAAACTTGTTTCAGTATATGCTCTTA
>CATLVU010000159.1 GCA_950061135.1 uncultured Oligoflexia bacterium
TTTTTCCATCCCTAAAAGCATCTTCTCTCCACAGCATTTTTTATTATTTAATTTCCCTGAAAAGAATCTTAGCTCAAGCACGTTAAAAATTGTAAAAAAGGCAATTGAGTTTGAAGCAATGGATAACCAAAGAACGATTATTATTAATTCAAATGAAATTTTTCAATGGATAAATATTTGTACTAAGATTGTTATAAAAAATGATTTAGACTTAGACATAAAAAAAATCGTCGATGATAACGAAACGCCCATCTCTGAGCAAAGTAAAGAACAAATCAAACTTGATCAAGTTGCCTAAACTTATAAGCACAATTAACTTTATAAGCAGGTGATGTAAAAGTATTCATTGCTTTGAGCCTAATTTGTAAAGAAACGTTATTACTTTCGATAAGAATACTACTATTTTTAAGTGTTAATTTTGTTTTTTGGGGGTCGAAAATAAAATTATCATTCTCTAAAATTAAAGCAGATCCATCACTTCCATTATATAAGTAAATCAATTGCAATACGGACATTTGCTGAACACCACAAAGATGTAGTAGGCCCTGAGAAAAATCAGCAAACGACCTTTGTTGAATTTCAGATAGTAAATTAAAGATCACTTGATTTACATTAATCATAAATTGCTGGTAATAAATTTTAGCATCTTGCGCCAGATCCCCAGGAAGATTAGGGAAATTATTCTTATCCCAGTTTTTGAAATTATCTTCTGGGGTTAACTCAAAATATTGGTGTAAGTTTAAAGAAAAAAGCTGAAACTCTTTTTCAAAACAGGCGGTCAGTGTATCTTGCTCTGACTGAAACTGAGCTCCAAAATACTTACTAATAAATGACTTAATTCCACTACTCTTTGAATTGATGTAGCTATTTTTCTTTGCCAATTTAATAGAGAGGTTTTCAGGCCTATTTCCTTTCAAAAGGATATCTGCCGATCCAAACTCTTCTGTTAAGCTAGTTGCCACCTTACCTATTAAAACGACATCTTCAAAGTCACAATCTTTATGCCGTATGAACGACTGTGCCAAAGTATTGGCCCAGTCTGGAAGGTTCCTATAAAGCTCTGGGTAATTTTTTTTAATAAATCTTTGCTGTTGATCGAGAATAGTGAAAAACTCTGAAGTAATAGATTGTAAAAACTTAGACTCTATATTAAATGATCTTGCCAGTGACTGCGCCACTAAAAACTCAAAAATATTTCCTTTATACTCGTTTAAAAGAGCGATTGAGCTTTTATTTGTGCTTACTGACTCCAATACCCGTCCTCTAATGAGTCCTCTCTATCAGGTAATGGCTTAAAAAGTCGTGGAGAATTCTGACTTAATACTTCGAAACTAACCCTATTGGCATATTTACTAATTTGGGAAATTGAAGAATAGGTCAGATAATCGGAATCATGTTTTGGTGAATTAGGAACAAAATGTCTGTGGTGAAGATTTGCAGTTAAATCATGAAGTAATGCTGAAAGCGCAGCATCTCCTGCACCATTTGTATTTTTGATGGCCAAAGGTCCACCATTAAAAGGACTAATATGCGTGTATATTTTGATTGGATTTTGGCAATCACTTTTTCTTACGGCCCTACTGTATTCATATTGATTATAATTAACGATTGATTTTGTAACTAAAGGCTCTTGAGTCTCTCTTTTAATACTATCTTCAGTATAAGCAGACAAATAAAGACCTTTTTTCCCTACGGTTACTAACGCCATATCAACATAATTTAAAATATAATCAGAAGCTAAAAGGGCATCCTCTTCTCCTGTTAATGCTTGCGCTTCATCTTGGTTCATCGCTAGAACAGAAATATATTTTTCAGCAAAATCTAATAAGAATTCTCGTTTTTCTTTAACAAGAGAACTAGTTCCCATTGACATCACAACTGGAATATTATGTTTTTTAGCATATTCACATGCCCTAATCGTGGCAGAGCAGATAGGGTCTGTTTCTGATCTTAGTGCGTATGCTGAAATTAATAAAGCCCCAGCACCAGAGATAAGCTCCTCGGAAATATCTTCTGGGCCTAAATCATTCATACAACCTTTGCTGATAGCAAAAGTTCTCTCACAATCTGGAGTTATAAAACATAATGCTCGTCCCATATGATTAGTACATGGATGTAAATGACTTAAGTTAACTAGTGAATGAGTGTTACTGATATAACCAAAAGCATAATCACCAACTTCAATATTTTTCTTAATCGCTCCTAATGCAAAACAAGGACTTTCAGATAAAATAGAAAAGTTATGTAGGGTATTTCCAACAGCGCCCCCTGGGAATTCACCTCTAATCATTTTATGTTCTTTTGCATAAGCATAAACTTCTTCACATAAAGCATCATCAATTATAAATGACTCGCCTTTATTAAAGTCATACTTATCAAGAAAATCATCGCTAACTTCAATTTCAATATCAACTAATAATTGATCAATTCCGACAATATAAACATTAGATTCTGAAGTATTGAACGCACTAAGGGCGGTTCTCCCTTTTTCTGTAACGGGAAAATAGTGTTTGGTTTTTCTTCTACCTGGAAACTTCATTTATTAACCTTATAAAGCTGAGGATAATAATCTTATAATTGCTTTTAGACAAGCTTGAAGGGCCATGGTATTTTTTACATATGTCATTAGATAATAAACCTGCAATATTTGAATTATACTCTCCCCATGTTCCAATTATTGGTGTTCTATCTATTCCACACTCAGGGGAAATTTTACCCGAAGAGTTTAAAGAATATTTAATAAATGACCCAGTGCTAATTGCACGTGACGTAGATTATGGCGTGCACCATCTAGTAGATATTGAAAAACTTAATCAAAATGGGATTGCGGTAATAAAATCTAATATTATTAGAACTGCTATCGATCTAAATAGAAGTCGGGATAAATGTTTTCTAAACTGGGAGAAAAACTCTCATGGAGAAAAAATTGTTTTAAAACGGCCTGATAAGAATACAGAAGAGAAACTAATTCAAACATATTATGCCCCTTATTATGAAGTTATGACCGCAATGATTAATGAGTTAAAATACAAAATGAAAATTGCATCATTCATAGATCTTCATAGTATGCCCTCTACCCCAACTGAATACCATTACCAACAGAACCCAAACCAAAAGGCCCATCGCCCTGATTTTTGCTTGAGTGATGATTTTGGCGATACATGTGAATCTAGCTTTATTGAAACAGTAAAACACCTTCTTGAAAAACATTACTCACAAGTTAAAATCAATGATCCTTATATCGGAGGTCATATTACGAAGTATATAACAACGATCCCCGAGGTCAATAATATTCAAATTGAAATTAAACGCGATATTTATATGGATGAGTCCAAAAGAGAATTAATTCGTGACTTATCAGAACCCCTAAAACCAATTTTAACAGATTGCCTCATTCAAACTTTTACTAAATTTTGGGAAAAGTATAAAAATTAGACGGCCACTATAATTTTCTCCAAACATCTTTTTTAAAATCTAAACTCGAGCTAAGATTTAAGTATGAAAACGATATTTGCATTAATACTTATTCTAGTTAATATTCCCTCTTGGGCGATAGAACAATGTACTTTAGAACACTTAGAAGAGAATAGATATGTACTCAACCATCCAGCAGAAGAGTTTCCAAGAATTATTCGAATAGAGAACAACGAGAAAATGAAATTCCAGCAAGATGGCCTATTAAATATTACAAAGAAAATGTATATACCTGAACCAACTCCGATGTTTCTATGTGAATATCCTCAAATTATTCACGAAGGACAATATAGCTTAAATCTAGATAGCCGAGGTATCCTAGAGTACAAAGAAGAATTTGTTTGTGCTCGACATTATCTAAAATGGCTCGCAAGACCAAAGACTCATTTTATTGAATGTACACTAAGCCTTGATACTAAGCTTTAATGGAACAAGGGCCAATGCTGTAAATGTTAATATGGCAACTAACAATGCCCCTGCAGGCAAATCTAGATAATAGCTCAGTACAATCCCAATAATAGAAAAAAACAATCCAAAAAGAAAACCTATAAGAAGCTGTCCCTTAATATTTTGAGCAAACAGACTACCAATAAGCGCAGGAATCACAAGTAAAGAAAATACTAAAAGAATACCAGCTGTACTTACTGAGGTTGTAATCACAAGTCCAAAAAGTGTATAGAACAAAAAGTCCCAAAAAAAAGATCGCTCTATTTTTTCATTACATGATAAGGACCAAAACTTTTCCCTAAATACATAAAATAAAATTCCAACGACACTGTAAATCACTGCAGATTTAATCAGATCAAATTTAGTTACCCATAAGATCTTGCCGACCAAAACCTCTTTTATATGATCAGAGCCATGGGGCATAGAGCTTAATATTAAAACGACAGAACTAGCCGCGAAAGCATAGAC
>CATLVU010000160.1 GCA_950061135.1 uncultured Oligoflexia bacterium
ATAAGATTAATGCACTGTTCGAGTCTTTTACAAAAGAATTAGAAACTTGTTCTAAGCAAGCAGATGTTTTAGGACTAAAAGCTAATTACCTCGGGAAGAAAGGCTCATTATCAGAGATTCTAAAATCCTTAAAGGATGCAACACCTGAGCATCGAGCACAAATTGGGCCAAAGTCGAACGAGATAAAACAGAAAATTGAAAAAGAAGTGGCCAAAAAATTAGATGAGATAGAGCTTTTAGAAATAAACAAAAAACTAGAAAAAAACAGAATTGATATAACTCGAAGAGAATCTTTGTTTGACAAAGGGCTTAAGTCAGGAGGAATTCATCCTGTATACCAAATTCAACGTGAAGTAGAAGATATTTTTCAGTCCATGGGGTTTGAAATTTTAGATGGTCCCCATATTGAAGACGATTGGCATAATTTCGGGGCCCTTAATATTCCTGAAACTCATCCTGCAAGAGATATGCAAGATACCTTTTGGTTTAAAGATAAAGAGCACCTTCTTCGAACTCATACGTCTACAATTCAGGTTCGGGGGATGGAGTCGCGTAAGCCACCATTTAAGTTTGTTGGACCAGGAAAAGTTTTTAGGTGTGAGAGAACGGATGCAACTCATGAAATGTGCTTTCATCAGCTTGAGGGAATGATGATTGGTGAGAACATTACAGTTGGTAATCTGATTTATTTTATGAAGACTCTTTTAAAAGAAATTTTTAAAAAAGATATGGAGATCAGGTTACGACCTGGATACTTTCCTTTTGTTGAGCCAGGTTTTGAGCTTGATATTCGTTGGAAAAAACCTGGAAAGGGAGAGTCTAAGCACTCTGGCTGGCTTGAGCTTCTACCTTGCGGAATGGTTCATCCAAACGTCCTAAAAGCTGGAGGAATTGATCCTGAAAAGTATAATGGCTTTGCATTTGGATTAGGACTAGATCGGCTTGTAATGGTTAAGTATGGAATTGAAGATATTCGTCATCTTCATTCCGGGGATCTTCGATTTAATAAACAATTTGCATCACTCTAAGGAACTAAATAATGTTAATTTCAATAAATTGGATAAAAGAATTTGTAAACTTGCCTCAAATTGACACTGATGATTTGGCCAATGCATTTACTATGACTACTGCAGAGGTAGAAGATGTGACAAAGCATAATCAACACCTCGAAATGATCAGAGTTGCTCAGATTAAATCGATTACGAAGCACCCTGAAGCAGACAAGCTAAACTTGGTCACATTTGAATATGAAGCAGGAAAGACTAAGGAAGTTGTTTGTGGTGCTCCTAATGTTCGAGAAGGTCTCAAAATTCCATACGCACCTTTAGGAGTGACTCTTCCAAACGGTCTAACTTTAGAGCCTAAAAAAATACGTGGATATCTCAGTGAGGGAATGCTTTGCTCTGAAGTTGAGCTTGGACTGGGGGAAGGCTCAAGTGGGCTAATGGAATTACCTGATAATGCTCCGATAGGGCAATTTATGACAGAGTATTTAAATGTTGAAGCAGATACTATATTAGATGTCGATAATAAATCTCTTACTCATCGACCAGATCTTTGGGGGCATTTGGGAATTGCTCGTGAGTTTGCAGCTGCCTATGAGACAGCATTAAAAAATCCTTATACAAAAGAATGGGAAAAGTCTTTAGAAGCAAAGTTTTCCAATGAGGCTTCTCCAATCGTTCCAAAGGTGGAAAAAGACTCAAGTTGTAAGGCCTACTGGGGACTATCTATTGATGGTATAGAAGTTGGACCGTCTCCCTCGTGGCTTATTTCTAAAATTGAAGCTTGTGGCCTACGCTCTATAAATAATATTGTTGATATATCTAATTATGTGATGTTAGAGCTTGGAATTCCTCTTCATATTTTTGATCGAGATCAAATAAAAGATAATACTATTCATATCAAGCGCGTGGGCTCTGATGAAACTTTCAAAACTCTAGATGAGCTTGATAGAAAACTTGTACCAATAGATACAGTTATTTGCGATTCAGAAAAACCATTGGTCCTAGCTGGAATTATGGGGGGGTTAAATAGTGGTGTTACTGATAAAACGTCTAAAATCTTTATTGAGGTCGCTAATTGGCAAGCAGAAGAAGTCAGAACGACATCGACAAGGCTTGGACTTCGAACTGACTCATCTCAGCGATATGAAAAAAGTTTAGATTCTTTACAATGTTACAGAACACTATTGAGAACTCTTGAACTTATTTTGAAAATCAATCCTAATGCAAAAATAATAGGTAAAGCTGAGTATGATGGAAATGATCTCTCTCAAATACAGTCTCTAGAAATAAGTATAACTGGAGATAAAATTCGTTCAGTTTTAGGTCATGATGTGAGTGATGAAAAGTTAGAATCAATCTTTAAAAGTTTAGAGTTTGAGATCTCAAAATCTAAAAATGCATTTCAATTAAAAATTCCAAGTTTTAGAACCACTAAAGACATCGAATACGAAGCATGTATCATTGAAGAGGTTGGAAGAATTATTGGGTATGATAATATTGATCCCGTTAGCCCTCAGTTTGATATCCATGCCGTAAGACTGGACTCTCAAAAACATTTAACTCGTAAAGTACAAGACTTTTTAATGATGCATAATTGTCTTGAGGTAATGACCTATCCTCTTATTGGAAAGTCTTTACTTGAAAAAGCAAAATGGCCGATTTTGAATACTGAGCTTGAGCTAATAAATTCTTTATCAAAAGATGCTGATCGTATGCGGCCATCATTAATACCTCATGCTTTACAAACTTTCTCAGTAAACGCGAAGCAGTTTTCTGATTTTAGCTTTTTTGAATTTGGAAGATCTTACCTTCCAGGAGAAAAAAGTTTTTTTACTGAGCGCCACCAGATATTAATAGGTACTTTTTGTAAAAACCAATCGCCTTTTATGAAGCTTGTTAATCAGACAGAAAAACTTTTGAACTACCTCAAAATTCCATTTAGTTTTGAAAAAGAAAATCAAAAATTCCCTTGTGCTGCTGTCCCTAAAGATTGGGTTGGAAAGCATCCTTACGAATACCAAGAATTAAAAATTATGGGAAAATCTCAAGGGGCAATATTCTCATGTCATCCTTTGATTCTAAAAGGCTTTAAAGTTAAAGGTAATGCAGCAATAGCTGTAATTGATGTTACTGACTTTTGGGCAAGAGAACAAAAAGATAAGACTAAGTATACTCCGATCTCAAAGTATCCAGCTTCAAGCTTTGATTGTACTGTTATGATTGACAAGGATACTGAGTTAGCACCAATAGTGTCGATGTTGCAAAAACTAAAAATTAAAGAACTTGTAGATGCTAAAATTGTAACAGTTTTTCCAATAGAGAATAAAAATGCTGTTACTTTTAGAACTTTTTTTGTGGATGAAACCAAAACTCTTGATCCTCAAGTAATTAAAGATGCTGAGCAATTAGTTGTAAGTTCACTCGAAAAAGCAGGCCATCCTTTAAAAGAAGGGTAAAAGTTTTTATATTGTATTATATTTATTTCTCATAAATACTAATTACTTAATAATCATTTAAAAATGGAGTTTTATGAAATTATTGAGCTGTTTAGTATTTTTGTTTTTCGTTTCTTGTAGTTCTGCCCCTAAGTTCTCAAAGCCAACAGGGTCTGGTGAGAAAATTAGTGGTGCTGTTAATATCCCTGCCTCTATTGATTATAAATATGTAGAAGCGATTCCTAAAAAGATTACTTCTGAGTGTACTGCTCTTAATTCGAAGTTAAGTAATTCCACAAAAATTCATGGAAAGAAAATGGGTGTTGACTTTGTACAAGTGAAAGCTGTTTTACCAAAAGGGAAGGGCAACCGAGTGCATGTTGATATAATTAATGCTGTTAGTTCTGGAAATGCTTTTATAGGCCATAATAAATCAATGACAATTCATGCTTATTTATATGCAGGTAATACTCTTGTTGATGATGTTGAGCTGAAAAGAAGTAGTGGCGGTGGATTCGGTGCCGGCTTTAAGTCATCTTGTGATGTTTTAGAGCGCGTTACGCATAAACTGGGTGAAGATATCGCAACTTGGGTAAGAAGGTTTTATTAAGTAAATCTCAATATTTGCTCCCTTGATTTTAGGGGAGCAAATATTTTTCATTTTTTTTCTTTTTTGAAAAAAAAAAGTATTGACGGCATAACATCGTTCCACTATTATGCCTTTCACCCGTGACCAACTGAACTATCAAATACGTTCTAAAGTATTACAAAATTCTTAAGTGAATTTCATGGGAGCTCTTTGACAATTGAATAATGATTAGCTTTTAGGTTTCGACCTATAAGCATTCTAATGCGATCTTTTAAATGCTT
>CATLVU010000161.1 GCA_950061135.1 uncultured Oligoflexia bacterium
TTTAGCGAAGCATTACATTTTATTCGACTATCCTCATTTCCAGTTTGCCAGATAAGCACTTCTTTTCCGTATAGAGTTTGCTCTTTTAAAAAAGAGTTAAGCTCATCAGGAGACTGACTTTGCAATATTTTCTTTCGAATTTCCAAGTTTAACCACCAACTTTTTTAACTTTAAAGCCTATCGACTCAAGGTGTGCTTTAATATCATCTATAAAATCTCCTTGAATTTCAATACATATCCCTTTAAAACTACCACCCGTGCCGCACTTTTTCTTAAGTTCTTGAGTCAACTTTTTAAAATACTTTTTATTCTGCTCCATCTCACCAAAAATTACACTGACAGTTTTGCCCCCTCTTTTTTTCGTTTCTCTCCTAATTTCGAGTAAGAAATCAGAAGGAACAACTTCACCTTCATTTTCCTGTTTATTATTCTTCTTTTTTTCTACATCAGGGTCATCACTCCAAAGAATATTAACTTCTTCTTTTTTTATATTAATTTTTGCCATCATCACCTTCATTAATTATAAGTTCTATATGTACAAATATATTGCGTTTAATAAACCTTATGGAGTTCTATGCCAATTTACAAGTGAAACAGGCGTAAGAAATCTTAGCGAATTTAATTTACCACCAAATGTTTATCCTGTAGGTCGTCTAGATAAAGACAGTGAGGGATTATTATTGTTGTCTGACGATGGCCAATTCATAGACAGAGTTCTTCATCCTAAATTTGAAAAAACCAAAAGCTATCTAGTTCAAGTCGATGGCGATCCAAGTAATATGGCCATTAAAGATCTCGAAGCAGGCCCTGTAATTAAAGGCCATAAATGTAAAAAATGTTCAGTACAAAAACTAGCAGATTTTGACCTTCCCCCGCGCGAGCCACCAATTAGAGTTCGTAAAAACATACCTACAACTTGGCTTAGAATTACTATTACTGAAGGTAAAAATAGACAAGTTCGGAGGATGACAGCAGCTGTAGGTCATCCAACCTTAAGACTAATTAGAGAATCAATAGGCGGCTTTACTATGGCCAATTTAGCACCAGGACAGTGGATAAATATCAATAAGTCTGACATCTAGTTGAAATCACTTGCTAAGTATTAAACTATTTTTTAAATTGTTTAAATAACAAAATGGTCACTTATTGCGCAAGGTGTAAAAAGTACAATTTTGTGTATTACTTAGCAATAAAACAGAAAAATAGGTTATTTTAACTGCGTTTTTTGAGTAAATAAAAAACAATTAGAAATTGAGGAGAAACAATGAAAAAGAAAATCTTAGCAACAACCCTAGGATTACTTACAGCTGCGTCAAGCATAGCTGCCAGTACAACAACATCTCAAACAAACTTAGAGCAAAAAAACAATTCTTTGATCGAAAAAATTGATATTGCTTACTTTGGCGAGTTTTTACAACCAAAAGTAGATACAGAAGAAGCTAACGCTGATTTCTACAACTTAGCCATCATTGATTATAAATTAGATAATGGAGCTAAATTAGTTCTTCAACCTAGATTTAGCCTTGTTGATAGTGCTCAAGACAGATTTGTTGAATATGATTTACGTGCAGGTATAAAAAAATCATTCACTCTTACTGATAAATTATCTCTTTTTAGTCAAGCAAGAGTACAATTACCTACCTCAAAAGGCTCTCAGGCTGACGATACACTTATTATGGGGGTTAGAACCACTCAACTTCTAACTGCAAAAATAGATGATTTCAATAGCCTAACAGCTGGTGGGACTATTACCAAAACTTTAAGAACTAAAGCTAACTCTACTGTAGACGAGTACAGTAGACATAACCTACTTCCGTACATAAGTTATGTAAATTCTGCAATGAGTGAGAAATTCGCTCTTAGAGTTGATCTTGAAGGATATCTTGCTCATATGGCAGGAAAGTCTGATCTTCATTTTAAAAATGTAATCGGTGGGGAAAGAATTATAATTGGCCCTGACATGAACATCGCAGGTACTTCTATATATCCATACCTACAGCATGACCCATCAGGCGTGAAAGCAATAGATCAAGCTGGGGCTGGTGTTCAAATTTATAGAAAATTCTAATTCATTTAACAAATTAATCAAAACTTAGGCCATCATTGATGGCCTTTTTTATTTATTATGAATAGTATTACTGTATGTTAATACTTATTTCCCCTGCAAAAAAATTAAATCTAGAGAATAACTTTGATGATATTAAAGACCAGTTAAACGAACCAATCTTTATCAAAACGAAAACTTCAAAACTCATTGATAGCCTTAAAACTAAAAAAACTGCCGATTTCAAAAAACTTATGAAGTTAAGTGATAATTTGGCCCAACTCAATTATCAAAGATATCAAGAATTTAAAAAGTCTCATTCGGTTAAAAACTCTTATCCTGCGGTTTTTACTTTTGATGGGGATACTTATACTGGACTGCAGGCCAATAAACTTAACAAATCTCAACTAAAAAAAGCACAAAAACAACTTCGAATTCTTTCAGGGCTATATGGAATATTAAAGCCATTAGATCTTATACAACCATATCGACTTGAAATGGGAACTAAGTACAAAATCCAAGATAGCAAAAACCTGTATGAATTTTGGAAAAAAGATATCACTGAAACTATTAACCAAGAGCTAAGTGAACATAAACTATTAATTAACTTGGCAAGCCAAGAGTATTTTGGTGCAGTCGAAACAAAAAACATAACCTCTCCTATTATCACTCCGGTTTTTAAAGAAAATAAAAATGGTACTTATAAGATCATTAGCTTTAATGCTAAAAAAGCTAGAGGACTAATGGCCTATTACATCATCACAAATAACTGCAAAACAGTAGATGATCTTAAAAAATTTAACTTGGATGGATACAAACTCAATAATAAATTATCAACTGAGAATGAACCCGTTTTTACGCGAGGATAATACTTGGGAGTTCAAACAAAATTTCCTAAAACGCTTCAAGAATTAAAAGATATTATCAATTCTAAAGCGCCATCTTTATATATTAGTTCTCAAACATCGACAGTGATCCCTTATGATTTCATAGACAAATATTATAATGATATACAATTAGTAAATTTAAACTCTCTTCCTAAAAAAATAGAAATAGATCAAAACAATAATCTTAAAATTCAAGGACCTGTTAGCTGGCAAGAGGCAAGAGCTTTTCTAAGCGATAAAGATTTTGAAATAATGGTCTCTCCAACAGAGGAACTGGCTTCTATTCTGGCAGGCCTTGCCACTAGTGCCACTGGCGAGCGCTCATTTCACTTTGGTACTTTAAGAGAACAAGTGATTCAAATTAAATACCTAGACCACCAATCAAATGAGCACATTTTAACCCAAAAAGAATTGAATTTTCCTATTTTAAAAGAATACCAAGAAGAATACTCTCGATATAAGACACTTAAAAATGCCCCATTTCCAAGATTAGCAAAAGAGATTGATCTGATGATTGGTACTGAAGGACAATTAGGTGTTATAACTGAAGCAATAATAAAACTAGCTCCTAAAACTTCTACCCAGTTTTTGTTCATGTTACTTCCAAAGTGGGAAAATGATCCCACAGATCATTTTGAAGTATTACAAAAAGTTCAAAATTTTAGAAATGATGTAATTATTTGTGAATTAACAGACTCAAATTCTTTTTCCTATCTAAAAAAAGAGGATCAACTAAATCAAAATAGTGACGTTATTTTTTTTGAAGTATTAAAAGACTCTTTCGAGACATTTTATGAAAACTTTTTAATAGACCTCTCATTTTTTGACGAGAATAAAGTTTTTGAAATCTCAGCTAAAAAGTTTCATCAAATACGGGCCGCCATACCAAGGGCAATAAACGAAGTTAATACCCACAATAAAACTCAAAAATATGGCACTGATATTCAAGCAACAATTAAAGATTTTAAACCTCTCATCGATTTATATACCCAATTTTCAAAGCTTGGAATTGCTTACAACTTATTCGGTCATTTTGGAGATGCGCATTTACATTTTAATTTCATGGCCCAAGCTGATCAAGTTCAAGAGGTTCAATCGCAATTATCTCGTTTATATCAAAATGTATTAAAACTAGATGCTTCTCCTTTTGCTGAGCATGGTATAGGCCTTATTAAGCAAAAATTCATCACTGATTTTTGGTCAAACACTCAATATCAAGTTTTTAATGAGCTTAAAAATACCCATGATCCTAATCATGTTTTTTTTCCAAAAGGATATATGACATTAAAACCTTAATTTTTTTATTATTATTTCCTATTCAAGCGATCTCTCACTT
>CATLVU010000162.1 GCA_950061135.1 uncultured Oligoflexia bacterium
CAAGCAGACTTTATTAATTGGCTTAATTTTGAGATGAATGGTTATCCCATCGGGAATCAAGATAATTATCCTCCTTATAGAAGATTACGGGGGATAGTTAAAGTCTTTAATCCTTATCATGGTCATCAACAAGTAATGTTTGAATCACACGAAACAGGAGAGGCTTTTTCTCAAAGATATTGCCATCAGTCTGCAACTGAAATCGAACACATTCTAGAAAAATCAGAACCCGGAGGGCACTTTGAAATGCCCTTTAGCGATCAAGTTGCTAAAGACATGATGGATGCGATTGATTTTGATCTAAGACCATCATTACATGTTGACTCAAGTTCTCTTTATAAAATTTTGGATTCTATCAGAAATATGATTCTTAAATGGTCCCTTCAACTTGAAGAAGATGGTATTCTTGGAGAGTCTCTATCATTTTCTAATGAAGATAGGAAAACTGTTGAATCATCAAATTATAACATTAATAATTTTTTTGGAAATGTTACTGAGTCTCAAATTCAACAAGGTACAAAGAGTTCAAGCCAGGGATATAAAAAATGAGTAAAAAGAAGAGTAAAGTTCTTTCTGATCACAAGAAAGTAGGTAAGAAGCTTCTTCCTCCTTTAATGCATCAGGTGAGTGGTGTTACGCCTTCTCATTATGATCGTGATACTCTTCCTGAACTTCTTTGGCTTGCTTTGATAGAAAATATGCATGGACTTAGGGTCGCTGCAGCTATTGCGGAAGAAATAGGAACATTTGTAAAGGAATCAGAAAGTAACTGTCGTTTTATTACAATCACTGAAATGAAAAATGTCGATAAGATTGAGTGGAGTGCCTTAAGGACTCATCTTTCTGGTAAGGAGATGCTGGATTTATTAATATCAGCGATCCATGACTTAGTTGTTTTATATCCTGAATGTCCATTGAGGAATCTTATGAAGCAAGTCCCAGTGAAGTTAAGGAACGATAATTTTCTCGCTAGCCTTGAGGTTTTGGTAGCTGATTTGACTTATAAAAGAGGGCGGCGAGCTGTTCTTATGCAGGCGAATGCACTTTACCTCTTAGGTTCTCAAGGTAAACTTTTTATAAAAAAAGGGTTAAGTCTAGGGAACTTTGAAGCGTTAAAAGACTATCCAGATACAGAAGAATCTAGAAAGGTTGGAGCATCAATGTGTGCAAGTAGTGCAATGGTTGTTACACTCCCTGGAAATGATGACTTAAATGTATGGCGATGGCCAAAATATTTTTGGAAAAGAAACCTTGAACAGCTTCCTATAACATTTGATGTAAATAAGAGGTCCTCAAAATGAGTGATTCGAATAAAGAAAAATTCATATATGAGCTAATAAATAGTTTCTGCGATAAAGTAAAAGAAGAAGTATTTTTTATTATAAAAAAAATACCAATAAACTTAATGGAGCCTCATGTTCATTCTGTTTTGTCAGCATTGCTTGCCCGTCAAGGAACATTGGCGACGGAGTTATGCAGAGCTGTTTCAGCTTGGAACTATCATTCAGCCCCACTCTTTATTAGATCGATGGTAGATGTTCACATAACAATTGCATGGCTTATGGAGGAGCCTTTTGATAGGTGCCTTAAATTTGTTGAATATGGCTTAGGACAGGAGAAACTTCAAATTGAACACTTTAAAGCGAAATTAATAAAAGAAGGTAAAGACCCTGAAGAAAATGAACAGATCCAAGCCCTGGAAAATAATATTAATGCACAAAAGTATACATTCCTTCTGCCCGTAGAGTTAGGTTCGTGGTCAGGTAAAAGTACACGAGATATGGCCATTGAATGTGGGCTTCAAGATGTTTATAATTTTTCTTTTTTGAGTTTCAGTCGCTGTGTTCACTCTACATGGAACCATATTTCAAGGTTTAATTCTAGACCAAGTGATAGTGCACTTCATAGATATACATTTGTTGCGGAAATGCCAGAGTTTACACCAGATATACATCAACTTGATACTGTAGCTAGAAGGGTTGATGAAACAATTAATTTATTTCAAAGGTACCTTAGCCTTCCTGAAGATTCTCAAATTATAGACAAATGGTTAGATGCCAAGCTAGAAGAACTGGGTAAAAAGTATCGCTCAGAGGAATCAAGATAAGTAGTTTAAAAAAAGGGGGGAGAAGAAATGATAGCTGACAAATTAATTGAGTATATTCAATTATTGGAATTTAATTATATAAATTATGAGTTTAAAAGTGATCTTCATTCGCAACCAAATATGTGTCATCAAAACTGTGAAGAGTATAAGAAGCATAATCCAAAAGTAAAACTGATACACGGTTGGTTAGAGGAGACTTTACCAGATGGTACAAAGAAATACCAATTGCATTCTTGTATTAAGAATGAGTTAGGTACTTTGATTGATATTACTGAATGGAAAGCTAAGGCAAGAAAAGGTAGGTTTGCACCTGATGAAAATATTTTCTTTAATGATAAAAATAAGTTTGAGTTTGAGTTTTCTTCAAAAATGTTTGGAAGACTGCCTTTAACTATAGTAGTTGAAGAATTTACAAGTTCCGTGAAAATGTGAAATAGGACGGAAAGTAAAAAGTGTGTAGAATGCTTTTGCTATTGACGCCGAGAGAAATGATTTGTCCAGTATACTTAAATTTAACATTACTTATAAACTTCATCAAAATATTCATTTATAATCAGATCCATGAGTAATAAAAAGCATAATCATTACGTTCCAAAAGCTTATTTGAAAGGCTGGGAGACTTTAGATGGTAAACAATTGGGTAGTAAGTCGTTCTCTGTTCTGGATTTGAAAAGTCAAAAAATTCGCGTGCCTGATAAAAAGAGGCTTTTTGCATCTATTGAATATCTCTACTCTATAAACAATGAAGTTGGCATTGATCAGCATTATGAGAATTTCTTTTGCGATGGAGAAAGTTATTTTGGTCAAGTTTTAGCATCGTTATCAAGGGGTAGTATTCCATCTTTGGATGGGAAGGGGTGGTACTATTTTATAGAGTCAATTGTTTCGATGGGTTTAAGAGACCCTCGTTTGATAAATAGCTCTTTGGAAGCTTTCTCAAAGGCATTAAAGCTACCGATAGATAATTATCTTAAGGATATTGTTCTAGACATTTTGTGTAAGCAGATTCAATCGACAGTATATAAATTTTCAGATTTTCCCATATCAATTTTCAAGCTTGCCAGTCACAATCTCATAACATGTGAGGTACCTTTTTGGGATATGAGTACGAGTAAGTTTAAAAAAAATTGTGGAATGATACCTCTAAGCAGTAATTATCTTCTAGTTATTGGTGATGAGTTTGATTTTATAAAAGATATAAACTTAGACCAAAAAGTATTAAACATAGTTGATATATCTACTGATAATGAAAAAACAACCATATTAACAGCAATGGTGAATAATTTTATTCTTGCACGAGCTAGAAAGTGGGTTGTTTTCTCTAATAAGATAGACCTAAAAACAAGAGCACACATTCTTGATGAATTAAAGTATGAAAAAGTATTAGCGAGAAAATTATCTGATAAATTTTGTGTAGTTGTCGGTGATGAACGAATATTAATCTCCGATTAAGCGGTTTTATTCTACTTGCTATGAGTTATTTGTTTTTAGTATTTCTCAATTAGTCTCTGTTGTCGCTAGTGAAAGAATTTTTGAGTACGACTAAGTACGACTGTTTGGGTGAAAAAACGTGAAAAACAAGGAATAAAAGTGAAATATCATTTTAAGAAAAGATCTTATAACTGGTTAATATTAAAGTGATTTTGGTCAGTTAGAGAAGATTTTAAGTTTAGATTTTACTTACCTCTCACCCCGACCATCTTTTTTGAATTACCCCACCATTCGATTACTTCGGATTCTTCTCCCTTAATGGTGGAACGCACCGCACTCAAACCCTACTGACAGACATATAGAACTCTCAACCGATAATTAGAAAAACTCCTATACCCATAAGCCCTCTTCTGGAGCTGCTTACAGACATTGTTGTACCCCTCGGTTCGTGCATTTGTAATACGACTT
>CATLVU010000163.1 GCA_950061135.1 uncultured Oligoflexia bacterium
ACTCGAATAAAAGCATTGATTGGTTCTTTTTTACCCCAATTTTTTTTCATTTCTTGGTATCGTATATCTTCTTCTTTTTGGCCGTTTCTAAAACCAATGAATGTTGCTAGCCGAACTCCCCACAAAACTGTAAGCCCTAGTAGGAGACTTGGCATAAAATCTTTACTGGAAAAAAGAATAAAGTTCACTGTGGCAATAATAATAAAGCCTAGACCCCACATAACGTCAGCGATATCTAATCGTTTGAAAACTCTAGAAAGTACAAAGCCTAAAAAAGTAATAGAAATTAAAATAATAAATTGTGTAAATAATAAATTGCTCATGAGTTAAGTATCAGGCTTTAGGTCATTAAAGTCTAGGAATACCAACGCCTTTAAACAGAGGCAGTTCTGATTGAATAATAATATTTTTCATATGTGATTTCAGGCAGTTGCTCTTAAAAAGTGAGGGTGCCACTAAGGTATTGTAAAATATTAAAAATGCAAATGAATAAACCGATAAGTACATGAGATGAAAAGACTAAGATTGAAATTAATTAATTTATTTATCTTCCTAAGCTTATTAGCTTGTAATCCTCCTACGACGAGTCGAATAACTAGTGGGAGTGAAGATGCTTTATCAAATCCAACAGCGAATGTTGGAGGGGAAGGTGGAGCTGCTCCAGGTGATAGTTCAGTTGGTGGTGATACTATTGCGACGATAGCAAAAGTTGAATTACGTCACATTATTGAGCCAAAAGTTGACGATAATAGTGAAGGGGGAAGTTATAAAAGAAAATTAACTATACCCAAAAACTATGATGGATTGCTGTACCTTGCAGGTGTTAATATCACAACTCTTAATTCTCAAAATGTGAAAGTTCGATTTAACTTTGGTCGGAACTCATCTCCTATTACTTTACAGGCCACAGTCGATACAGGAGCGGGGATTACTCCTCAAACAAATGTTGAGGTATTAGTAATTGATATGGAGTCAAAGCCATTTGAGGATATAAACCTTCTTTATGATTTATATGATTATAATAATTATGACTTTGACCAAACAGGAACTCAAGAGGATGCTTTAACTGAGCCTGTTAGTTTTAATCGAGATGATAATCTTTTTTGTAGAGGGTTATCACTTAAAGATGATCCTACCTTTACAGGTAATTTGACTGATGGTTGTGCCGAAAACGGAGACGTTTGTAAGTATGCTTATGCTTCAGTCAAAGATAAAGGGCTTGTTGAAGTCGGCACTGGAGCAAATCCAGATGTTCCAATTACTCCAAGCGAGTTAAGCGTAGAGGTTGGAACAGATGGTCTTTATGGTGACACAGATGAAGTAAAACTAAAAAGATGCCTTCCAGATGATCCAACTTTAACTTTTAATGCTTATACCTATGATAATGCTACCGCATTTTTAACATTTGGAACGATAGAGGCGATCGGCGGAATTAATTATATCTACCGTGGCCCTTATCAACCTTTTAATGTGGAAGAGTGGGAGGTTCGTTCAGAAGCACTTAAGGGGAAATATGGTGTTTTTGGAGAAATCTTTGATGATAACTCCAATGGGTTTGTTGATGATAATGAAATAGAGTTTGGCTATCAGTCAAAGCTGTTTCCTTTATACACGAAATTTAATTTTTTAAGCGGTGTTGAGTACCTTGGTTCCAACACTCCTCATGGGGCTAAAGGGGTTATTGAAACAACAAGTAATTCTGAAAGTCAGTATATGGATGGTTGTAATGAAAGAGTGACAACAGTTCATGAAATAACAGGTGAACACATAGGTTCTTGTAATGTAACTGCAACGATAGAAATAATTTCTATCGATGATGAAACAGGAAAAGAAACAGTTGTTGATATCTCTGATGAGGTAAAGCTTCAGCTTGTTAAACCCTCAGTATTAGATACTGAGGGTGAGAATGTATTACTTTCAAGTTTTAGAAGTTGCTCGTCTACAAGCCAATGTGGCTCAGATGCTTGCTGTATCAATAAGAGATGTTGGTCAAAGTCGATTGTTTCTCAATGTGTGGAAGACTTCCCGTCATTCGGAAACTTAGAGCCTGGAGATCAGTGCTCCAGTGATTACCAATGTTCATCACTATGTTGTAATGAGACAAATGGGAAATGTGCTCCTCATGATCCTAATGGGGAAGACCCAGTTTTTTGCTCTAAAAACTCAGGACAAAAATGTGTATCAAGTGAGTTCTGTGCAACAACTCCAATTCCTGTATGTGCGATTGTTAGAACAGGCAGAGATGCTCAAGGAGGAATTACTTGTGCTCTTAGGTGTATCACTGTTGAAAAACAAGGTCGTTGTATTGCTCAAGACTCGGATGGAACATCTTTTGGAACTTGTGTCCCCGCTGAGCCTGAGGAACAACCAGATTTTAATCCGGATGATCCAAATCGTTGTGAAGGGGCCATCACAATTGATGAACTTTTTGATCAAGCAAATCAGAGTTAGTCTTATTTAAATTCAAAAATTTTATGATAAACTATGTTTCTTAAAAGGAAATAGTTATGCTACCAAATTTTGAAGATTGCATTTTAGATCATATTGCTATAGCAGTTGAAGACCTCGAAAACTCTGTGGAAAAGTTTTCACAATTAGGCCTAGTTTTTGATTCAAAAAGGGAAGTCGTCGAATCCCAAAAAGTTAAAACTGCTTTTTGCTCAATTGATCAAAACTCACATATAGAACTTTTAGAGCCAACTGATGAAACGAGTACAATTCAAAAATTCATCGATAAAAAAGGTGGAGGAATTCATCATTTATGTTTTAGAGTTCCAGATGTATTAAAAAAGCAAAAAGAACTAGAAAAACTAGGCGTGAATTTTATTTATCCTGAACCGTTCGATGGTGCAGGAAATTGTTTAGTAAACTTTATTCATCCAAAATCAATGAATGGCGTTCTTGTTGAATTGTCAGAAAAAAAATAGGAAACCTCTATGTCTCAAATACAAATGAATGTGCCAGACTTAACCAAGATAAATAAATTTCTAATAATTTCTCATGTGGTACTATTTCTTTTAACACAGACCCTAAGGCAATTAACAGGGATTGATCTAATAGGCATATTAGGAATGAACGCTCCTGCGTTAATGTCAGGTCATCTTTACCAAGCACTTACATACTTCTTAGTAGAAGCGTCTTTTTTCTCTATGCTTTTTAATTGTTTATTACTGTGGTTTATTGGAGGAGAATTAGAGCTAAAGTGGGGGAGGAGAATTTATCTTCAATTTCTAGCGGTTTCGATTCTAGCCGGAGCTTTGGCATATTCATTATTTGCTATTTTTTTTAGCTCCAGTTTTGTACCTCTGTATGGACTTAATGGAATTATACTATCTTTATTATTGGCCTACGGAATTGTCTATAGCGACAGAGTGATGTCATTTATGTTGATCTTTCCTATGAAGGCGAAGTATTTTTGTGCCTTGATAGCAGGAGTTGAGCTCTACATGGCGATCTTTTCACCAATGGCAAAGGTTGCGTGGTGTCACTTGGTGGCGATGGCAGCGAGTTTTGTTTTTCTAAAATACAAATCATTAGCATCGCAGGGATGGACTTTCTCTAAAATGAGGGAGCATATGGAGTTTGAGAAAAAAAAGAAAAAGTTAACTTTAATTAAGAACGATGATGAAAATGGTCCTAAGTGGCATTGAAACTGCCTGACTAGATTGGTGTTAGCCTCTTTAAATAATAGTGATTGTGATAATAAATAAACATATCAAGCTGATCTTGAAGTGCTTGAGCTTTCTTTGTCGTACACCAAGTTCTCCTAACTAATCTGTTAAGATTGTCTCTGAACATTGCACTGGTATGATTGATGGTAAAAAGAGGATCAAAACTCACTTTTTTAAGCTCTCCAAGTCCTGCAATATGAGCTCTCT
Organism: uncultured Oligoflexia bacterium; assembly: GCA_950061135.1. Taxonomy (GTDB): domain Bacteria; phylum Bdellovibrionota; class Bacteriovoracia; order Bacteriovoracales; family Bacteriovoracaceae; genus CATLVU01. The sequence goes on from CATLVU010000163.1 coordinate 3,879, forward strand.
CAC
>CATLVU010000164.1 GCA_950061135.1 uncultured Oligoflexia bacterium
GCATTTTGCAAAGTCATATTAAAAAATTCCTCTACTTGTATCTTTCTTGGAGTTAAGGTCTTTCATACCGACTCCTTTGTTTTTCTAATAATAAGGATAAAGGTCTATGGTAAAAATGTTGATGAGTAGCCTCACGGCATAATGTGATTTTTGTCAGTTTTTTACATTTTTTTCTCCTCTAAGACCTTGAAAACGTATAAAATTATGTCACATGAACTATTCTCAACTACAGAAATACGCACAGGACCTTAAACTCAAGGGCCTAATTTTTATCTTTTCAATTTTGGCCACATTTCTTTTAGTTATTGGGGTTCAGATAATAATCGCTTACTTAGAGTCTGATCTAGATCGATATATTAATATTTCAGGTCGACAAAGAATGCTTTCTCAAAAAATTGCATACTTGAGAAGTCATTATTCTCAAACAAGTCACCCAGAATTGATACAAAGTATAAACACTTTTGAACATACACATCAAAAACTTGCACAGAATGAATTTGATGATATCAAGTCTTATTATGATTCAACATTGAATAATAAAATTCAAGACTATCTAGTCCTCATAAATAATCCTACAACGGAACTCAATCTAATTTTAATTGAATCACAAAATATTCTTTCCGCTTTAGACAGAGCTGTATATTTATTTGAAAAACAAAACGACAAATTTGATCAATATCAAATTCAACTAAATCTTTTATTTCTTGTTTTGATTTGCTTTCTTTTATTTTTTACATATCAAAAAGTTGTAAAAGCACAAAACCAAGATGTCATAAAAATGCTTGAGATGTATGCTGAACAAAAAAACAAAGCAGATCAGGCCTCCAAAGCAAAATCATTATTTCTAGCAAATATGAGCCATGAGCTCAGAACCCCCCTAAACTCGGTAATTGGACTATCGCAAGCACTCATTACGACGAAACTGGATCAAGAACAAGAAAAGCTTCTGAAAAGTATCAATCAATCCGGTTCTTACTTACTCAATATCGTAAATGATATCCTGCAGTTTACTGAAGTCGATAATAACAATGAAAGAACAGAGCTAAACTTCTCACTTCAATCTTTAGTAAAGGAGGTTACTCACACTTTTGGGCCACAAGCAGAACTAAAAAATCTAGAATTAACTTATACGACTGATAAGAACTTTCCAGAGCAAATTGTCTCTGACCGAATCAAAATAAAACAAATTCTTCATTTTTTAATTGATAATGCAATTAAGTTTACTAATGCAGGTCATATTAGAATAGAAACATCTCTGATAAAGAATCAAGTACAAATTTCTGTAACCGACACTGGCATTGGTATAAATTTATCAAACCAACAAGATATTTTCCAAGATTTCACACAAATAGAGAATCCTTATGTTAAATCTAATGCTGGAACAGGAATGGGCCTAGCCATTGCGAAAAAACTTTCTCACATCCTCAATGGAAACCTAATAGTTGAATCCGAATTATCAAAAGGATCTACTTTTAAACTCATATTGCCTTTTCAAAAAAGCAACTTCTTAGAACTAAATAATGAATTAAAAAGTAAAGAACTTACAATTAGCCAAGCATTGATAGTCGAAGACAACAAGGTCAATCAACTTGTCTTATCTAAAATGCTCGAAAGCTTTGATATAAATTCAAAAATCGCCGAAAATGGAGCTGATGCAATTAATACTCTTGCGAATGAGCGGTTTGATCTAATTTTTATGGATATATCCATGCCTTATATGGACGGTTTTGAGACAGCATCAAGAATAAGAAAATTTGATTCTGAAACACCCATTTTTTGTGTGAGTGCAAACGTTCTAACGACAGACAAGGAAAGAGCTTTTAAAGCCGGTATGAATGAATTTTTAGAAAAGCCCATCCAAAAGTCTGAGCTTTCCCAATTATTAAAAAAATATTTTTTATCTTCTAAAATTTCTTGATGGAGCTTTTTCTTGAGCAATATTTACTCTTAAACCTCTACCACTAAAATCTTTCCCATCAAGATTTTCAATACAAGTTTGAGCTTCTTCGTCTGAGCCCATTTCTACAAAGCCAAAACCTTTACTTCTTCCTGTTTCTCTATCTTTAATGATTTTTACAGATTCAACTGCTCCATAAGCCTGAAACGCTTGCTCTAAGTCTGTTTCTTCTGTTTGGTACGGTAAATTACCTACATAAAGTTTTTTATTACTCACATTTTTCTCCTTGAAAATATTGTTAGACTTTTAAAAGTGAACACGATGATTAATAAACTCCAAAATAACTTCTCTTGAGTCAAATCGAAGCCTATTCTATTGATTCTTAAGATTTATAAGTAAGTATCAAAACTACTTTTAGCTGTATAGAAAAATTAAGGAAATATTTAAATGCACCGTATTATTCGCTTAATAAGTATAAAATCCCTGAGTCCGTTCCAAAATAAATTTTATCTTCAGTCGAAATGAGAATTGAACGAAACCTCTCTTCTAATTTTTCTAAAGCCCGTGTTTCTTTAATTTCTTTCCTCTTATCAACTTTAATAATATTTAGATGCTGTAAAGCCAAGGCACCTGTTATTAATGAGCTATTCAAACTTGGATAATTTTTTCCTCTGTATAATACTAGGTCTGATGGGGCGATTGAGGGAACATAATACTTCCACGGCTGCTCCATTCCTTCTTTTTTAACCCCCTCTCCTACTTGAAAAGGTCCCCAGTACTCTTTACCGTATGTAATCTGGGCCCAGCCATAATTTTTCTTCTGCTCAATAATATTAATCTCATCTCCTCCACGTGGACCATGCTCTATCGCCCATAAGGTTTGAGTTTTATCGTCAAAGTACAAACCTTGTGGATTTCGATGCCCATAACTCCAAATCTCATCTAAGGCATTTTTATCACTCTCAAATGGGTTTCCGTTTGCTGCCTTACCATCCATTGTTAATCTTAGAATCTTTCCAGCGTGAACTTTTAAGTCTTGTCCATTTGGACGATGACCTCGATCTCCAATGCTCATAAAAAGGTTTCCTTCCTTATCGAAGGTCAATCTTGAGCCATAATGCCTAGAAGTATCAGTTGATGCTTTCGCCTCAAATATTTCAGATACTGACTCAACAGTTTGTGTCTCAGTATTCCACTTTCCTCTAGCAAGTGCAGTTGTTGCCTTATCTCCAGCTTGCTCTTTTGAGAAGGTAAAATATACTAGTTGGTTTTTCTTAAAATCTGGATGTTTTTCAATGTCGAGTAAGCCTCCTTGACCTCCACGCTTAACCTCAAGTGGAAACTTATATGTTTTCTTGCTTTTTGTTTTTAGATCTACAACGTGATATTTACCACGCCTATTAGTTATCAAAAGCGTTGAAGCATTAATCTCCTCGATTGCCCAAGCAACTCCTAACCCATCAACAATTTTAGTGGCCTTAAACTCCTTAGCCTGCAATGAACTTTGTATAAAAGAAAATAATATAAAAGATAAAAAAATATTTTTTGTCATCGCAACTCTCCTGAGCCTCAATTATAAGAGCAGCGATTTGACTTGTCTAAATTAGTCTCGAGTACAAGAGTAATTTTTCTCTGACACAATATCTTTATAATGACATGAACCAGCACCCAACTTAGATACAGAAACGAGACTTGCTATCTTTGTCGTGCTGAATTTTTGATTTAAAATTGCAATTGATAAAGGACAACCATCATATGATTTATCATCCACCACCTCTGTACTAACATCAACTTTCTTAACATAATAAGAGTCGCCAAACTCTTCTTCAATAACATTTGAACAAACTATTGCCTGAGCGCTAAATGACATAAACAACAAAAAACCAAAGATAAGTTTCATAAAATTCTCCAATGAAAGAATGCAAGTTTTAAATGCACCTTTCTGTTAATATTTTAGATACTTATAGTCCTTTCTAATTT
>CATLVU010000165.1 GCA_950061135.1 uncultured Oligoflexia bacterium
TTTTTCCTTTGGAGTTCCATAGCGAATCATTACTTTATCTACTAATAGTTCTATCCCCGCAAGCTCAACATAAGCGTCGGGATTTCTACCATATTCATGAGAGAAAAAAGGCATTTTAAAACTACCTTTTACAAAACGATATTGCGTACTTAATCTCGCGAAGTCTTCCAACACTTCTTGTTCTTCAGAGCTATAAGTTGGAAATTCATTAAAGTCTAAAGTCAGCGGGCCTGGCATATCCAGCTCATCTCTAAAATAATTATAAATTCTATAAAATAGTTCAGATTTGAATAAGAAATTATCTGCTATTTGAATTACTTGATGGACTTCATCTATCGTAAAATCAGAATACTCTTCTTGAGATTCTAGTAAGATTGATTTTACTTTTACAAACTCTCGTAAGTATTGACTAAGGTCCATATCCAAAATATCTGGCACATTCACAATAAGTGCATTTAAAACGTCTGAGCTATCAAAGGCAAAGTCTGAATAAGAGAATTTAGAAAAAATATTCTTTTTTAAAATATCTAAATCTTTTTCTAAAATTTCAATTAGTGTTAATTGTCTATCTTGAAAATTATACTTATTAAATTTAACGACATCAAAGGCAACCTTAGTTAGGTCGGGTATTTTATCAAATGCTCTTTTAAGCTCTATATTAGTAAGCTCAAATCTCTCCCCTCCAACAAAAAGCCTTTTTAAGAACATAAGACTTCTAATCATTTCAACTCTATCTGGATTACTATAAAACATCTTGCTTATAAATAATTCAGAATCGATAACATCAATCTGCTTTCTTGAATTTTTAAAATATTTGCGCACTTCTTGAATAATTGCATTCATTTCTTGCGCCACGATTTCTCGCTCTCTTATATGTCTTGCATAATTAACTTCATCATCTGAAGCAAAGTACTTATATAATTTCCATACTCTAGAATTAAAGTGCTTAGCAATTTCAAAGAGATTACTCATTTGTTTTTTAGAAATATAATCTCTCTCGCCACCTTGAATTAGAAAGTTCAGCTGAAATAATGAATCAACGATATCAGTAATTTCCGAATCAATATCAATTGGTCCATTTACAATAAAATCATTCAGAGTTGATCTTGATATAAAGCCCGGCCTATCGGTTTTAACTGCATCAATAAAAAGATTTAACTTCTGTTCAAGGCATTCAAGATCGCCCTTTATGTTTTTTTCTAAAATATAAGAAAACGCTCTTGTATCAAGGTCACAAGAAGCAAATTGCTCTAACGTGGCTTCTACTTCTTTTTTCTTAACCATAAAAAGGTCACCGCAAGAAGTGAGATTAATTATGAATAAACAAAACAGTAACTTTTTAAACATATCTATCCTAACCTACTTTTATACTATCTTTTTCTTATTGTCCCATCGATTGTATGGAAAGTGAAAACGGCGAAATATGCCATATAACTGATTAACATTAGTTAATTTTTTTGAGTATTATGATGGCCAAATCCCCTTATTTCGAATAAAACTCCCTCCTGTATTAACTAAGTAATAGAGTAAACTATGCATCTTTTTATTTTTTCACCTGAAGAACAATCCATAGACGCAATGCAAACACTCAATATTGAGATCAAAAAGGTTTCAGATTCAAACCCTGACTTAGAAACATTCCAGCTTGAATCATCTATTGTTATCATTGATATAAACTCACTTAAAGATATGGCCTTTACCTTAGCTTCAAAAATTTCAATTTTGAAATCAAAACCTCGACTTATACTTGGAGTTACTTCTGCCGATATAGATTCAAGGGGGTCAAAATTTGATTTCTTTTTTCAAGACTTTAATGAAATTGTAGAAAGATTTGATGAAGTAAAAAACCGTTATGAACAAGTTCAATGAACTAATAGATAAAAGTCATCACAAAATTGCTTTTGCAATTTTATTAATCGGTGTAGGCTCTGGTTTTTTTTCGTTCCTATTACACGAGCTAACACATTCTATTTCTCAATTGATTGGCACTAACCAATCCTTTACACTAGAAACTTTTTTTTATGCTACGGCTTTTGCTTTAGCATCTTATTATTTAACCAAAAAACTTTTTAAAGACACTAGCGGCTCTGGTATTCCCCAAGTAAAACTAAGTCTTGTTGCCTATAAAGGGAAAATGCCTAAAAGAATGTCAGGTGGAAAGTTTATAACAACAGTCTTAACACTTTGCTCTGGACTTTCTTTTGGAAAAGAAGGCCCAATGATTACTATAGGAGCTGCATGGGGGCATCTTGTTTCACATATGCTTAACTTTAATAGACAAATAACGAAAGTTTTAGTCTCTTCAGGCTCAGCTGCGGGACTAGCCGCGGCTTTTAACACACCTATAGCAGCAGTTGTTTTTACTATAGAGGAAATTCTTGGTGAATTGAATACAAAATACTTAGGTCCCATCATTGTCACATCAGTTATAGCTTCAGTTACTTCTTTTAAATTACTCGGAAACAAATCAACTTTTATAACCTTAAATTATGAGTTTCATATTGAGTGGCACCTCCTACTTTATCTTTTACTTGGACTAACAATGTCACTAATTGGTATGGCCTTTATAAAATCTATTTTATTTTTTAAAGAAATAAAAAAACGCTATTTTAAAAGATACGACTTTCTCTATATTGTTCTAATTGTAATTCTGGCGGGAGCATCATCACTTTTTTCTCCAGAGATTTTAGGAGATGGAATTGAGACAATAAATGTTTTATTAGCTGGTAAGGCCCCACCAATCATAAGTGCTTTTGCCTTTTTGTTCATTCTCAAACTCGCTCTAAGTACAACATCTTATAGCACTGGACTAAGTGGAGGGCTTTTTATGCCCGTACTTTTTTTGGGTGCTCTTGCCGGAACTATATTTGGACTATTTTTACAAAAATTTGGAATTGCCAAAATCGAAATTGGAGTCTTTGCGCTACTTGGAATGACATCGCTACTTGTTGCTGTAATCAAAACTCCATTTACCGCATTTGTGATGCTCTTCGAAATGACGAGAGACTATGAATTAATCCTTCCACTTATGATTTCAAGTATCGTTGCCTATTGGTTTTCGAGTTTTTTCAATATTGAATCAGCTTACGAAGCTGTTGCTAAGTACGAAGGAGTAAACCTTCCCACCCAACAAGACAGTGAGTGCCTTAACGAGATGGTAGTTGAGGAATGCATGATAAAAGATGTTATCACACTAAAGGGCAATGATAGAATAATGGATGTCATTGATTTAGTTCAGAGCAGTAAGTTCGGAGGCTTTCCAGTTCTAAGAAATAACAGACTTATTGGAGTAGTCAATAAATGTGATATCGAGGAAGCTTACAAAACAGACCCAGAAGCAAAAATCAGAAGTATGGCCAAGTATTCAGTTATCACGATCTTTCCAGATCAAAGCTTATTGGTTGCGCTAGACAAAATGAAACGTTTTGAGATAGGTCGTCTACCTGTAGTTAGTCGATTTCACGACAAGCAACTACTTGGAATTATTACTCCGGAGGACATTGTTAATTACTTAGGGCTTTCTAAGCAAGAATTATAAGAACTGCCCATAAGTATCAACTCAAGTCTCTATAAATCTAAGTGTTTGAATTTAAACCAACACCAATTTAGTAGGTCAGTTTATAAAAGTTACACTCTCACTTCAAAGCCTATGCGCAATGCGATATAAGTCCAATATTTATTGAGGCTTATATGAAAAAATTTACTTT
>CATLVU010000166.1 GCA_950061135.1 uncultured Oligoflexia bacterium
TAGAGATGTTCTATGTATGTGATGAGAAGAAGTCTTTTACTCAAAGAGAAGGCTGTGCAAGCGGTCCATTTATTAATCATGACTCTAAAATAAATAATCCTAAAAACATCGTTTTTGATGAAGACGAATGGCCTATAGCATTTAAACATGTCAAAAACTAATCGTAGAAATTTTATTAAAAACTCACTCTCAGGAGCTATTGCTCTTGGAACATCAACTGCTTTTTATGGAAAAAATGCCGTCGCCGATGATCATGAATATGATTTCATCGTGGTAGGATCAGGGGCCGGGGGAGGGCCACTGGCCTGTAATTTAGCAGTTGCTGGTCATAAGGTTCTCTTAATTGAGGCAGGCGGGGGCCAAAAGCCCTCGACTTATGACATTCCAGCATTTCATGGGCTATCGACACAAGATCCAGAAATGGCCTGGGACTTTTATGTAAAACATCACTCAACCTTGAGAGAAGATCAAGAGGATTCAAAATTTGTTCAAGGCAAAGGAATTTTATATCCTAGGGCCGCGACTCTAGGTGGTTGTACTGCACATAATGCTATGATTACAATGTATCCTGATGAACAAGATTGGCTTCATCATATGCGGATAACAGGAGATTATAGTTGGCATCCAAAACTGATGCATGATCATTTTGAGAAGGTGGAAAAATCTCTTTACAATAAAAATGATAAAGAAGGCTGGCTCAAAACAGAACAGGCCGCATTTAGTTTAGTGTTTAATGATTTTCAAATTTTAAAAATCGTCTTAGCTGCCCTAAAAACTAACGGCCATGGAAAATTAGTAAAACGAATTTTAAAGTATGGGATACGTTCAGCACTTAGGCTTGATCCCAACGAGAGAAGAGTCGTGTTAGATCATCTTGAAGGCTTGGCCCGTACTCCAATGGCGACCTTCAAAGGCAAAAGAAATGGCCCAAGAGAACTCATCTTGCAAACAAAGTATCATCCCATTTACGGCAAAAACCTGCATATTGCGACTGACTCGCTAGTTTCAAAATTGCTTTTTAAAGAAGGTTCTTCCAATGAGATCATGGGTGTTGAATATAATAAAGGTAAATCTCTTTATGAAGCTGATAATCGTTATAATAATGGCGAGCGAATGCTTGCAAAATTTATGGCACAAAAGGTTCGGGCAAAAGCACGCTATGAAGTAATTTTATGCGCAGGTGCTTTTAATACTCCTCAAATTTTAATGCTATCAGGTATTGGTGACTTTAATCAACTACCAGTAGGTGTAGATAAGCGTGTACATCTTCCAGGTGTCGGCCAAAATTTACAAGATCGTTATGAAGTAGGTGTCGTTAGTGAACTTAAAAAAGGTTTTAATTCTATAAAAGATTGCGAGTTCAGCGCAGACACAGAAGTTGATCCTTGCTTTGATGATTATATAAAAGATCCTCAATCTCATATATATAGTACCAACGGTATAATTGTTGGAATCAAAAAACGCTCAAATCCAGCTCTTAAAGATCCAGACTTATTTATCTTTGCCGCCCCTGGCGAATTTAAAGGCTATTTTCCAAACTGGGGTAGAGAATCACTTCAAAAAAACAAAATGACTTGGGCAGTATTACATAAAGGACATAATCTTGATAATTATCGAGGTACAAAACAAGGATATGTGAAACTAAAATCTAATGACTACACTCAAACTCCCGAAATTAATTTTATGAATTTTAGCCGAGCAACGGACCCTCGTGGAAATGATTTAAATGCAGTTATGGAAGGTGTGAAGTTTGCTCGTAAAATAAATAAAAATCTGAAAGGAACTTTAAAAAAAGAAGTCGTTCCCGGTGCAAAGATTGATACAGATGCGGAAATTAAAGACTTCATAAAAAAAGAAGCTTGGGGACATCACGCTTCATGTTCTTGTAAAATGGGACATGTGTCTGATCCCATGGCCGTTGTTGACGGCGAATTCAAAGTTCACAAAGTAAAAAATCTGCGTATCGTTGATGCCTCTGTTTTTGATCGTACTCCCGGACTTTTTATTGTGATGCCTATTTACACTATTTCTCAGAAGGCATCGCAATCAATCTTAGATGATTATCCGGCCCGTTTTTAGGTACGCGCTTCCTTTTCGCAAATCCAATAACTTAAAAACAATTCAAGCTATTTACTTTCATAAATGAAAAAATCAAATTGCTTTTACTCAAATTTATTTAAATTAAATATCTTTTGAATTAAAACTTCGTAGTCTTCCGTGACGCCCAATGAAGGGCGCCTTTACTACAAAGGATTTTTCATGGAAGAGATGATTAGGGTGTTTCTACTCATTTTTCTTATGTACGTATTATTACGTCTAACAGAAAAGTAGAGCTTTAGGGGGATTGTTACCAGCAATCTCCCACCTAATCATTCATTTTTATTATAACCTCATTTTTTAATTGAAATCAATCCTTAAATAACGGTCTAAGCGACTGAATTTGCGAAAAGGAAGCGTGTACCTAAAAAGAGCTGGCATTCGCCAGCTCTGTGAGGTGTGTTTGCAGGATTATATCTTTTTTATCATTTGGAAATAATCTTATTAACTCCTTGGCCACTAAGGGACTTTACGTGAAGGAGTATCTCTTCGCGATCGAGTCCCTCTGGCATATTAATGGAATATTCCACGGGAGTTAATTTGTTAGGACAAAAATCAGTTTCTTTATTCAAGACCGGCACTAGAGAGTAGGTATTTTCTCCATTACTAAGAATTTTTACTGAGCCCGGTGAATAACAATAACTTAGTTTATGTCCTTTAATTTTGATTTGGTTGTTATCCTCAATTTCCACCTCTGATACAAATGCAACACTTTGGGATTCATCTACTAAAGAATTATTGTCTGAGACTACAAGTTGTCGATGCTGTACATTGCTAGTACCTCGATTAAAGTAGAGTTGATAATATCCTTCATCAAGATGTCCTAAAGAGACAACTTCAGTAAACGGGTTTAAGGCATCGGGACAGAAGATATTTCCTTCATAATGTCTAGTTGTTACATCAATGAAAATATCAGTGCCGTCTTTTTTAATTTTAATAATCGGCTTATCTTCGCAAAGGTTTGGAAGATGGCCAGTGATTACAATTTGCGCTTCATCATTTTTGTCAAACCCTGTTGGGATGTAAATTTCCGAAAGTTTAACATTGTCAAAATAAGCTGTTCCCGCCATAAGCAACGGAGCAAGTGACATAAGAATGAATGTGAGTTTAATCTTTTGCATAACCTTCCTTGTGTTAAGTTAAAAATGCTAAGTACAGGGTTAACTATGAAGGAAATGCAATAAAAAATCTTATAGCGTGGGTGAATTAAATGTTGAGATTTCTACACATTTAAGTTGAAGTTATTGTTTTACGGTTGCGGTATCAGCTTCAGCAACGGCTTCGGCTAGATTACGGTTTAGAACATAAATCATAGCACCTAAGTGATCAGCCTTTAGCGCCAGTTCTTTTAGGTTTTCGAGTTTACACAAAGTTTGAACTTCTCGAAGACTTGTTAGGGCATAATTAAAAAAACGTCTTTTGTCTTTTAAACTATATCTATCATTCCCCTCTGATAAATTTAAGGCAATGCTACTACTTGCTCGTAATAACTGATCCTTCAAACTGTA
>CATLVU010000167.1 GCA_950061135.1 uncultured Oligoflexia bacterium
TATGCGACTTCTTTTGTCTTCAGGCGTGTCATATATAAACATAAATAGCTCATCATACTGATTAAGTTGTTTTCTAACGGTAGAATCTCCTTGTTTACTAATATTTTCAAGATTCAAGGCACTCCTTTCTGTCTCATTCTCAGCCCTATCGGTAAAAATGAGTTCATTATCTTCGATATGTTTCTTTTGATTTATATAAACACCTTCTTTCTCATCATTATCCTTTTCAATCACGAACTTACTTTTAAATTTTTTCATGAGTCTATTATAATTTAATATGAATGAGTGGCTACCAACAGAATAGTTGTCTACGTCTTTTAGCCCTTCGAGCTTCTCTGTATGAAAATACTTAGAGCTTTCATAAAGAATTCTTATTGAAGTTCTGCATTTATCTTGAGCTTTTTCTTCTCTAATTTCAACGGGAAAATACTCAATAATTTTCCAACTATTTGCGCTGTGGGGAATAACAAATTTATAATCTTTTTGCTCAAAAGATTCACGGGATATTGAAAAACCTCCAAAGTCGACAACTTTATAATATGCTTTCATTTGCTTCATACTCGCCTCCAGCTCATTACTTTTTGATCAATATCATGAAGTGAAATTTTTTCTATAACTTTAAAAGGTTCATTCTTATATTGCATAACGAGATTCTGGAGTTCAGCAGGGCTTAAGCTTTCCTTTACCCTAAATGATGGAAGCTTAATTCCTGGATAAAATCTTACTAATGCCTTACGGACTGTTTTTTCGTTTAAATAATCTAAGTGTAACTTTAAGTCTATGCGCCCCGGTCTAATTAAAGCTGAATCGAGGGCATCCAACTTGTTTGTAGTTATAACTAATATTCTTCCATCAGACGTAGATATTCCATCAATCGCGTTTAGTATGCCTGATAATGTTAGCCCCGTTGATGCATCACTATGATCACTTTTCTTGCCAGCTCTATTGTTTGTTGCCTTGAAAGTATCTATATCTTCAATTAAAAGTACAGCGTTTTTTCCAAGCGAATCTACAGCCGTTTCTAATCCTTTATCTGAAATTACGTTTAAATTTAGTATATATAAATCTCTATGATCCAGCCCACAAATTGCTCTCACAAGAGATGTCTTTCCCGTTCCGGGGGGACCATACAAGCAAATTCCTGTTCTGTAAGGAACGCCATGATTTAGAAACCATTCTTTATCATTTTTAAAAGTCTCTAAATGAGATAAAAGTTTTAGTTTATTGGTCTCATCTAACGTCACCGAATCTAAGGGCCTTACAATCTGATCATGAGAATATTGCCAGTAGCATTCATCCCACTTAAATACTTTCGTTAATTTACTTGAATCAATATTTGGATCACTAGCTCTTAACAAATTTCGAATGGGCTGTTGACTTCTGCCAATCGTTACAATTTCAATATTTTCTTTTACAAAATTGCTATTTCCACTCTCTTCTTTGCTTCTGTTTAACCTAAAAGGATATCCTTGAAAGAAAAAGTAATGATTTCCATACCCTGCCGATAGAATTTGTTCTGTCTCACAAAAGCCATGTATGCCATTATTTAACCTTAATGTCCTTGACCTTTCACCATAGCCTTTATCCTCATACCATTTGATGATATTGTAAAAGGCTTCATCTTTACAATTAATAATCACTCTAACAGTAAACTGCTTTAGTATTATTTCCCAAACTTGATTCGGGACTTCACGAAAAACAAATGTCACGACACCCAAGCCCCAAAGGCTAACAATTCCTGATACAACAGGATTTGTCTTCGTAAAGCTCGTAAATTGAATGAATATTTCATTTAGGAATGAAAACATATTACTGTCCTTATCTCTCAAGTTTTTCCTTATTATGCCCGATACTTGTGACGAGACATGTCACAAACTAATATGTGTAAGGCACCATTTTTATGGCAAAAATTGATAAAAATAGACGTCAAGACCTTATATTTCAGTTATTAAAGGGTCGAGACCAAACCACAGCTTTATCTACTATTGATATAGAAAAGGCTCTTATAAATGAAGATATCGAGGTAAATCTACGTACTATTAGAAGAGACCTTGATAAGTTAACAGAAACTCATGGCCTGGCCTCAACAGAAACAAGGCCAGAGAAATATTACCCCTCTAAAGACTATGATATAAAATATGAACTACACTTAAATGAAAACACTCTCCAAGTACTGCTCATAGCATTGAATAATTTAAAGCATACTTCTCATGACTACTTCGCAAGTTTTGCCACTGAAGCAGAGACAGCAATTTTGAACTCATTATCACCAAAAATAGAGAAAGAACTTAGAAATTCAAAAAATAAATATTATTTCGACTTTAGTACGTCTGGAAAACCTATCAGTAACAATGTTAAAGATTTCGAAAAAATAATGTTGGCCATAAGAGAGAATAAAGTTATTACCTGCAATAACGAGTCTCCTTACAAAGATCAAAAATATAATCAGAAGAGAAGAAAATTCGCCCCCTATATGTTTATTCTCACATCAGGGATTCCCTATCTTCTTGTTGAGGATCAAGACGATAAAAAGTTCAAAAAACTTCGAGCAACCCGAATAACAAATGTTCGATTATCAAAATCATTATTCGAACCCAAAGACTTAAAAAGTGACTTTCACTTAGACAGTCTTATTGGTGGTTGGGGAGGCATAGAAGATGACTCAATTGAAATCCGAGTAGCTTGTGATCATTTTATGGCCACTTATTTTAAGGAACGAGCCATTCATCCGTCCCAGTCCATTAGAAATATGCATAAAAATAAATATATGCTTTATTTAAAATGTTCGTTCAGTTTTGAAATAATAAGATTACTAGCATCATTTGGTGGCCATGTTTTAAAAATAGAACCTCCAGAAGTTAAAGATGAAGTATTAAAAATTTGGAAAAATGGCTTAGGTTTTTACTGCAAGTAAAATAAAAAAAACAGACTAAACAAGGATAATATCAATGACAGTTTATAACCTCAAATGGAAGTACGCTGGAAAAATTTTAGACTTTGCAAATAAAATAAAGAGCACTGATTGTAAGAAGAAAGGGCTTTATATCTGGGTAGAAAATGTTTTAGACAAAGAAGTTTTTAATTATGTAGGTAAAGCAACAAATTGTCTTATTGATCGAAATTTAGGACACATACATGACCAGCTCGCATTAAGATACTCAATCCCAGAGTTTTATAGAAGAAAAACAAGATATCCAAAAAGATACATAAGAGAGTTAAATAAATCAAATAGTTACTTTTATATAGGGAAGGTTCTCTCCAGCCCTGACCTTCTAAAAGAGCTACAATTAAACGTGCTAGACTATCTAAAGTCTATCGATCTATATTTTTGTGATCTTTCTAATTTAACGAGTAAAGAAATTAGCACATTGGAAAACCAAGTAATCTATGACTTTTTTCCAATGGAGAATAGCACAGTCTCAAATAGACCTCCAGCAAGTAGAGTTGCCTATTCTATCGAGGGCGATTTGAAAGAGAAATATCAAGACATTATTGATGACACAAAAGCGCTTGCGATTGATAACCCATTATTCCATGATAGACCTAACAAAAGGCTAAAAGAATTAAGAGAGGAACAACTCGCCTTACAACAC
>CATLVU010000168.1 GCA_950061135.1 uncultured Oligoflexia bacterium
GTGAAGTTCATTTGAAAGAAACTAATAGGAAAGCTCATCTACGTGACTGAAAGTTAGCCTAAGAAAGGGACGTATGGGACATCATCATAAGTATGGCCAAGGAAGTAAGAACATTCTTATTGCCTTTGTTTTAAATTTTGGTTTCTCCATTATAGAATTAATTGGAGGATACCTTACCAATAGTATGGCGATACTTTCCGATGCACTTCACGACTTTGGAGATAGTCTTGCTCTACTATTTTCATATTTTGCCGAGAAGTGGAGTCAAAAAGAAGCTGATCAAAAATTTACTTTTGGGTATCGGCGTTTATCTATGCTTGCTGCCTTTGTTAATGGGATCATTCTCTTTATTGGAAGTTTATATGTGATATATGAAGCGGTATTGAGATTTTTGTCCCCAGAGGTGGTAAAGCCTGAAGGAATGCTGGCACTTGCACTATTGGGGATAACAGTGAACTCGATAGCGGCCTATAGAATGTCGAAAGATAAAGGAATGAATCCGAGAATGGTCATGTATCATCTTCTTGAAGACTTACTTGGTTGGCTTGCTGTGCTGATCGTAAGCATAATACTTCTTTTTAAACCATGGTATATTCTCGACTCGATACTATCTATTTTAATTTCAATAATAATTTTACGAGGTGTATATAAAAATCTCATTAGGGTAGGCCTCGTGTTTTTACAAAAATTTCCAGATAGTCTTGAATTAGAAAAAATTAAAACACAAATTACAAATCTTCGTTTGGTGGAGGATTTACATGCAGTTAAAGGTTGGTCTATAGACGATGAAACTTACTACTTAAGGTTTCATATAAAAGTACCGGATGAAACGAAAATTTCTAAAATTGATAGCTTAAAACAAGAAGTAAAAAGAATACTTGCAAGTAATGATGTTGTTTTTTCGACAATAGAATTTGAAGGTAGCAGTTGTTATAATGAACACTCTGAAAACGTCTCAAAGGATGAAAAGAATCATGCAGATTAGTGAAGTAAGTAAGTATTATTCTAAAGCAGCTCCTAGTTCTGATTTTAAGCTACTCGCTGATTCAGTAGTATGTTTACTATGATTTTTTGTTAGGTGTGCTTGACAGAATGTGGAGTGCGAAATATGTTAGGCTCACCTAACAAAAAAGAGGGCGTCTTGGAATTTCAATTTGAACAGTACTGGAAAGAATATGGCGAAAATGAATTATCACATTCTGAAACGCACTATCTCTTAGCTATTTATTCATTTTTGCAAAACAATGATCAACTCAGAGCTTCAACTATCGCCAAAGGACTTGGTGTTAGCAGAAATGCAGTTCATTTACAGCTTAAAAAGTTATCAGAAAAAAAGCTTGTAAAAATAAAGGAAAACATTATTTCACTTCCAAAGCATTCTATCATTTTGGTTGAAAAAATTGCTAATAAAAGACAAACGATGGTTGTTTTATTGACAGAAGTATTAGGCCTTTCACAACATGTAGCTACAACAGATAGCTGTAAAATAGAGCACTTATTATCAGATGAAACCGGTGAAGCTCTACTCAAGTTTGTTCAATTCTTACGATCTGATCGAAAGGTTGTTCTACAATTTTTAAAAGAGTTTCAAAAATACTACTTACAATGTGACCCCGAAATTGGATGTGGTCTTTGTGAAAATATACATTCTATGGAGAAAGACAATGAGGATGAGTAAAATATTATATTGTTTTTTAGTTATTATTAGTTCCACAGCATTTGCATCAACGAAAGAAAACCAATTAGCTGTTCACCTTTTAAGCTACTTAGCTCAGGACTACGGTGAGGCTGTTGCAGATGGGAAAGTTATAAGCAAAGAGGAGTATGAAGAACAAATAGACTTCTCCAATGAAGTTTTAAGAATTGCAGAAGAGAACAGTTACAAGCAAAGCTTAAACTCTAATATTCAAGACCTTAGTCAGTCAATTTTAGAAAAGAGGAATGTCAATGAAGTTTCCGCTCTCGCAAACTCAATAAAAGCTGATATTTTGAAACAGTTTAATCTGTTAACCTACCCTGAAACAAAAATCAACCTAACTAGAGCTGCTAGCCTCTATAAGAATAATTGTATGAGTTGTCATGGACAAAATGGCTATGGTGACGGGGAAGGTGGGAAAGGGCTAGAGCCAAGTCCTACAAACTTTCATGATATGGAAAGAATGAGAAATGTATCTCCTTATGGGGCATATAATACAATTACATTAGGAGTAAACGAAACAGGAATGGCCGCTCACGACTATCTTTCAAAGGAGGATCGTTGGTCTTTGGCTTATTATGTTTCCTCTTTTCGCTTTAAGAGTATTGAAAAAAAATCAGGCTTGGTCTTAGATTTTAAGGAAAGTTCTTCTCTTTCAGACAATGAGATTCAAAAAAAATTCGATTTGAAAGAGGATGAATTGATGGGAATAATGGCCACTGTAAGGGACATCAATTCACCACCACCTTCAAACAGCAAAGGGCAAGTTGAAATTTATCTAAAAAAGGCAATAAAGGACTTAAAAACAAGTTTTTCTTTATATAAGTCAGGTAAATTGAAAGAGGCAAAAAACCTTTCATTATCTGCTTACTTACAAGGCGTTGAGCCTGTCGAAGGAATTTTAAAGTCCAAAGATGCAGACTTAGTAATTGAGTTAGAGACATCTCTGGCAAAGTATAGAGGTTTAATTAATGAAAGTTCCAATCATGGTAAAGTCGAATCTGTTTTAAAGCCAATATTAAATAAACTTCAGGGTGCTATAGACTCTTCAGCAGTCAAGAAAACCAAGATATCGTCATTTTTAATGTCTTTTGGAATTGTTCTTAGAGAAGCATTTGAGGCTGGCCTTATACTGTTTTTGCTACTCAGTCTTACCAGAAAGTCCAATGCAACAGCATTTAATAAACATATTCATTTAGGTTGGATGTCTTCAATAGCTATCGGAGTTAGTACATATATCTTGCTAGGTAGATATGTTAATATAACAGGGGAAGTTGCTGAATCTCTTGAAGGATACACAGCCCTAATCGCATCCTTATTATTGTTCTATGTCGGATATTGGATGCATAAAAATACTGATATAAAAAAACTAAAGGATAAATTTACCTTAGCCGTTGATACCACTCTCGGAAGCGGAAAAGGTCTAACTTTATTTTTTATTGCATTTACAGCATCTTTTAGGGAAATATTTGAAACAATACTTTTTCTTAAAATATTAATTCTTGATGGGCATGAACGGTATTTTATTGGAATTGGAGCAATATCAGCAGTACTATTAACCTTTCTTGTCATCGTCGTTGCTATTAAGTTCTCAGTTAAGCTTAACTTAAAGTACCTATTTAAAGCATCAACTATATTAATTTTGAGCTTATCGACAATTTTTTTAGGGAAAGGGATAGGTGCTTTTCAAAAGACGGGTGTCTTTTCACAAACTACATTAGATGTTTTCTCTTTACCAGCAATAGGCTTTAATTCAACACTAGAAGTGTTGATCGCACAAATGATGATGATTGCTTTTGTGGTATCTTTTCTCATCATTTCAAGGCTAAAGTTGGCAAAGAGGGTGGCATAGATGCAAAAAACATCTGTAAATATAAA
>CATLVU010000169.1 GCA_950061135.1 uncultured Oligoflexia bacterium
TATGCGCTGCTTTTTTTATGAAAGATTTACATCCATCTGGCCGTTCGGCACTTCACTGATTAAAAAAATTCATAGATTTTCAACAAAGGATAGTCAGATGAAATTATTTTGCAAACTAGCAGTGCTAGCTTTGATCAGCGCAAATGTTAGTGCTAGTAAACTTGAAATTGGAATTGCTGAACTGTTAGAGCCTACAAATAGCTCTGAGTCTTTTTTGGTATTTGGAACTGATGGACGTATTTTTGAGTTAGAACAAAATCGAACTGAAGATATAGAGCTTGTGAAACAGGCGATGAAAGAAAAACTTAATATTACAGTTGACCTAGGTGAACTTGCTCAATTGGAAGATACTCTTGATACAAGAAATATAATTGAAAGTGTAAAACTGACCTCAAATGAAAAAGAAAACTTCTCTCAAGAAGCATCATTTGAAAACAAAGATCGTGTTTATGGTAATAATGCTTTATTGAATGATTATATTACAGATTTTTCAAGCTATAACGATGCAAATTATTATTTTAACAGAATGAGAACTGACACAAGAGGTAAGTCTCAGTGCTATAACAGAGCTCATGTTTGGGCCTGGGAATTATATCAGAATAGTTATCAAGGAAGTAGAATTCAAGTTGGAAAGATCTGGTTATTCTTCTCTAGAGCTTATGTTAGGAACTATAGATATAAATGGTGGTTTCACATTGCTCCAACTGTTTATGTTGAAAAAAGACTTAATGTTTTAGATAGAAAGTTTGCGACGGGTCCAGTTTTTGTTAAGCAATGGACAGATATTTTTGTTCATTCAAGCAAGACTTGTGTGGAAGTAACAAGGTACAGTGACTATAGAAGATATAACCAAGACCCTTCACAAGATTGTATCATTATGAATACAAGCGTACATTATTGGCAACCATTCCAGATTGAAAATCTTGAAACGAGAAATCAATCTCAAAACAGTTGGGCTGAATACGAAGTGCGTAAGGCGTATCGAAATGCCATCGGTTGGTTTGCTAGACCTGTTGGAATGAATTAAGATTAAATTTAGATAACTTAAATTTGGGGGCCTAAGTTTTAGGCCCTTTTTTTATTATGATGAGAATATTTTTAATTATATTAATTTTTGTAAGCTGTGGGACAGAGTCTTCAAGTGATAAGAAAGATGGAATCCTTGATGGAGAACACAGAATATTTGTTAGCTCTCAAACCTACACGGGTAATATTGGAGGCCTAGAAGGAGCGGACGAAAAGTGTACGGAACTTGCACGAGCAGCAAAATTAAAGCGTAATTATCGTGCAATTCTAAGTACAAGCTCAGAGGAAGCCAAAACAAGATTAAACTTACAAGGAACAGTCTACTTATTTGGAAGCTCCGGAGTTTTAACTGTTGTAGAACTTGGTACAAATTTATGGAGCGGAGAACTGCTCCATGAAATTAATTTTAATGAAAATCAAGAAAGTATCACTGCTAATGTTTGGACTGGAACTGACTCAGATGGGGGAACATTTTTTGATGATCATTGCCAAGATTGGACAAGTGACTCGGGATCAGAAACAGGATCATTCGGAGAGTCAACGAGCTTAACGGATAATGCTTTAGAGTCAGATGTATCTGAATGTGACCAAAATTTAGCAATTTACTGTATTAGCGAATAGTAAAATCAATGACTTAGAAGCTCAAGAAATAATACTCAAATTCCGATAATTAATTGATGGATACAAAAAGCTTTGAAACTGTTCAATTTACTGTCGGACGCAGTGATGGTTGTGATTTTAAGATTATACACTCGAGTGTTAGTCGTATTCACTTAAAAGTCTACTATACGGATCAAGAAGTATTGATTGAGGATTTGAATTCCAAGCTAGGAACCTTTGTGTTCTATCAAGATAAATTTAAAAAAATTAAAACAGCGAAGATTAAACGAGATACGATGATTCGAATCGGAGATATTTTGGAACCTTTTCCTGTTGGAGACTTAATAGATAAATTTGAATTTCAACGAGAAAAAGAAAGAAATAATATAAAAAATAAAATACGCGCTGTCGGTGTTAGACGTTGTGGTGAATGTGGCAGTGTAATTTCAAAAGATAAGATCCATTGTCACGTTTGTGGGGCCATCCTTGAAGAATGCGCATAAATTTAGGGCCTTGATATTAAATTTAGTAATCTCATTAATCTCTGTTGGTGTGATAAATTTTATTTTGATCAATTTTTCTGTTTTCTGGAAACAACTACTTCTCGGGAAAAATTCATTAAGTGAAGGATTAACTTTCCAAGACACAATGTGGCTGATGTTTGTCATTGGATTGATTGAAGTTGTTAAAAGAAGAAAAGAAATAGTTGACCTTGAAAAATTTCAGAGAATATCTTATCTCCCGGAAAAGTTTGAAGACCTTATTGATGATAATTCTTTAACTCAAGTAATAAAAACTGCAAAAGAAGATGCAAGTAAAGAGCGAGGTATATTGCCTTATATGATTTTGCAAATTGCACTCCAATATCGTACTAATTTCTCAATTGCGCTGATTTCAGATTTTTTAACAAAACAAATTGAAATCTTTCTTCACCAAACAGAACTAAAATTTAACCAGCTTAAATACATTGTATGGCTTATTCCTTCTATCGGTTTCATGGGAACAGTATATGGGATAGGGCTAGCCGTGACTAAGCTTGGCGAGGGAAAACTTGATGACCCCGAGTTATTAGTAAGTATGGCCAAAAGTTTAGGGATTGCCTTTAATACAACTTTACTTGCACTTGTTATGTCTGTTGCTTTGCAATTTCTAATGCAATACTTTGAGGCAAGAGAAGAGAGAGTCATTAATCGCTATGGAAAATACATTCTTGATAATTTAATAAATAAAATTGTAGAGAAAAGATGAGAGCTAAAAAAAGCAGATAGACAAATATTTTTTCTGCTTCCGTTGTAGATCTATTCGCCTCGGGACTAGGAGTCTTTTTAATCGTTTCAATTATTGCTCTTGTTAATCAAAAGAAAAACGAATCAAAGCTTGAGCAAAAACTTGAAGTAGAGAAAAATGAAGAAATTGCCAAAGTTTTAGAAAGGCTTGAAAAAAAACAATCTGAAATTTTAAAACTGAAGGCACAAAAAATTGAAGACCTTAGTGTTGAAGATAAAATCAAATACGAAAAAGCAAAAAAAGAATTACAGCAGAGCTTTTCTGAGGCGAAGTTTAGAATTGCAGAATTAAAGCAAAAAGAAGAAATTAAAAAATTAAAAGACCAAGTTGCACAGTTGCAAGATAAGAATAATGATTTAGAAACAGAGAATATTGATCTGAAAGCATCAAAGGGAACTGAAGGTATTTTTGGTGATAAGTTAACAACCGGGAAGAGAGTACGTCTTGATAATGTTCATTTTTTTCCTGGTACGGCACGGCCAATTGAGCCTTATGCTACAAGAGAGGTAAAAGTTCTCGCTAAGTCTTTAAAAAAATCTA
>CATLVU010000170.1 GCA_950061135.1 uncultured Oligoflexia bacterium
TAGAGCAAAAGTTATTAAAGGTTACTGCGATGTCGTCCTTGAAAAACTTAATGTTCAAGACCCGTTATTAGATATTGCGAAGGGCCTAGAAAAAACAGCTCTAAATGATGAGTATTTTGCAAAAAGAAAACTATTTCCAAATGTAGATTTTTATTCTGGAATTATTTATAAAGCCTTAGGTATCCCAACTAATATGTTTACAGTAATGTTCTCATTAGGGCGTCAACCTGGTTGGATGGCCCAATGGAAAGAGCTTGTTGAGTCTGAAGGTATGAGGATTACTCGTCCAAGACAGATCTACACTGGTAAAACAGACGAAAAACTATAGTTCTCCATAATAGCTAAGTATTAAGTTGAATCTAAATTCGTGTAATTGGTTTTCGTTATTTATTGGATTTATATAATTTAAGACGTTTGATACTTTAAAGTTTTTAATTTTAAAGTCTTTCCGTATTCCAGGCCTTAAATCGAGTGTTGATTCACCATCTGTTGTGAGATTAAATGAGTCAGTATTAAGTTCTAAAAAATAGTCTATGTTTTTTAGAGACAGTCCTACTTTATCCCAGGCTTGGAAAATAACTTTTGAATCATACATTGAAGTGTATAAAATCGCGTAATAGTACTCGTTAAACCAATCATCAGATTGTAATAAATTATATCCAATTGCTCCAAACCTGAAATCATTATCGTATTCAGGATTTATGCTAGGACGGGGCCCTAATCTTCTTACAGATCCGTTTTGTAAAAAGAGACGTGTTGGAAATGATTTGAAAAGTGTTTTTGATTGAACTCCTAAAATAGTAGTGAATTGTTTATCAGTGTATGCAATTTTATCATTGGTTTGACTATCCGTGTCAGCATAAAATGCAATATAAGGTTCTGCTTGTAAGTTATATTTGTTATGAACAAGTTTAATTAATGATTGGTTAATAATATTAGAATTAGAGCCAAAATAAACATTTTGAGAGTAGAAATCTATATAGTTTTTTGCGGCGTGTAGTTTAAAGGTTGTTGTGATGGAAAATAAAAATATTAAAAAAATCTTTACACTTAGAAATAAAAACATATTCTAGTCCTGTTGTTAATTATTAAGGAAAAGTTAATAAAAAATGAGCGATTTAGAAACAATTATTTTCATCATAGCTACAATTTTTATGATTGGTTCATTGGACGATCTCTTTATAGATTTTGTTCACTTTATTTTCAAGCTTAAACCGAAGCAAGTTTTAAAAGAAGCATGGAATAGCTGGGAAAAACTTGAAGAAAAACCAATCGCAATAATGGTACCTGCATGGCAAGAGTATGATGTACTTGAATCTATGCTTAAAACTAATCTAGGAAGAATTAAATATGAAAACTATAAGTGGTTTATAGGGGTTTATCCAAATGATAAAAAAACAACAACAATTGCTCTAGAGTTACAAGAAAAATACCCAGGACAAGTTATTGTTGTCATTAACGACAAAGAAGGCCCCACTACTAAGGCTCAAATGTTAAATAAGATGTTACGGGTTATTTCAGAATCAGAACTGATAGGTGGGGATGATGCGTGGAGACCACATTACTTAGCGATTCATGATGCGGAAGATGTTATTCATCCAAATTCTTTGATTGCAATAAATGCTCAAGACAGTGATTACGATTTTATACAGGTTCCCATTTTCTCTTTACCTGTTGATACAAAATCTTGGGTTGCCGGAACATATATGGACGAGTTCGCAGATCTTCATTTAAAGGAGATTCCTGCGAGACAAAAGCTTAATATGCCAATTCCAAGCGCAGGGGTTGGAACATTTTTTTCAAATAAAATTTTAAAAACATTAGATAGAAGATTTGGTTATATTTTCGATGAAGAAAACTTAACTGAAGACTATGAAATCTCAATGAGAATTGCACGAATTGGTGGGAAACAACAATTCATGCTTCTAAAGGATGATCAGGGAGACTTTATTGCGACAAGGGAATATTTTCCTAATGCATTCAGAACTTCGATTCGTCAAAAAACACGATGGACAGTTGGAATAGGTCTTCAAACTATTATGAAGTGGGGGCGGTTTGCACCGACATCTCAACTGCCAACATATAAAAATATTATTGGTAAGTACGGAGTATGGAGAGATCAAAAAGCTTTATGGGCGAACCCTTTAGCGTTTGTAGCATGGGGATTATTATTTGCTTTTCAACTTAATCATTTTTGGAGCTTTTCTAGTCTAGATATCGACTTTAGTCGAATCCCATATCTTCAAACAATTTTAATCGCAAATCTTGTTTTTGTTTCAATACGACTAATTCAAAGATCAAGATTTACTTTATGGTTATACGGATGGAAGCACTCATTATTTAGTATCCCAAGATTATTTGTTGGAACTTTAATCAATGGGAGTGCCGCGATGAGATCTGTCCATGTTTATAAAAATAAGCCTACAAAAAAGAAAATTGAGTGGGATAAAACACAACATTATTTTCCCGATGCAAAAACATTGCAAAAATTCAACAAGGAGCCTAGAGCAAATGAAGCAAATACTATGCATTAGTTATATTTTATACTCTATGACTTCTGTTGCCTCAGAAAAAAGCTTTGTTGAGCTTAGAGATGGATGTAGCAATCAAAAAACAAACACAACAACACCAAATGGTTCAGTTGTTTATGCTAAAGTCAGTAAAAGGGATCTTCCAAGATCATTAAAATTTGTTCTAAAGCTTACTCCTTATAAGGCCTGGAAAAAAAAGATTAAAACTGGTTATGTATGGAAATACGAAATTACTCCTTTGAATGCTAGAGAGTGGATGAGTCGAGGGAGAAGAAACACAACTGTAAACTTTGATCAAAATTATTTTTATATAAAACAAAAATTACCGAGAATTTCAAAACTGGCAAGATTTGAAAAACTAGAAGGGCAGCATTTTGGTCAATTGTGGAACATTTCTCTTGAAATACAAGATAGAGCAAGTAAAGAAATTCAGACTTTAAATTCTCACTTTTTTAGAGTTGATTTTGGACAGAAGTTTTTCCGTTTAACAAAGCCTAGTTTTTGTTTTTATGAAAAGGAAGTCGAAATCACATCAAAAGTTTATAGAAACGACTTAGATGACTATATGAATATTACAAAAGAATATTTTTGGCATCAAATCTCAGGATTATCTAGAGGTGTTGACTTTGGATTTTATGGATTTGATGCAAATAGTTTTTTAACTACCTTCTCTGGAGATCATTTTGGCTGGATTTATAAAGAGGTTCAGAGTTCTTATGAAAATAGAGAAACTGAAATGATGTCGCGAAGATGGGTTTTAAATAGAAATGAAAAAGGAGTATTCGCAAGTCGAAAAACTACCTATCGATCAGAATCTGAGCTTTGGCAATGGGATCAGGATTCAAG
>CATLVU010000171.1 GCA_950061135.1 uncultured Oligoflexia bacterium
CGCTGCTTTCAAAACAGATCGCAACTCTGTGCGTAAACTATCTTATAAATAACATGTCGTAATAAGTTGGTAATGGCCAAAGCTCTTCAGAAACGTTTTCTTCAAGCACAGCTACACTCTCTGCTATATCTTCTGACACTGGCATTAAAACCTTAGCAATCTTTTCAGCAGCATTAAGATCTTCAGCGCCCTCTAATCCATTAAGACCCTGCTCAAGCTCTACAGTTTTAGCTCTAAGATTATCTGTCGTACTATTAATCATTGCCAAAATTTCTCTGTCAGTTTTCGCTTCAACTCCAGCTGTTTTTTGCTCATTAATAGATTTTGCTAAAAAGTTTTTATAATTAATTGCCGCAGGTAAAATATCTTTATTAACCATATTAATAAGAGTTCTAAACTCAATCTCCCTATGCTTCACATAACGCTCTACTCTTACATTAAACCTCGTAGTTAATTCACTTTTTGTATAGATTCCAAGGTCAGTTAGAAAAGTATTAGCTTGCTCATCACTTATCACTTTTAATGCATCTGCAGAAGTTCTTAAGTTTGGAAGTCCTCTTTGCTCAGCCTCTTTTTCCCACTCTTGAGAATAACCATCACCATTAAACACGACTTTTTTTGCATTATTATAAAGGTCTTTGATTAACGTTGTCAGAATAGTGTTGATATCTTTACCTTCACCTAGTTCTTTTTCAATTCTCACATTCATATCATTAAAGACATCAGCAACAGCACCATTAAGAACAGTTAGTGGAATACCAACATTAGCAGCAGAACCTACCGCTCTAAATTCAAACTTATTCCCTGTAAATGCAAATGGCGAAGTTCTATTTCTATCTGTATTATCTTTTACAAGTCTTGCAAGTTGATCTGCACCTAAGTCTAAAAAGCCTTCATTATCATCTGTGTATGTTTCACCTGCTGCATATGCTTCAAGAATAGCAGTCAATGTATCACCTAAGAAAATAGAGATAATACTCGGAGGTGCTTCATTGGCGCCAAGACGATGATCATTCCCATGAGATGCAATTGCCGTTCTTAAAGAAGCCCCATGTCTGTTAACAGCTTCACAGATCATCGCAACTACTGCCAAAAATCTGTAATTAGTATGTGGTGTATCTGTAGGCTCCAGAAGGTTACTTCCCAAGCTATCGCTCATCGACCAGTTTAAATGCTTTCCAGAACCATTGATTCCTGCGAATGGCTTTTCATGTACGAGACACATAAAACCATGCTTCGGCGCAACTGATTGTAAAATGGCCATCATAACTTGGTTCTGATCTGCAGCGACATTGGCCTTAGAAAAGATTGGAGCTATTTCAAATTGCCCTGGAGCAACTTCGTTATGTCTAGTTTTTGCAGGAATTCCAAGTCTATAAAGTTCAACCTCTACTTCTTGCATATAGGCCATAACTCTTTCTGGTACTGTTCCAAAATAATGATCTTCCAATTGTTGGTTTCTAGAAGTCACTGCACCAAATAAAGTTCTCCCTCCCATTACAAGGTCTGGTCTTTCAAAATATAGTGCTTTATCAACTAGAAAATATTCTTGCTCGCAACCACAAGTAACATCAACAAACTCAGCCTTATCAGCTTCTCTTTTTTGTCCATTTGTTAAATTTACAAATTTAGTAGCAGCATTAGATAACTGAGTAATTGATCTTAAAAGAGGTGTTTTAATATCAAGTGCATCACCGTGGTAAGAAACAAAAGCAGTAGGAATACATAATGTTTTTCCATTTTCGTGACATTTTAAAAATACAGGAGAAGTAAAATCCCATGATGTATACCCTCTTGCTTCAAAAGTTGATCTTGATCCACCATGTGGAAAAGATGAAGCATCAGGCTCACCTTGTATTAATTGAGACGCACTTAATTTTTCAATTGGACGTCCATCTTCTATTGATAAGAATGCATCATGCTTTTCAGCAGTCGAACCTGTTAATGGCTGGAACCAGTGAGTAAAATGAGTCGTTCCTTTTGAAGTTGCCCAATTAAGAACAGCGTTTGCAAACTTTTCAGCCAGGTCTCTTGTCAGAACACCTTTCTTTGCTAAAACTTCATTAATTTCTTTTTTATCTTGCTTAGTTAAAATTTCAGATTTTGTATAATCAAAAACATTTTCTCCAAAGTACTCACTTACTCTTAGAGGGTTTCCGTTTACATCTGATGGAACTTCAAATTTACGTGTTGGGATTTTGTACCCTGAAAACTTAGCTTTCGCTCTTACTGCTTTAGTCATTTTATTCTCCTCCATAAAAATAAAAAATACTTCCCTATTATATACTTTTTTAAATTTTTCGCAGTGATTTTTTTAAGAAATGTTAAGGATGGAATATACGATCTAAATCTAAAAGGGCGACAGCAATGGTCTCTTTTTTCCAAAAAAGATTTAACTCTTTTGCTATAAACTCATTACAAAAATCAATCGTCTTTTGATGATCATTAATAGTGTTCTCAAGAAGTTCAGTATTTGATGTACATTTACCTTCGGCACTAACATTAATTTCATTTGGATTATAAGCTAAACAACCAAGAGGTTTGGACTTTCTTGAAATACTACAACCCTTGGCCCCTTGATTATAAAATGGACAAGTATAATACCTTCTTAAACTTTTACTTCCCGATGATAAATATTTATCTAATCTGAAGTCTTGAATATTTTTTTCCAAGAGTGCTGAGTCCCACTTACCCTCACGCTTTAAGTAGCCATAGAGTTCGATTGCTTCCAAGGGAGTCACTTGCATAGAATTAAATTCAAAAGTACAACATCGTCCTATGCAACTTTGGCAATTTATATGCTGATTACTTAATTCTTTCATATGAGAGATTACGCTATTACGTCTCTCATTGCATTGCTGGTAAGGCTTAAGTTCTTGAAACTTGTCCCAGAATACTTCAAAATCAAATTTCATCTACTCATTACCCTGTAAATATTTTAGAGCTCTTAATGCTACTCGCCAAATCTGCTATAATACCAAAATGAACTCTCAATTTAAAAAATTTAGTATCCTAACTAATAACGAGGCCCAACAAAGTCAAGAGGTTATTAGTATGCTAATAAACGTCGATCAAATAGTATCAATTAAGCCTATAAAAATGATGCTAGAAGATAGAGAAGTAATCGATGGATTTTGGCTAAGACTTACTAATGGCAAAAAATATAAGGCGCTACAAATTCCTCAAGAGCTTCTTACTTCTTTTGATGAAACTCTTCCCGGTGTTTCTAAAAGCGAAGGCAATCGCCACGCCTTAAGCATTCAGTAATCACTCCACTGATCAT
>CATLVU010000172.1 GCA_950061135.1 uncultured Oligoflexia bacterium
CACTAGCAATCCCAAGATTTAACACAAGCAAACAGGCCAAAGCCCTTTTAATGCGCACAAAGTTCCCTTTAAACATTATTTCACCTTAAATTTTCAACAACATAATCAGGTGGTTAAGTAAGAGATTTCACCACCCAACAACAAAGAATGCATAATACAGGTTATTTGACATTTGTACCTATATAAATACACAAATACTTTCGAAGTTGTTTTTTAATGGGATCGCGCGAAATAAATTTCACGCCTACAGTGCTAGGTGCTAGGTGCTAGGTGCTAGGTGCTAGGTGCTAACATCATAGTTTTGGTTGTGGGCTGGTAAAGAGATCAGAGGAAAAGGCCCTGACCCCATGATTCTCAATAAAAACGACTCACAAAATGTCAGCCTTATTTCTAAACATTAATTGCTCTAGGTGCTAAAAACCAAGAAATAAGCTTTTCTCCAACTTCATACCAAGTATTCTCTAAAACTTGAGGTTCAAGTTCCTCTTTATTGAAAAAACTAATTTTATCTATTGCATGTGGTAGCATCGAGCTCAACCTGTTAAAAATGACATTGTTGCTTTGGTTTAGTTTTGCACCGTCGAGATACGTTTCTGAATAACACATTCTATTAGATTCTGCATATTGCTCATATAACCCCTTCCAATAAGATGAAACGTTATCTTCTGCTGTTGCCCAGATTTGATTATATTTAAAACCTTCTTTCAGATCATAATACTTATAACACTCAGGCTGCACTTTTGCTGAGTGTTCAAGAAATTTAACAGCGGGTAATTGTTCTGGCCTTGCAGTTTCTTTTAAAATACACAAAGGAAGTA
Organism: uncultured Oligoflexia bacterium; assembly: GCA_950061135.1. Lineage (GTDB taxonomy): Bacteria > Bdellovibrionota > Bacteriovoracia > Bacteriovoracales > Bacteriovoracaceae > CATLVU01. The sequence continues at coordinate 819 of CATLVU010000172.1, forward strand.
AATTCTCTACTTCATGAACATTTAGCTGAAAATAGTGTTCACTCTTATTAAATTTCTCAAAAACTTTCATCACACCTTTTGCTGTGTCACCAATTTCACACTCAGGCGATTTTTTATCGCTATCGCAAATAGCAAATGTTAATGGATTAGTCATTAAAAAGTTAGAGCACTCTGCAATCATTGTATTTCCACCACCAAGTACTACATGGTAATTAGTGAAAAAGTTAGAAAGGTTTTTCTTTTTAAGAACAAAACTAGCAATCTTAGAAAACACAAGATTATCGTTAGAGTTTTCTAAAACTAAGGTTGCCAAAGGTATGATATCATTCGTGAATTCTTGACGGTTTAGATCCAAGAGAATTTCGTTTTTAAAATCATCAACATTACAATACTTAGAATTTATAACATTGATAATCTTACATGTTTGTAACAACTCCTCATTAAACGCTGTAAGTTCTTTATTAACAGTTTTCAACGTTGATTTTTGTATTCCACTTAACTCGTCATCGTCTAATATACGTAAAATATTTTTTTTCTCAGTATAAATAAAGTGTTTACCCTGTCGCCTTTTTTTACAAGCTTCCTCTATTAGCTCATAAAATTTATCCCTATCTTCATGTGCAAAGTATGAATCGAATACTGAATTATCTATTTTAATAATCATTTTAGTAAGCAAAAAAATCTGTTGGCCAATTATTCAAAACACCTTTTTCATTGAAAAATGCTTCCCTAATTTTTGTGTTTCTAGTCTGCCTGTCTTGCTCAAATAATCGTACACTTACATTTTTGGCATCTTCTTCTTCTAAGCAGATCATATCACCAAATTTGCTTATAAGTGCTTCACTATGTGTTTCTATAATTAAAATTAGCTTTATACTGTTTTCTTTTGCTAAAGATATTGCTTTACTGAAGATAAGCGCCATTTTAGATTGCATTTTAGGATGTAAGTGGAGCTCAGGCTGTTCAATCGCAAAAATGATACTGTCATTTTGATCTACTTTTCTTTTTCTATAGTTTTCATATCCAGAAGAAACTGACCATAAATTAACAATAATCGGAAGTAATTGACTAAAGCCAAATCCCATATCTGTAATATTATCTGATTGCGAATGATTTTTATAACTGATTTCTATAGATATATTACTTCCTTCATATTTTTCTGATATCAAAAATGAGAAGTTTTCAGAGGTCCATTCATCTAACTTTTCTCGCCATCGTTTAGGAACTGCCGTCAAAAACATTGCCAAATTTGCCCCTTGATGGTCTATTTCTTCGATACTTAAGTCCTGAAAACGGTAATACCTTTCTGTAGATGTTCTTAATGGAGCTATATATCTAACACCTTTGAATATTTTGGAAAGCCTTCTATTTATTAACTCTGAATTTTGAATTAAAAACAGTAGATCACTTAGAGCAGCTATAAATATTAAATCGCTATTATCAACTTCAAGTTTTTTCCATTTTTCAGTAACCTGAAGGTTTAAAAACTTCTCTACTCTTTCATTTATGTTTCCTCTCAGGCTTATTACTTTATAAGCAAGATCGATTAGCCGAGCTTCACTCCTTCTTCCACTAAGTTCTCTTAAGATATCTTTAATTTGACCAAATAGTCGATGGGTTAAATCCCTGCTATTATTATGAAGAAGCGTCTTTCCTAATCCTGCGGATAAAAATGGTAGAAGGCTATCAGTTTCAGATTGTTGGTATTTAAAATCGATTTTACTTAAATCCCAAGATACTTGGGGAGAGCTAATATCAAGAAGTCTTCCTGATTCATCAAATTTAAGAGTAATTTCATGCTCATCAATTTCGAGTGTATAAACTGAAGTATAACTTGTGAATTTAGACTTACCTGCCGCGATTCTTATCGAAGCCCTACATTTAAACTCACTTTTATCATAAACCTTCGATGGATTTTGCCAGTCAAATTCAAACTCAAATTCAATAAAATTATTATCGTCATCTTTCAAAGATAGGGGTGAATTATGCACTGAATTATCGAAAGACTCAAAATCAGTGAAAAGACCATTCCAAAGAACTGGTCCTCGAGTTCTTTGCTCTACACTTTGTCGTATTAAAGGAAAAGTTCTCAAAAAGGAGCTTTTACTCCCAACTAAAATATTAATTGGCTTTAAACTAATAACTCCTGAATCTACTATAGACCTAAGCCCTTTGATGGAAATTGATTCCAAATTAGCCATAAGTTCCTTCTTTAAATTTAACTAGTTTTATAAAGTTACATCCTAACTTATTGCCATAAATAAAAAAAGTAAACGATTTAAACTAAAAAGCACTTGCAACAAAATTCACTTGTAATCAGATCGCTTTGCTTTTACTCTAACTTCTTCGCGCGAAATAAATTTCACGCCTACAGTATCGGGATTAACCACGGCAATGTGCATGCACAATCTTAATTAAAACTTGTGGCTTATAGCTCCTT
>CATLVU010000173.1 GCA_950061135.1 uncultured Oligoflexia bacterium
TGTGCGCTTAAAGAAAAAATTATAAAAAATTCTTTTTGCGAAAACATTATTTGGTTAAATTCTTTTAAAGAACTTGTTAAAGAGAATAAAAAAAACTCCGGTAAAATTTTGGTTTTTCTTTGTGATGATTTTTGCTCAAATAATTTGATAATGGGGCATCAAATACAAAGTATGCTTAACAAAGATTCGAATCTTTATTTTATATCCGAGAATGAACCCAAAGGTTTTGAAAGTGACTATATAAACGAAAGCATCTCATTAGAGGATTTGAGTTTAAGACTTGAAACAATTTTTAAAGTAAATAAAACAGATGCTCTCATGTACATGGAATTGCCAATACAATACATTCGAAAACTTAAAGTATTAAAAGTGGATATATATTTACAGTTGTCTGCTGCAAAGTATATTAAAGTCTTTAGAAAGGAAGATAGTTTTTGTAATGATCAACTAGAAAAATATTATAATAAAGGGATTAAGTCACTTTATGTGAAAGCAAGTGACAAAAAAATTCTCCTTCAAAGTATTGAGTCGAGTGTTGAAGTAGAGCAAAAGCAAGAGAGTCGAATAAGTATTGAGTCTAAGCTTGCGATGACATCAGTTTTAAACGAGGCTATCAGTGTTTTTGGAGTAAGCCCTGAGATGGTCAAGTTGGCCAATCATATGAGTATGTCGTCATTAAAAGAAATTGAGCATGATGGTGGAGTCTTATCTAGTATCGCACATGAAATAATTAAGGGGGAAAGTTTTTTGTACGAGCATTCATTAATGATCTCGTATATTGCTTTAGAACTTTCACGAAGGATTAAGTGGGTGAGTGAGAATTCTTTTAAAAAATTATCATTTGCAGCATTAATTCATGATGCATTTTTAAGCGAGGAAATAGCTTATATTCACGACGTAGAGCCTGATCGAATCCCAGAGCTAGGCTGGAAAGAAATACGTAGTATTGAGCAACATGAAAATAAGCTAATCGATGCTTTAAGACATTCAGGTATTGGCCTTGGTAGTATCGATATTATACGTAATCATCATGCTCTTTCTTTGAAGAAAAATGGTGAAGAGCTCTCAATGAGCAGTTGTTTATTTATTTTAGCTGAAAGATATGCTTTGCAGTTTTTTAAGCATGGATTAAGTTTTAAAAAATATATTAATCCAGAAGATGAGTTAAATCTTTATTCGAATGAAAAAATCAAGCAAATACTACCTACATTACATGAAATGATTGCTGCTTAATCATAATCTGGAATTTCTAGTATCCCCCACGGATAATTTAAAATACCACCACCGATCGTTCTTACATATTCAAGCTCAGGCGTTAATTCTAGAAGGTAGTGATAGGTTGCGTCGGCAACTAAAATATTTCCATTCTTTTTGATTTCAACACCTCTCGGAGCTGTAAGTAAAGTTGTGTCTTGGAAACGAAATTCCTCAATCGTTAGATCACTATTATAAATTACAACAGCGTCTGATGAACCATCCCAGCTAGCAACGATCTGTCCACTTTTATTTCCCTTACAGCCGTATGCATTTGTTGTTCCCCCAATACCTGATGCGGTTGAAGCAAGTTGATTTATCTCATCGTCATACACTTTTACTCTGTCTCCGCCATAGCCACAAACAATAATATTTCCTTCTTTGTTAATGCTGACTTGAGATAAATTATTTACAAGGTTACCTGTGGGGAAATTTGCATCGTTGATACGTATCCCTTTTTTACTGTATTTTTCGAGACGATGACTTTCAATTAATAAGTATGATCCTTGATTGTCGACTGCAAGTCCAAAAGTGTTTCCGTTATATTGCGAGTCCTTTACTACTTCTGTGTATTCTCCATCGAAAGGATTTATTGAAATAACTCTATCGGGAACTCCATTTATGCTTAGTACTATTCGATTGTTAAATGAGTTCCAGTTTACGCCCACCACCTGCTCTTTGTTATTATCCACGTTGTATAATAATTTTTTAAAATTACCATCTTTATCTAAAAGTAGTGCGGCATCACCTGAATAATTTGTAACAACTAAATCTGAAGCTTGAACCAATGCAAAACTTTTAGAAGATGAAATAAGTGGATCGCCTTCTTGCGGAACGCAGCTTAAGTGAAACAAAATGAAAAATAGAGCAAACCATTTCATAAAAGCCTCATCGTAAACAATTAAGCAAAATTTAATATTTTCAAGAGGAGGGTAAAAACTTTCTTATTCGCAATCTACTTGAGTCCTTAACTGTGAAATTATAAAATTATAACGATGGGAAAAGTATTACTTATTATATTTTCAATATTTTTATCAATTAATGCCAGATCAGAAATATTAATAAACCTTGGAACTAATATTAGTAGTTTATCAACTAAAGAGCTCAGGGAAAATAAAACAGTATCCAATGGAACTTCTCAGTTATTAGGAATAAGCTATTTACTGGATAAGAGGTATGCAATAGGCCTTGAGCAATCCTCTAAAAAGCATAAAGTAGCAATTGAGCATGATGGTGAAGATGGCGAAATTCATTACAATGTTCAGGATTTTGGTCTTAGCGGAACGGTATTTCTTGGAAACTTTTATTTGCACGGATCTTACGGCAAATCAGAAGTTTCTGAAAAACTTGAGATAGAACTAACTAGTGCGAATAAAAACATAGTAAAAGACTTGTATAATATCAGAGACTCCGTTTTATCAAGGACTTACGCAAAAGTCGGTTTGGGGTATCAATTATTTAGTTTAAGAAACTTTTATTTCTCTATTGGCTATCAAGTACAAAAAATACTTGATGATTCTCATAGCATATCAGAGTACGGCCTTGAGCTTGTCATTAATATTTAGTTTTCCTTAAAAAATATTAAAGAAATTAAAATAAGTTCCGTTAAGTAAGTAATTAACAACGGAGTTTGCTATGAAAGTGTTACTATCTTTAGCTTTAATTTATTTTTTAACGAGTTGTGGACATACACAATTAGAATTTCAAAGTTACCCCCAAGATGTAAATGTTAGTGTCGTCGACTCTAAAGGCCAGATAAGAAAACTTGGAGTAACACCACTTGAATATAATGCAGCAGATTTATTTAAAAATGAATCAATGGTTAAAATAGTCTTTAGTAAGCTGGGGCATAAAGATGAAGTTATATATTTAAATAAGCCTCAGGTACCTAGTAAAGTAGTTGTCGCAGCATCAATGAATGACCTAGATAATGCAACAGAACTTTTATCATCTGAAAACCTAGAAA
>CATLVU010000174.1 GCA_950061135.1 uncultured Oligoflexia bacterium
CCAAAGTCTTGGAGAGGAAAGCTAAGCATCCATTATTTATCAATTATCTTTATCGGTATATTATCAATTCTGATGGCCACTATTTTTGATGGTAATATAAAAGCTGTTTGGAAAACACTTGGAAGTATTTCAAGTGCAGCATTATTAATACCTGTAGTCTCAGGCTATATGATGAAAAAAAGAATCAATGATAATCAGTTTGCAATCACCGCTATCTCAAGCGCTGTAATAACTTGTGTTTGGAGACTTGGGGGTTACAAAGAGAAATACCAATTAGATGAAATATATATTGGAATGCTAACTTCTATCAGCTTAATATTGATTTTTCAGCTCAAGCAAAAACTCGAGCTGAAAAAAGTTTAATTATTCTATCTTAATGACCAATCAGTATAAATCGCAGTCAACCTTGGAAGAACAAGGTCGTGGTAGCGCTTAAATAAGTCTGCCCTATTCTCATCTTGGTTGGCATGCTTCATTAAAACTCTTAAAGTTTCGATATACGATAACGCTTGTAAAATTGTTTCCGCGTGCACCATTAGTTTCTCAACGTTTTCTTCTTTAAGCCATCTTTTTGCATCAAAGAATTTTCTCGTTTCAGCTGGATCTGAAGTATCAGTTCCAGGCTTTAAAGTTTTAATAAGAAGCTTTACAAAACTTTTCTTAAAATCATATTGGATATTATTAAATGCAGACTCTTGCTCTGAACTTGCCCCAAAAAAGTTAGCAACTGGATTGGCATTAACAAGAGCCGTGAAATACTTAGTAGGACTTCTCATAATGAACTTCATTAAATCTTTCATCGCCATCAAAGCTTGAATTTGGGTCGTCCCCTCATATAAAAGAGGTGCAAAAGAATCTCTATGCAATCTTGCTGCGTCGTACTCTTCTATAAAGCCATAGCCACCTAATGCTTGAATCGCTCTTTGAGAAAGTAATGTATATGTTTCTGCTCCATAGGCCTTAACAATAGGAGTTCTTCTTCTAACCCATTTCTTAGCTTCCTCAAGTTGTTTTTCCTGATCTTTTGTCAGCTTTTCTCCATGTCGCTTCATCATATCTAGTTTTTGATATTGATCAAAATATGAAATGGTATCAACCATCAATGCTCTAAAAGCATCTTGTTCAGTCTCCCAGTCATTCATATTTCTTCTATACAAAGGAAGATCCATAAGATTTTTCCCAAACTGCGCTCTATCTTTTGCATAGTTTTTAGCATAGCTAATACATGCTTCAATTCCACCGATACTCTGAAGACCTACAGCGATCCTTGCTTCATTCATAAGGTGAAGCATATATCTAAAACCTTGATGAGGTTTTCCAATTAGTTTTGCAACCGAGTTTTCATAAACAACTTCACAAGTAAACGACCCATGAAGTCCCATTTTATGTTCATTTTTAGCAATAACATAATTTTGTTTTTTATTTTCACCTTCGCCGATTTCTTCTTCGCATAAGAACATTGAGATTCCACCCAGTCCTTCAGGAGCACCTTTTATACGAGCAAGAACAAATCCAAGCCCGCCACCGCCATTAGTAATAAAAAGCTTTGATCCATTTAATAAATAGGTTCCATCTTCTTGAAGAGTTGCAGTTGTTTTCAATGCACCAACATCTGAACCTGCACCAGGCTCTGTTAAACACATCGAACCAGATAATTCCCCTTTAACTATTTGTGGAATTAATCTGTCTCTGTCTTCTGGCTCACAAAAACGTTCAATCATATCAATGATAACTGTGAAAAAGCCAATTTGTGTGGCCGAAGAAATACAAGCTCTATTAAGTTGTGTAAAAGTGATAAGGCCCGCAATTGCAGGTGCACCCATTCCACCGTATTCTGTAGGAGCGGCCAGCCCAAAAACTTCTAATTCCTTTGCTTCATTATATAATTGAGTTAAAGCTTCACCTGGTATTGTTTTGCCATCCACAACTTTTCCCGCACCTTCTTCATCCAGAGTTCTTGCTCTATCTTGAACCGCAGTTGAGGCCCAGTCTCCAGTGGCAGTAATCATTTCTTCAATAAAATTGATAACGTCTTCTTTGTTTTGAAAACCATCTTCTGTTGGAAAACTTGGATAATATAGAGGTATGATTTTATCCCAGTCGATTGCATTTTTAAAAAGCCATTTCCATTCACTTGATTCTGTGTAGTAACTCATATATCCTCTCTCTTAATAAAATGTTAATATTATAACTATACACTACTTTCACATTTGTTAAAGGCGAAATCATGTATAAAATGTATGGAATTCCTAACTGTAACACCGTAAAAAAAGCCCAAAACCTCCTTGGAGAGAAGGAGATAAATTACGAATTTATTAACTTCAAAAAACAACCACCAACAAAAGCTCTTTTGACACAGTGGAAAAAAGATCTTGGAGATTGGCCCGTAAATACCAAAGGCCCAACTTTTAGAAAAATCAAAGAACAATTTGAAAAAGCGAATGCTCAAGAAAAATACCAATTATTAATTGATAATAGCTCTGCGATTAAAAGACCTATTTTATGTAAATCTGATAAATTAGTTTCAATTGGTTTTGATGAAGAAGCTTACTCTAAGCTTTAGTTTTGTATAAATTGAACTCCAACCTTGTATTGAACGCCCATATTATCAGCATCAGTTATTGCCCTAATGATTCCTCTCATTGGGATATCAAAAACGCTATTATCAAGACTTAATATTTCAAGTTCCATTCCAACTGTAAGATCATCTTTTTCAATTACTAGCATTCCAATTCCCCCTTGAGACAAATCATGTAGTACATAAGAAGCTTCTTTATTTACAGTACCGGCAGTATATCGAACTTCTACAAGCTTATCGCTCTTAGGTCTCATTCTTGGAGCTTCACGCATCCCTGCAAACTCTAAATCTTCGGCATCGAGTCTTGTAAGCTCAATCTCTTTATTCAAGATACTTAAATCTCGCTTGGTCATTTTATCGGTAATCTTATTAGTAGAAGTAGATCCTATAAAACGTATTTCCTCTGGAATATTTATAATTATGTCATCACCGTTAATTTTTTTTAATTGAGCCTTACAAATTGCATCTACTTTTAAAAAATGGATATAGACAAGATCGTTTTTAAAACTACTTGTATCGGAATCATCTTTTGCAGATAAACAAATTATCTTATCACTTATTGAAACTTCTTTT
>CATLVU010000175.1 GCA_950061135.1 uncultured Oligoflexia bacterium
AAAAAAGCATATAGGCCCAAATTAGTCGAAAATTATCTCGGGGTGGCGTCCACATCACAGGTGATCATGGCGAAGTTTGCTCTCGGCGTGTGGAGACATGATAATCTGTTTAGCTTTAATTTATTTGAAGATTTAGGATACCTTGATAATCAACAAGTTAAGGTAATTTCTGATTGGATTGACAACCCAATTTGGCCGTAGTTAGCTTACTAGTGGTTGGACACTATGCGTTAATTTTTTGCGAATTAATTAAAAATTAGCCTATTTTTTAAACTTTTTACTAGAAGTCATCGTTAATCACATTCTAATGATAACTCAGAAATAATACTTACAGGTTTCCTACCGAATCTTTGCCACAAAACACCAAAAGCAAATGCAATGGTTACCGGCAATAAAATAGACATTCTTTTAACCTCTCTCTATTACGATGAAAGCAATCCATTCTGTCCTGAGATGGTGGTACCATTTACTGAAACTCTTGAGCTTGGAGTGCTTGATAAAGGAAAATATGAAATAACAGTAAATGGAAAATCGATTTACAAGAAAGAAGCTAAGTTGAAGATCAACGAATCTACAAGTGCCGCAATAGATGACTTCAGCTACGCTTATGTTGAACATATTGACAAAGAGAGTGCGAGATCAGGTCATGTGATCCTTAAAGGTTACAATCCTAGTGACTGTTTTGAGTTAGATACAATTGAATATATTAGTAATGGAAAAGACACCTACTCTATTCTACCTAAGATGAAGCAAGTGAGATCTCATTGTCCTATGAAGCTTGTTCCATTCGAGTATGAGTGGAAAGTACCAACGGATATTGATCGAAACGAAGTTCTTCTTCACGTAAGAACTCTTGAAGGAAGATCAAGAAACACTTTATTTTATCGTTAAAATAAAGGCCTCCAAATGATCTGTACCCCATTAGTGGGACCTAAAATAAAAAAGCCTCATCTGTGATAAGATGAGGCTTCAATTTTTAGGAGTACAGATATGCATGATTTTTCTGACTATCAAAGACGGAAACTTCTCCAGAATCAGCACATTAAAAACGTTTCAGAGAAACAAGTCGTTTTTCATCCTCAATTTAAAGCCAAATCCGTAGAAGACTATCTCGCAGGGCTAAACCCAAAAGAAATCTTTAAAAAGGCCAACATTAATCTTAAGTGGTTTTCTCGCGACTACCCGAAATCATGTTTAAAGAAGTGGAAGAAGAAGTACCTCGAAGAAGGTAGAGAGTCGCTATTTGAGGAAAGAAGAGGCACCGGTACAGGTGGTGGACGACCTAAAAATGAGAAACTCTCAGAGTTAACCTATGAGGAACTCTTAGCGGTAATAGAGGTGCAGAAAGGAGTAATCGAAGATCTAAAAAAGAAGAAGGCCTTAACGAAAAAGAATTCTTAATACCAAGAATCGTTAAGGCCTTAAGCAAGCGCGGTGTTAGGCAGAAGGCATTACTCAAACACTTTGCAGTGCCTAAAAGCTCTTTTTATAGGCAATCTAAGCTTCGTAAAGACCAAGACGAAGCCGACTTCAAGCTAATAAACAGAGTCTTTCTTAAAAATAAAGAGAAGGTCGGAATAAGACAGATAAAGATGATCTTGGAGCGAGATCACCAAGTTTTAATGAATAAAAAGAAAATTGCTAGGATAAAAAGAAAGTTCAACTTACACACCAAGATTAGACGAAAAAATAAGTATAAACTGTTTGTGAAGAAGAACCAGGAGCACAAGACCTGTCCGAATCTATTGAATAGAAATTTCAAACAAACCAGACCTAATACTGTTTACTCAATAGATATAACCCAGATGAGTTATGGCCATAAAAGATTGTATCTTGCTGCAGTAAAGGACTTGTGCACTAAGGAGATTGTTGGAAAGGCAACGTCTAATCGAATAGACATAAGACTATCTAATAAGGCATTGGATCGTGCTTTAGCTAAATTATCCTCAAAAGAAAGAAGAGGGTTGATGGTGCACTCAGATCAGGGCTTTCACTTTACTCACTTCTCCTTTAGGAAAAAGCTGAGTGATAATGGCATAAAGCAATCAATGTCAAGAAAAGGCAACTGCATTGACAACGCTCCAATAGAGAGCTTCTTTGGGCATATTAAAGACTTAATAGACTTGAAAAGATGTAAAACTTACGAGGATCTTGAGTTGGAAGTGACAAAGCAAATTAATTACTATAATCACAGGCGACCACAGACTGGTCTAAAAAAAATGCCTCCGAGTGAATTTCGAAGGCATTTAAAAGTAGGGCCTCTTTAATAATCGGTACCATTTTTGGGGTACAGATCAAAATCGCGGGCCGGAGTAATTATTGAAATGCTTTCTGCCAGCCAAAGACCATTGTCTCAGTTGGGGCCAATTGAAAATCGTTAACATCAAAACCTGCTAGTTTTCCATACTCAAAAGCTAATCTATGACCTTCTAAAGCACCGGACCTAAAAATATAGTTTGCTCCAACAAGAACAGAGTCAAATCTTCTAGTACTAAACTTAGTATCATGCGTTGTAGACATCATTGAGTGCATGTGTTCATTCATGCCAGATAATCTTTCAAATTGCTTTCTCTCTAGTCTAAGAGACAAAGAGAATGATTCAACAGGCATAACACTTATCCATGATGTAAAGGTATATTCATTTCCTAATCTGTAGTCTTCATCATTGCGGCCTAAAAAGGTTTTGCCTTGCACTTGTGCTCCAGCTGAATCAATATCAGATGTTGTTATTCCGGATTTCTTATTGTTCAATGTTTTCATTTATTATAATTTATATTTTATTATTTATTTATTCACGCGAAATAATTGAAAACTCAGAAATAAATCTAGCATTTTGTTTTAGTAATATCATACTATTATTAACACTATGAGTTATTGTAAAATTATAAGCAGCATGACCATTCGCAGCATCTACTACAAATG
>CATLVU010000176.1 GCA_950061135.1 uncultured Oligoflexia bacterium
AAACAAGGTGGCAAGCAATGATGAATATAGCTCCAGTGATTAATTTTGCTTTGAGTTTTTGTGCTTTTGGTAAAGGGACTCCGCATCTCAAGATAGGTATTTCAGTTTGCACTTTCGTTTTTATGAAAGTCTGAAAAAGATTGAGTTAAAGTTATCACGGGTTAATTCAAAAGTAGGCGCTTCCATGTGTCCTCGGTTACAGATTTAGTATTAGACGTAAAATAGCAAACGCAGTGCTTTACTATCAACTAAAAACACCAGATTGTGTTTAAGTTTGGTTGGAGCATAACTTGCTTTTTATTGGTATAGTAAGTTACTGATAAATATGTAAATGTGAACTGGTGAAATGATAGATTATTTTCTTATTATTTTGATGGTACTTTCGGCTGTTTTATTTTTGTTTGTAATGGTTTTGTTTATCTTAGCTCCAAAATACGCAAAAAAAGAGCTTTTCATAAACTACTACGGCGGAACAGGTGCAATTTATCATGGTTTTAAGCTGTTCAAAGTTGAATCCTATCGGGAAGACAAAGTGTGGGCTTGTAAAGCCATTAAATACTCATCTATAGCAATTGCAGTAATGTTTTTCATTATGTTTTTTTTAATAAAATTGAATGGAATTCAACAGAGCTAGGAGTCGGTTCTTGTTTTTCTTTCGTGGATTATGGTTAAGCACTATGCCAAAAAACGTAACAGTTTTTTTCTGAGCTAATCGAAGAGACTCAAGTTAAATGGTGGAGATACTATGAAGTATTTAATTTTTATCCTTTTATTCCAAAGTGGCATTTGCATGGCGTTACAGCCTATATCTGAATATTGTGAAGACTCTTATCTGTTAGGCCGAATCGGAGGTGATATTTTTGCAGCAAACAAATGCCTAGTATATGGTTACACTGCTGAGGATATGACTTTCTTTAAGAATAGAAACACAAGTATTGAATTCGATGATATTAAACCTTCAATAGAAAAGTTTATCAATATTGTCAATTCTGAAGTAGATTCATTTTTAGATAAACAAAAAGCTTTTGATGAATACACTGGAGTGATAGATAGTTTCTCAGTGCCTCTATTTTCGAGCTATGATGAATTCGAAGATGCTAAAGCTTCATTAGTATTTTCGATTAGCTATACAACAAGTTGCAGCATATCACTTTTGGATTACAGAGGTGGCGATAAATTTTTGGTTGGGTATAAACTTAATCGAATGACTGATGAAGGTAAGTATACCTATAACTATCTTATTATAGTTCTCTCAGTAGAAGCAAAAATAAATAAAGCGGATAGTGATGGTTTAATAGATGCTTTTTGTCATAATGATTTAAGCTTTAAAAATAAAGAATAATGGTAAGTAGCTTTTATCTATCCAAAGAGGTCGAACTACATTTTCCTTCTAAATCATAATAACCACTTCAGTTTAGTCTTTAATTTAGGTAAAAAAGAGAGACCTGAACCCATTTTGTGTTCGTTCGATATTGGCTCGGGGAAAATAAACTACAGTTTGAAAAGAAAGTTAACTTCTGGTTTGGCTTCTTATTTTTATTTGGCTTTTCTGTAATGCAGTCACTGTCATTTTATGGTCTAGCATTAAAATCTAATGACATAGATTCTGGAAATTATTCTACAGTTGAAGGAGCTATTGAAGATATTCAACTTGTTGAAAGAAATAGTAGAGAAGAGGTTTTTACTGTCGATGGAGTACGCTTTAAGTACAATGATTACGGAACTGAAAACTCCTTTTTTGCGAATAGAAAGCATGATTCAGATACAATCCAAGAGGGGCGAGTTGTTAAAATTGCTTACCTTAGAGAAGGAAATGAAAACCTGATTTTTGAGTTGAGTGTCAAAAAGTAGTGTTTTAGGATGCAAACCAATAGAGTCAGGTCTTTCTTTTTACCTTTTAACTAGTCCAAAGTTGTATATAAGCAATGGTCTAATAGAAGTTCTCAACGTGTAGGGCATTTTACGATGGGCAAGCACAAGCTCCAGAATGGCTTTAAATCGATAAAATGTTACCCCTATTTGGCAAATTTAAAGCAACATCAAGACGTAAGTTTGCGCTATTTGTCGAGCAAGGAAAATAATTGGGTGACTATTTCAATTACACTATTCGCGTGTTAGTAAGATTGTTGCAAAAGGAAAGACCTGATCCCTAGATGCTTGCTGACACTGCTACAATCTCAATGACTCCAGTTGGTAAATAATGGACAAAATATTAGAAAAATTTTTACGTAAGCGTAAGCTGGCGATAAAAAATCCTGAAAAGTATAGAAAGGTTTATATAAATAATACAAAAGAGCTTAATTTTTATATTGAGCAAGGAGAAACGAAAAGAGGTATACCTAGCAATGATAAATTGCCTTTCTTTAACTGGGAGGTATTAAATACAGAGTTGTCAATTCCATGTGATTATTATGAGATGGATGCACAAGCTAGTTTTGTAGATGATAACTTACTTGATTTAGGTAAGTTAAGCATATGCTTAACTTATGGATATCACCTGCTTATGATAGAAAACTATAACCTAAAACGCTTCACGCATCGCTTTAGTCGTGAACCTTTAAGGTTGGTATCACCAACATCTGTATTTCAGCTAAGTATTGCAGTGATATTGCATAATAATGAATATGCTCGCCAAATTTATACGTTATATCAAGCAGGTTACATGAAGCACTGGGTGAATAGATCAAAAAGTCACATTGGTGATTTTATTATCTTGCTGTTTGATAAGGTAAAAGGTGACAATACTTTAAAACCGATCGTAGATGATTTTGCTTACCAATATATTATAGATAACTGGGATAGTACAGACTTAACAAAAGTTACCTCTTATCTAAATCAGTTATGTGACGATCAAGTCGCTCAGGTTGCATCACCACCGAGTAAGATGTTTTTTGAGTTCGAT
>CATLVU010000177.1 GCA_950061135.1 uncultured Oligoflexia bacterium
ATTAACAGACCATTTAACGGAATTGCGCGGTAGGATCATTAAGATTGTTATCTATCTAATAGTCTTTTTTGGGCTTTGTTATAATTTTGGAGATAAATTACAAGACTTTTTATTAATGCCCTTAAGGTCTGCTCTAGGAAGTGAGGGAAAAGTTGTTTTCATAGGACTCTTGGACAAGGTTTTAACTCAGTTTCAATTAGCTTTTTGGTGCTCAATTATCACCTCATCTCCATTGTGGTTTAGAGAATTATGGCTTTTTATAAGGCCTGGACTTTATGATAATGAAATTAAAATTATAAGACCTTTTATTTTTCTGGGCTTTACACTTTTTTGCTTAGGGGTCTCGTTTGGTTACTTTATTGTTTTCCCATTTACCTTTGAAACAATATTAGGATTTGGTGTTTCAAATATTGAGGCAACAATTAGTTTAAAAGAGTATATTGTCTTATCCAGCAAGGTATTAGTGTTTTTAGGTTTATTATTCCAATTACCCAATATCATACTTATTTTGGGACTTATGGGGGCAATAACTCATCAACAATTAACAGGGCTTCGAAGATATGTAATAACTGCCTTTGCGGTGGTGTCTGCATTAATTACCCCTCCTGATCCAATAACAATGATGGCGCTTTGGGTTCCATTGGTTTTATTGTATGAAATTGGTCTGTTATTATTAAAATTAATGAGTCCCTTCATTAAAAAACAAACAGACATGACGATCTAATTAATTGTATTTACGTCAAGAAAGATTAAATAATCATTTTAAATAGCCGAATAGCTACTTAGGAGAAGTTAAATGGTTATTTTCAAGAATGTTCTTTATCAAATACCAAATGGGGAAGTTATTTATCATGATCTAGATGTAAAGATTGGTGATGGAGAGTTTTATGGTGTTTTAGGAAAGAACGGTGCTGGAAAATCAACTCTTATTGAAATTATAATGGGGCTAAGAAAAATATCCTCAGGTAAAGTTGTTGTCTTTGGGGAGAACCCTGAAAGTAACTATAGAACTCAAAAACACAGAATTTTTGTAGTTACTCACGATATGATGGTTCCAAGTAATATTACGATAGGGAAACTTCTGGATTATTATGCTTTTTTCTATCCTAATTACGATAGAGAAATTGAAAAAGAGCTCTTAGACCTTTTTGAAATCAATCCTAAGAAAAAGTTTGGAACACTCTCTACGGGGCAAAAAATAAAGGCACTTTTATGTGCAGCTTTTGCTGCGAGATGTGAATTGTACTTAATGGACGAAGTAACAGCAGTGTTAGATCCAAAATCAAGAAGAAACTTTTTTAAATATCTAAAAGTCTTCAGAGAGAAACATCAATGCTCTTTACTACTTGCAACTAATATCGCAGAAGATCTTTATCAATCAGTCGACCATGTTATTTTTATCGACTCTTCTCATAAAGTTATAGTAACAGAGGTTGAAAAACTTGATTCTTTATTTGAGTTAGACGATGTGGAGAGTGTAGCATGAAACTGATATGGCACTCGATTAAGTATAATATTTTGTTTAATTATGTCCGTATTATATTTTTAACTATAACATCATTTTTAATTTGGTTATCTGGTGTTCTAATTTATACAAAAAACGATGAGCTAGGCACACATTTAGTCCAATTCTCATTTTATATAATTTTCTTTTTAGTTCTCTCTCGAATTAACAATTTGAATAATTTAATGTTTAGTATTAAGCATCGTGCCGCTCTTCCAATGACAAATTCTCAAATAGTTTTTCATCAATCGATTGCTGATATTGTGTTCTTTGTTCCTGTGGCCATAACATTCAGCCTTGGAGTTTACTATTTAGTAGAAACAATTCCCTATATTGTTATTTTATTTGGAGTTCTTGCTGCTTTTGTTGTGATTAATATAATTGCCTTAAATAAAAGAATCGATTTTTCTCGAATGGTGCATTCCAAAACGAGTTTTAAAAACTCAATTATCTTGTTAGACAAATATTTAACTTCTGTCGTCGGTTTATTTTTATTATTTCTAATAGGCCTTTTTGGTTATAATGCTCTTAAAGAGAGTCCTGTATATCTGGCATGGGGATATTTTGTAGCGATTAGTATTGGTGTTTTTGTGACTTATACATCGGCGCTGAAAATGCTTTCCGATGAAACTCGTTCATACTTTATTTTTAAAAGAGACTCGATTCGAATCTTAGGAAAATTAGCCGTAGTTGCGATCCCTTATTATATTGCAAGTACGTTAATGTCTAAAGAGATGCTTAATTCTCATAATACAAAATTTGTGAAAAAGATATTCGATGAAATATCAATAAAAATGTCTTTGAGCGATGAAGAAGCTCAAAGTCCTTATGTTATGTCTTTATGGAAAAAAGATTTTAAAAAATTTGAAAAAGCGATGCAAAATGAAAAAAATATTCCATGGGATTATACTCAAAGTGGTGGTTACCTTATTCATTTAGCAGTGGCCACGAAGGATCCGAGGTTTGTGAATCTTATCTTGGATAAAAAGCCAGAAGTTGTGAATCAAAAAGGAAGTATTATGAAATCTCTTCCATTGCATACAGCAGTCGGCGAGTGTGATTTAAAGATGATGAATCTTCTTATTGAGCGTGGATCAAAATTAAATACAAAAACAAAGAAAGGACAAACACCTTTGATGGCAGCAGCTTACCGAGGATGTTATGGTGGTATGTTTACATTAATCGAGCATGGTGCAGACCCTTCTATTCAAACTAAAGAAGGTAAAACATATTTAGATTTCATTAGTTCTAAAAGTGGGCTCAAAGAATATTTGTCAAAACAAAAACCTCAAATGCATCGACTGCCGGCGACAACCACTAAAAACTCATTGTAGAGCAAGTAATGTTTCTCTAACCACTTTAGC
>CATLVU010000178.1 GCA_950061135.1 uncultured Oligoflexia bacterium
TCACGCAGATGAATGATTTTTTCACACTTGTTAGAACTAAGTCTCGCAGGGTGTGTAAAAAATTTAGGGCTCTTTATTATGCCACTTTTTCTTTATGATCGACTCGGATGAAGAGGCCTTTAAAGTTTACTCAAACTAGAGTTTATGAAGGCTTTGTTAATTTTTTATATACTCAAGGGTTTTATGTTTTTAAGCGACTTTAAGTTAAAAAAGTTCTCAGTTTCTATGAACCTTTTACATATTGGTTTTGGTGCGGTGCGGAAACGCGATATTGCAGTTCGTGTTATCTAGAACCTTTAGGTCCATGAATTATAAAAAAAGAAGTCATTAACGCGGCTTGGATATTAATAATTACTGTAACGACTAATTACTCGAGGAGATAAAAATGAAAAAACTATTAATTGGAATTGCGCTACTTACTTCTGCCTCTTCTTTTGCAGCAGGCACTTTTAATTGTGCTGTTGATGTTGATGGGAACCAAATTGATGGATCTCAAGTTACAAAAGAAATTACAAAGAAATCATCATTGATTCATAAAATTGGTGATTTTTATGCATATTCTGCTGAAGTAACAGCTGAAGGTGGATTTGGAGAGGTCTACATTGTCGATAAAGTAACAGGATTTAAGGCAGAGTTAACTGATGTCAGTTCAGGGTTTGCTTCAAGAGTTGGCGAAGACACTGAAGTTTTGGTCGAGCTTAAAAATCAAAATGGTGGAATCTTAGGTAATAAAGACATCAAAAGTTTAACGGTTAACTGCAGTATTGAATACTAGTAAACGAATAAGTCCCTGTTAAATAAGACTTAGTATTACCCATAAATCTTTTCCTATTATTAAAAACTTACGGCCCTGCACAATAGGCCGTAAGTTTCTTTTAAGATAATCTTTTTCCTGAAAAATATTTCTGGAGAAAGTATATGCAAAAAATTCAGTGGATTGAAGAAGAGTTTAAAGGCGTAGAATTTGGTGACAAGAGGCTCAATAATCGCCTTAAGGTATTAGGCTCATGTCTTTATTCATCACCAAGATCAAAGATCACTCGAGCATGTCAAAATTGGGCTTCTGCAAAAGGAGCCTATAGATTTTTTGATAATAAAAAAGTAACCTCAGATATTATGTTTTCAGCTCATCAACAGCAAACCTTTGTGAGAATAGAAAAACAGCTCAAAAAAGGAGATGTTTTACTCGTTCCTCAAGATACAACTTACTTTAATTACACTCACTTCCCAACAATCAAAGGTCTTAGCAAAATGTCTGGCGTTGCTGGAGACATCTACGGATGCCTCATGCACTCTAGCATTGCAATGACTGAAGATGAACTCCCTCTTGGTATAATTGATCAAAAGATTTTTACAAGAAAATCTATAGATAGCTATCAAGAGTCAAATCATAAGCTTCGCCCAATTGATAAAAAGGAAAGCTATAGGTGGATAGAGCAACTTGAAACTTTAATAAGTTTAAAAGACGAATACGATGTCGTAAGTATCTGTGATAGAGAAGCCGACATATTTGAATATATGCAAACCGCAAATGATTTTGAAGTGAGTTTTATTATACGCTCTAGATATCCACGAGGACTATTTGAACAGGGAAAGATGGGAGATGGGCATATTGAGAGATTGAAGCCTACAGGAAAGATTCAAATAGAGGTTGAATCAAATGGGAAGAAAAGAGTTGCCACTCTTAAGGTGTATTTTGACAAGGTCACCTTATCCACACCCACGAGGCGTAAAGAAGCTGTAAGTATTG
Organism: uncultured Oligoflexia bacterium; assembly: GCA_950061135.1. Classification (GTDB taxonomy): domain Bacteria; phylum Bdellovibrionota; class Bacteriovoracia; order Bacteriovoracales; family Bacteriovoracaceae; genus CATLVU01. The sequence continues at coordinate 1,751 of CATLVU010000178.1, forward strand.
ATCTAGAGCCGCAAGAAGTCACAGTCATTTACGTAAAAGAAGTAAATGCCCCCAATAAAGAAGAAAGAATCGACTGGACTTTGATCACTAACAGAGAAGTTTTAAATTTTGAATCTGCGAAGCGTATTATTGGTTTTTATAAAGCACGCTGGAACATAGAATGTTGGCATAAAACAATTAAAAGCGGTTTTAGCGTTGAGGATTGTCGTCTCAATCATTATGAAAAGCTGAAGTCATATTTGTGTTTAACATCCATTCTTGCTTGGAAAATATATTTTCTTGTAAAAATTAAAAGAACAAATCCTAGCTTAGAGTGTGAGTGTGTTTTCAGTACGGAAGAATGGAAAGCTCTTTATTTGAAGATCAATAAGAGTTTAAATTTTCCAAAATCTCCACCGACCATAAATGTAGCGATAACCTGGCTTGCTCAGTTAGGTGGTTTTATGAACCGTAAAGGTGACGGAGAGCCTGGTATGACTAGCTTATGGAGAGGCATACACAGGCTCAGAGATGTTATCGAAGATTACAAAATTATCACTCAAACTTATGGGTAATACTAAGTATTAGGCAACAGGGACTGGTTGATTCCCTAGAATTTTAATGCGAACTTCTCTCTATTATTGTTTTGCAATCTTCAAAATTTTATTCATCTCACAGGGATGTCCACCAAAATGAACAGGAATGATTACTTTAGTTTGAGGGGTTATTAATTTCTCGATCAATTCCACATTGATATTATGATTATTATCTTCAAATTCTTCAGTTGTCATACCAATATAAAAATTTGCTGTTGTAGGAGCACACCCAACTATCAATAATGCTATAATCACTAGTTTCTTCATTTTAGTCCTTTATTAGATATGTAAACTTAATATGGTTTGCCGATAAATAAG